>DAHUZK010000045.1 GCA_027306605.1 Acidimicrobiaceae bacterium
GTCCTCCCGCCCCCTCCTACCGCCTGGGGGCAACACTGGATACGGCGCGCGTGTCGAGATCGCCCACGCGTCGCCCCCCGTGCGCCCTTCGCCTGACCGCCTTCATTCCCTCTCCCGGAATCCTCCGTGGGCCTCCAACGCTAACGGGCCGTTGCAGGACTTTCCTGTGGACCCGGCGCACGGTCGCCCCGTGCTGCGGCGTGGGTACAGAAGTCCTGGTCATGCCCGCCGTTCCGGGTCCGGCGCATTCCGGGCGGCGGCCGGCCGGGCCGCTACCATGCCTGTGGAGCCGTTGGCGCACCCCTCGCCGACCGACCCGTGACGACGTTCGACCAGTCCCTCTCCCCCGCCCGCAGCCGCCTGACCGACCCCGGCTCGCGCCTTTCCCGGCTCACCGGCTGGGGACCGGCCCTGCTCTCCTTCGCCGCCGCCCTCGGCTACGGCCTCTACATCGCGCTGCGCACCTACGAAGTGGACCTCGGCGTGTATCTGCGCCTCGGTGGGCGCTACGTCTTCACCTCGCACCTCTACTCGCTCGTCCTCCCCAATACCAGCCTCTTGTTCACCTATCCGCCCTTCGCCGCGCTGCTCTTCGCACCGTGGCAGCGTGCCTTCTCGTCGGTGGCCCCGGTGCAGACCGTGTGGACGCTGGTCAACGTGGCCGCGCTGGTGGCGCTGCTCGTCCTCAGCCTCCAGGTCGTCAAGCCCGAGCTCCAGCGCCGGTCCCGGATCCGCCTCGCCCTCGTGCTGAGCCTGCCGGCGCTCCTCTTGAACCCGGTCCTCATCACCATCGGCTTCGGGCAGGTGAACCTGGTCATCGTCCTCCTGGTGACGTGGGACCTCTTGAGCCAGCGCCGGCTGGGCAGGTGGCGGGCCCCCATGGGCGTCGCCACGGGCCTGGCCGCCGCGGTCAAGCTGACGCCGCTCCTCTTCATCCCCTTCTTGCTGTTGACCCGTCGCGTCCGCGCCGCCGCCGTGGCCACGGGGACCTTCGTCGCCTGCGAGCTGATCTCCTACGCGGCGTCGCCCGCCTCATCGGCGTCCTTCTGGACCAAGGCGCTCTTCCGGCCCGCCCGGGCCGGCGACCTCTCGATCGTGACCAACCAAGACCTGACGTCGGCGCTCGACCGCCTCCATCACGGCATCGTCCCCGATCCCGTGGCGATGCCTCTCGTCGCCGCCGCCGCCGCCGCCGGGCTCTGCGTGGCGGCCCTGGCGCACCGCCGGTCGTCGCCGATGCTCGGCGTCCTGGTCTGCGCGGGAACCGTACTGCTCGTCTCCCCCATCACGTGGGCCCATCACATGGTGTGGATCGT
The DNA here is from genome assembly GCA_027306605.1 of Acidimicrobiaceae bacterium. GTDB lineage: Bacteria > Actinomycetota > Acidimicrobiia > Acidimicrobiales > RAAP-2 > Bog-473. Next base: position 1,317 of record DAHUZK010000045.1, read on the forward strand.
GCCGGCGCTCTTGTGGCTGGCGCTGGCAGCCGACCGGCCGCGCTGCGGCCGCATCGTCGCCGCCGTCACCGCCGTCGTGTTCTGGAGCGCGCCCATCTGGTGGGTCCCCTACAAGCACACGACCGACCTGCATCTCGATGCGTGGCAGCTCGTCGCCGGCGATTCCTTCTTCTTCGCGCTCTTCGTGCTCCTGGCCGGTGCCGCCGTCCTCGTGGCGCGGGCCGGTGCGCCGCCTCAGGCCGGTGGAGTCCAGTCCTTGGAGAGGACCCGGCGCACCATCGGCTCGAACGTCTCGAGCGGCTCGTTCTCGTAGTCGGGATCGAAGGACACCTCGTCGTAGAGAGAGGTGAACTCCACGGTCCTGTCGTAGTAAGGGCTCGAGATGAACTGATCGCGCTCGTTGGGGTCGATGCCGAGATGCTGGCCGAAGAAATAGACCTGGAAGACCTGATGGTGCGCCAGCATCCAGTAGTTCTCGTTGCCGATGAACGGGTGCAGGATCGCCGCCGCCACCTCCCCGTGGTTGAACGGCCCGAGAGACTCGGCGACGTCGTGCAAGAGCGCGCAGACGACGTACTCCTCGTCCCGCCCGTCACGGAGGGCCCGCGTCGCCGTCTGCAGGCTGTGCGACCGACGGTCGATCGGGTAGTAGTCGTCGGCTCCTAACTGCGCGACCATGCCCAACAACAGGTCCGGCAGCGCGGCGACGGCGGAGGCGTGGACCTTGGCCAGCAACGCGAAATCGGCGTCGGTCCCCTCGTCCATCCTCCGAAAGTGCATTCGGTCGTGCTCGGTCGTCATCGCACCTCCCGCTCATTCATCTCGGCCTCGAACGTCCCCGGCTTCAGCTCCATTCGAAGAAATTCCGGATCCGGGCCTTGCCGTGCAACCTCGTGGGTGGTTCCCGGAGTGCGTCGGGCCGGTGTGCCCGGAGCCATGAGGTCAGCGCTTCAACGTCGGCGAACCTGATCACCTGCTCGCTCGACAGCTCGCGGAGGAGCACCCCGTCCTCGAGCGCCGACACCGAGAACTCGGGAGGTTCGTCGTCCGTGTAGCACCACAGCGGCGGGGCCCCGGGAGTGGACTGGGGTTCCAGGCGCCAACCGGGTCGCTGGGCCAAGAGGTCGCTGAGCTCCTTGCGGTGCTGCGTCCGGTGACGCGCCATCGCCTTGGAACCGCTCGCCTCGTCGCGTCCGGAGACGTTCAGCCGACGGACGGAACGGTCGCCAACCCGGCGGACAGCCGCTCATCGGTGACGTCCTCGTCGACCAGACGCCCGTGGAGGTAGTCGTCATAGGCGGCCAGGTCGAAGTGGCCATGCCCGCACAGCGCCGTCAGGATGACCGTCTCACGGTTCGCCTCCTTGGCCCGGATCGCTTCACGCACGGCGGCGGCGACGGCGTGCGTCGGCTCGGGGGCCGGCACGATGCCTTCCGTGCGGGCGAACTCGACGCCGGCGGCGAAGCATTCCGACTGCGGAAGGGCGACGGCCTCGATGAGGCCCAGCTCGTAGATGTGGCTGAGCAGCGGGGACATCCCGTGGTAGCGGAGGCCGCCGGCGTGGATCGGATCGGGAACGAAGTCGTGGCCGAGGGTGTGCATCTTCATCAACGGCGTCATGCCGGCCGAGTCCCCGAAGTCGTAGGCGTAGACGCCACGCGTCAGCGACGGGCACGATGCCGGCTCGACCGCACGGATCGTCGGAGTCATCCGACCGGCCAGCTTCTCGCGCAGGAAGGGGAAGGACAGACCGGCGAAGTTGGAACCCCCGCCGGTACAGCCCACGATCACGTCGGGGCCGGCTTCGCCCGCCTGAGCCAGCTGGAGCAGCGCCTCCTCGCCGATGATCGTCTGGTGGAGCAGTACGTGGTTGAGGACGCTGCCGAGCGCGTAGCGGATGTCGGGGTCCTGGGCCGCCACCTCGACCGCCTCTGAGATGGCGATGCCGAGCGACCCGGGATGGTCGGCGTCCTCGGCCAGGTACTTGCGGCCCGCAGCCGTCACGTCCGACGGGGACCGGTGCACGGTGGCGCCGAAGGTCTCCATCATGAGCCGCCGATAGGGCTTCTGGTCGAAGCTCGCACCGACCTGCCACACCTCGCACTCGAGCCCGAAGAGGGCGCAGGCCAAGGCCAGCGCCGAGCCCCACTGCCCCGCCCCCGTCTCGGTCGTGAGCTTCCGGACACCCGCCTTGGCGTTGTAGTACGCCTGCGGCACCGCCGTGTTGGGCTTGTGGCTGCCGGCGGGGCTGACGCCCTCGTACTTGTAGTAGATGCGGGCGGGCGTCCCGAGCGCCCGTTCGAGGCGGTGCGCCCGGAACAGAGGACTGGGACGCCACTGGCGGTACACGTCGAGGACGGCGCCGGGGATGTCGACGAAGCGCTCGGTGGAGACCTCCTGGAGGATCAGCTCCATCGGGAACAGCGGCGCGAAGTCCTCGGGGCCCGCCGGCTCGAGCGTGCCGGGGTGCAGGGCGGGCGGAGGGGGGCTCGGCAGATCGGGCACCACGTTGTACCAGGTGGTCGGCATCTCCGACTCGTCGAGGAGGAACTTGTGCTGTCGAACCGACTCGTCCATGGTGTCGCCTTCCCTGATCGAACTCGGGGCAACGCTACCCAGGCTCCCGGGTGGCGCGCGCCCGACGGCCGTCCTCTTCCGAGCAGGCCGCCCCGACTAGCGTGCCCTGCGTCCGAAAGCCTGCCCTCGCACCGGTCTGCGTCCACGCCGCCGGTCAGACTGAGGAGACGCATGAATTCTGGTGATACCGCCTGGGTCCTGATCAGCGCCGCCCTCGTGCTGTTCATGACACCGGGCCTCGCCCTTTTCTACGGCGGAATGGTGCGCGCCAAGGGTGTGCTGTCCGTGATGATGCAGAGCTTCATCTGCATGGGCCTGGTCACCGTCGTCTGGGCCTTGATCGCCTTCAGCCTCTCCTTCGCCTCGGACGCGGGCGGGGGCGTCATCGGGACCTTGAGGCTGGTGGGCGTCGGCCACCTGGGTCACACCCTGCCCGGGTTCTCGGCCCACACCTTCCACGTCTCGCCCCTCGCCATCATGGTCTTCCAGATGATGTTCGCCATCATCACGGCCGCCCTCATCAGCGGCGGCACCGTCGACCGCATGCGCTTCGTCGCCTTCATGATCTTCATCGTGCTCTGGCTCCTGCTCGTCTACGCGCCCCTGGCTCACTGGGTGTTCAGCCCGACCGGCTGGCTGGCCCAGCGGGGTGTGCTCGACTTCGCGGGCGGCACCGTGGTGGAGATCAACTCGGGGTTCTCGACCCTGGCGCTGGTGCTCGTGTTGGGCCGGCGCACGGGTTGGCCCCGTGAGGCCATGCCGCCTCACTCGGTGCCTCTGAGCCTGCTCGGTGCGGGGATCCTCTGGTTCGGCTGGTTCGGCTTCAACGCGGGCTCCGCTCTCGGCGCCAACGAGGTCGCGGTGCACGCCTTCGTCAACACCCAGCTGGCGGCGGCGGCGGGCCTCTTGGGCTGGATCATCTTCGAGGCCGTGCGTGAGCATGCCGCGACCACGCTCGGAGCGGCCTCGGGCGCCGTGGCGGGCATGGTGGCGATCACGCCCTGCGCCGGGTTCGTCGGTGCCATGCCGGCTCTGCTCATCGGCGCGCTGGCCGGCATCGTGTGCGCGCTGGCGGTCCGGCTCAAGTTCCGTTGGCGCTACGACGACTCCCTCGACGTCCTCGCCGTGCACGGCATCGGGGGCATCGTGGGCATGGGGCTGCTCGGCCTGTTCGCCGCCAAGTCGATCAATCCCGGCGGGAGCAACGGCCTGTTCAGCGGCGGGGGGTTCCACCTCCTGGGCGTCGAGTGGTTGGCGCTCGTCGTGGCGGTGTCCTACTGCTTCGCCGTGTCCTATGGCCTGGCTCGCCTCGTCGACCGTCTGGTGGGGCTGCGCGTCACGCCCGAGGTGGAGTTCGACGGGCTGGACCTGCGCGTCCATGCCGAGACGGCCTACGCCGCCCCGGGCCTGGGCACACACCTCGGAGGCTGAGCCACCCCGGATCTCCCTCGAGTCGACACATTTCCATGAACGGGATGAGGCAAACGGCCGGTCCCACCGAGGCTGCGCCGCTGCCGGCGCCATGGCCGGGCTGAGGTTGAGGCGTGATGCCGGGGGTAGGGACACCGTGTAGGACGCCGCGCCACGCGGGGTTGTGCTCGGAGGTCACCCATGTCCAAGATCACTGCAGAAGTCCTCGTCGAACGCCTCTCGGCCTGGGGCGTCGACACGATCTTCGGGCTGCCGGGCGACGGCATCAACGGCATCATGGAGGGTCTGCGGCGGCACCAGGACAAGGTCCGCTTCGTCCTGGTCCATCATGAAGAAGCTGCGGCGTTCATGGCCACGGGGTACGCCAAGTCCACCGGCCGGCTCGGCGTCTGCCTGGCGACCTCGGGACCGGGAGCCATCCACCTCCTGAACGGCCTCTACGACGCCAAGCTCGACCACCAACCGGTGCTGGCGATCACCGGCATGCAGGAGTCGCAGATGCTCGGCACGGGCTACCAGCAGGAGGTGGCTCTGGACAAGCTCTTCGTCGACGTGGCCGAGTACAACGAAATGATCCACGTGCCGGCCCAGCTGCCGACCTTGGTCGACATTGCCGTCCGCCACGCCCTGACCCGGCGCGGGGTGGCCCATCTCACCATCCCCACCGACATCCAGGTCGCCGACGCCGGCGCCAATCCCTGGAGCGCGCCCGCGCCAGCCGTCAACAAGCCGACCGCGCCGATCTATCTGCCTGCGCCCGGCGTGCCACGACAGCAAGACGTCCAGGCCGCCGCCGACGTCCTCAACGGCGGGACGAAGGTGGCGATGCTCGTCGGAGCCGGGGCCCTGGGAGCTCGAGACGAGGTTCTCCGAGTGGCCGAACAGCTGAAGAGCCCCGTCATCAAGACCTTGTCGGGCAAGGCGGTCATCCCCGACGACCATCCGCTCTGCATCGGGGGGCTGGGGCTGCTGGGAACCGCTCCGGCCATGGACGCCATGGAGGGATGCGACACGCTGTTCATGGTCGGGACCAACTTCCCCTACACCAAGTACCTGCCCGAACCGGGAGGCTGCAAGGTCGTCCAGATAGAGAGCGATCCCATCCGCGCCGGCAACCGGCTTCCGACGGACGTGCCGATGATCGCCGACGCCAAAGAGGGCCTCCGTGCCCTCGCTCCTCACCTCGACGGCGAGGCCGACGCGTCCTTCCTTCGGGACATCTCCGCGCGGATGGACGAGTGGCGCAAGAGGATGCGGGCTCTGGAGGGCATCGAAACCGATCCGATCCAGCCCCAGTACCTGATGGCGGCCATCGATCGCCTGGCTGACGAGGACGCCATCTTGACGTCGGACTCCGGCACCATCGCCACCTGGGCGGCGCGCCACTTCACCATTCGCCACGACCGCCAGTTCTTCCTGTCGGGAAACCTGGCGACGATGGCGCCCGGGCTGCCCTACACCATCGCCAACCAGATCGCCCATCCGGGACGGCAGTGCATCGCGTTCGTGGGCGACGGTGGTTTCGCCATGCTCATGGCCGAGTTCGGGACCGCGGCGCGCTACGGGCTGCCGATCAAGGTCGTCGTCAACAACAACGCTTCCCTCGGGCAGATCATGTGGGAGCAGCTCGTGCTGGGGTATCCCGAGTTCGGCATCCGCTTCGGGAGTGCCCCTGACTTCGCTCCGTGGGCCGAAGCGTGCGGAGGTCGAGGCATCCGCGTGGAGAAGGCCGAAGAGGTCGTCCCCGCGGTCAAAGAGGCTCTCTCGTACCCGGGTCCCGCGCTCGTCGACGTCGTCGTCAACCCCGACGAGCCCCCCATGCCCGGGAAGGTCCAGTACGAGCAGGCCAAGGGATTCGTCAAGGCGTTTCTCGCCGGACAGCCGCGGCGGGCGACGATCGCCAGCACGCTGTGGCGGGACAAGATCAGGGAACTCAAGTCGTGATGGGCCGGCCCGCCCACCCGAGGGCGATGAGCGCACGGCGCTGGTCGCGGCCATCACCGGGCTCGAAGTCTGACTCGAGCACGAGCGGGCCAGCGTGCTGCTGAACAGCCGGCACGGCCAATACCTTCACCTTCACCTTCACCTTCGCGGCATCGCACGGCGTCCCGGCGGCTGAAAGCTGCTGTGCCACAACGCGGAGATGGGGCCGCCCACCTTCGTCCCGCTTCTTCGGACTGGCCGGCGGAATGGGTCTCGTCGCCTCCCTCCTTCGGCGTGACCACCAGAAGACCGGTCTCACCTCCGGTACTTCCGCGGCGCGCGTTGACCCATCCACTGGGCGATTCCATGTGTGACAACGACAGGTCACTCGTGAACGCGGCCAGGGCCGAGCTGGAGGAGATGCATCACAAGGCGGAGCGGAAGAAGCGATAACGAATCAACGGAGTTCAGGACAGGCGTCGTGGACAGGACCGTGCGGGACCTTCGCCGTACCCGATCTCTTCGTCGTGGACGGGAGCGTGTGCCCGACACGGGGCAGTGCGAATCCGGCGCTGACCATCATTGCGCTCGCCGCTCGGGCCGCCGACCATCTCGGAAGGGCCGGGTCCAAGACCGAGTCACTGCAACCGACACCAAGCGCGTCGGACACGAAATTGCCACCCCAACGGTCTCGGCGCAGCGAAATCGTGCCCTCCGCCCCGGAATGCGGGCCCTGAACCGCCACACTGTGGTTGCCTCTGACGCCATCAGGGGTAACCTTTCCTTGGGAACCGGTCTCTTGGGTCGGAACCCGACGGAAAACCAGCCCACGGGGGATCCTCTGACTTGGCGGCACCCCCGGAAGCTTGGCCCATTGAAGCCGAGGAGGATGTGGCCAGATGGGGACTGACAGACCCAAGCTGAAGAAGCAGAAGACGGCAAAGCAGGCAGCGGCTGCTGCTGCTCGCGACCAGCTCTTCCCCTCGGAGTACGAGTGGCACGTCCACCTGGCTGCGAAGGGACTGGCCGAGCGGGACACCTATGCCATGCCGAAGTCGATCACGACACCCCAAGAGTTCTACGAGATCATGGCGGGCGCGGCCCTGGAAGCCACCGGCCTTCGAGGTCTTCTCGATCGTGCCGCTCGGGCGGAACGAGAGCTCGAATTGCTTCGTGATGAGCTGGAGCAGGGGGACGCCAAGGCAGCCACGGGGCGGCACGTCGCCCAGGGTCGGCACGTGGTGAAGGGCGGCGACGCGCCGGCGATGCCCGAGAGTGCATCCCGGGAGCCGGCCGGTGCTGCACGCACGGTCGCCCCGAGCGCTCCTCTTCCGGGACCAGCGAACGCCGCGACCGCCGAACCGGCCCTGACGGACAACCAGCCGGCGCCGCCGGCGGCGCCGGCCGCAGCGATGCCGGCTATGCCGACGAGACCCGCGTCGGCGATGCCAGCGAGACCGGCGAGGCGGGCGCCAGCGAGACGTGATCCGACCGTGACCCTGCGAATCCCCGGACTGGTGGCGACACGGATTCCCGGATTGGCGAACGTGCGTCGAACGCTGTTCGCAGTGCCGGGCGGTCTGTGGGCGTGGACCAAGCGGATCGTCCTTCGACGGTCCGAGCGAGTGGCCTGCACTCACTGTGGCGCACAGCATCCGACCACCTACGGCGGAGAGCCATGCCTCATCTGCCGTGCGATTCTGCCGGCGCAGCTACCGCTGCCCGACGAACCCTCGCTTCCGACGGCGCGCGACCTGCAGCCAGCCTGACGCGCTCGGCAAAACCGGGCGGAGGCGCGGATGCCATCGATGTGGGGTCACCCCGTCGCACAGATTATGGACGCTGGGCAGGACCGAGTCGTTGACGAAGATGCTTTGACTCGCGGGTCGTGTCTTCAGAGTTCTCGATCAATTGCACTGATTCATTTCGATCCGAATCGGATTCGTCGTCTGGGTAGCGCACGTAATCGAAGGATCCGCGCTGGGATACCACGATGGGTGATGGTGCGGCGAGAACCGTGCGGGCCGGCACATCCCTCGTGACCACGACGTTGACGCCGATCATGACGTCGTCACCGATATGCACTGGTCCCACGACGCGGGCTCCGCACGTCACGTTCACCCGATCCCCCAATTGCGGTGCCCCTCGCCCCTCGCCCCGCCCGCTCGTTGCGATCAGGGTGTCGTGGCCCAGATTGCAGTGGTCACCGATGACGCAGGGTCCGACGACGACCCCGCCAAAATGCGCAATGTAGAGGGCTCGGCCGATATGGGCTGAGGGCAGTATCGAGATGCCCGTCAGAACCTCGACCGGCCTCCGTCCCAGCAGATGAAGAATCCTGCCCCAACGTCCTTTGAGCCCTCTTTGCTGATGCGCCCAGTGCCCGAAACGGTAGTGCGCAGTGGCGAGGAATCCCGGTTGTGTCGCCAAGACCACTGCGGCCGCGCGCGGGCTGTAGGTACGCTTGGTGTAATAGAGGTACCGATCGAGGTCGGAACGGATCAGGGAACGAAGGTCATCGGAGCGCGTTGAGCAGCATTGGGCAGCTTCGGTCGCCTCCAATGTCCACCTCCCGTTCCGGGCTCAGGCCCTTTCCCGATGTCGCGACCCTCTCGCTGGGGATCGCACTACGGATGTTCGGCACATTTGGCTCGAATCTTCAGGACGAATTCAGGTTCGTCAAAGGAGTGCTGATCCGTCAAATCGCCGAGTACGGAGCCCTCGAGGGTGGCCAGCTGCCATCTCGCTGATCCGCTCCTTGGTCAGGCTCACAAGGCGTGCAGCCGCTGTCCTCGCTCCCCGGTCTCGAGCAACCGGCCGATCTCGTCCACCTCCGCCCGGACCGACCGGGCGAACCAACCTCGAGCCACCAAGTCGTGCACGAAGCCGAGCGGTCCATGGCCGAGGTCCAGTTCCTCCACATGGCGGATCTGCGTACCTCCGTTGACCGCCGTGATCTCGAACCAGGCATGGAGGCCGCGGGGCACCCCATGTTCGAGAACGACATCGATGCTCGTCGGACGACGCCAGGAGTAGCGCGTGATGACGGATCCTCTGAACGTTCCCAGGAACCTGCCGTCCTCGCGTGCAATCATACCGCTCGGAAGGTCCGCCAGTTTGGTGACCCAGATCATCTTCGTATCTGCCTTCACATATTGTGCCGGGTCGAGCACGAAATCGAAGGCTTCGTCTGGGCTGACCCCACGCGCGACCGTCAGACCTTCTCCACGGACCACGATGTCTCCTCTCGTCGACCCGGCTTCTTCAAGGTATCGAGGCTGAGTGAGCAGGTCCACGTGGCCGCCCCGGCGCCCTCGCCGAGGGGCGAGGCAATGCGGCTCGGGCCCTTTGGCCCTAGACCCCGAACGAGCATGGCGCTTGTCTGTTGAAGGGTCGCTCGTCTGTAAGGCAGTACCGACCACAAGGGCGGTACCGACCACAAAGGAGGAAGCCCGTGATCTTTGAAGAGAGCGTCGAACTGACTGTCCCATTCGAGGAGGCACTGGCACACGTGAAAGCATCGTTTGCGGAGGAGGGATTCGGGACACTCACCGAGATCGACGTTCAGGCCACCCTCAAGGAGAAGATCGGCAAGCAGGTTGACCGCTACGTGATTGTGGGCGCGTGCAATCCGAACCTGGCCAGCCGAGCCCTCGATCTGGAGCCCCAGATCGGCGTCCTCCTGCCGTGCAACGTCGTGATCCGTGAGGTCCCGGGGGGCGTCCTTGTCGAGGCGATGGATCCTGGCGTAATGGCAACACTGACCGGACGGGAGCAGATCCGCCCGCTCGCCGATGAGGCTCGCCGACTCGTGGGTAACGCTTTGAACCGGGTGGCGGCACTAGCGCGTTGAGGATCGATGTGTTCCGTTACCAGCGATCCAACGTTTGAATGCCCACTCGAATGACCACAGCCAGGTTCTCCAGGCGGCTACGCGCCGCCTGAGTGTCAGATGTCGGGTCTGCAGCAACCCGCTGAGCCGTCCGCGCCACCTCGGCGCAGTTGTTCAACATTCGGGCCGCTTGAACTCCAATTCTCGAGTCGGGGCACGGGTTCGCCGTCAACCAGGCCAGGGCCACCTTGGTCGCTGCCGCAAGCTGGTCGGCTGCCGCCAATACCGTGACGTCGCTCACGTGGAGCGAGCTCGACAGCTGACGCTCCGATGTGCGGACGAAGTCGAAGATCTGTCGTCCCCTTGAGCGCCACGTTTCGATCGATTCAGGGCTCATAGGCAGTCGGGCGGGGCCGGGAGTCCCCGTTTTCCCGCCTCGGCCCGGCCCCGCCTAACAGCGATTCTGGCGATGACCGGCGTCGTTCCATAGAGCCGTTCGAACTCTCCCCCTCACAACAGTTGCACAACACACGCAGGGAGTGGCTGGCCGTGGTGCCCGACACGCCAGCCTCATCCGAACGCCATCCCCAACCGCTGCGCGCCCCACGGGATCACCAGTGAGGCGCCCGTCGCCGTGATGCTGGACCCAGCTGCGATGCTCCACCCGATCGGGCCCAGTGGCCGGCAGCCGAAGAATTGACTGATCCCGGGAGTCTGGATGACCCCGAACAACGCCGCCGCCGATATGGCGGTCGACAGCACGACGACGGGGCTCGAGCCTCCGGCGACAAGGGTCTGCCCGAGCTGGGTCCCGACCAACGCAGCGAGTGCCACCGTGCTCGCCCGTCTCCGGGTTCCCGAGGACCGGGCCAGCAACCAGGCCATTCCGGAGCCGCCGGCGGTGACGAAGGCGCGCAAGGCAATCTGTTGCAGCAACGGCGATGCCAACGAGGCCTCGGGGCCCTCGTGCAGCAGTGTCTCCGGTGCGCGGTGCGCCGGAGGACGGAGCGCGATCGCCATCGCCGGGAGCAGATCGGTCAGCGCATTCACAAGCAGGAGCTGACGGGCATTGAGCGGCGAGCTACCCGTGACCAGTGTCCCCCCGACTATGAATGCGACCTCCCCCAAATTGCCTCCCAAGAGGATCGCCAGGGCGTCTCGCACCGAGACCCACATCGCCCGGCCCTCGACGATGCCGTCGATGATCGTCTCGAGCCGATCGTCGAGGACCACGAGGTCAGCTGCCGATCTTGCGGCCGGCGCACTCCGCCGCCCGAGGGCAATACCCGTATCCGCCAGGCGGATCGCGGCCGCATCGTTTGCACCATCGCCCGTCATGGCGACGACGTGTCCGGACGTCTGCAACGCTTTGACGATCCTGACCTTGTGGGCAGGAGTCACCCGTGCGAAGACCGAGGCTCCCGGCACCAGTTGGACCAACTCGACGTCGCTCGCCTGATCCAAGTCTGCACCAGTGAGCACTCGGCGGTCGTCGAGGATGGACAGGTCGGCGGCAATCGTCTCCGCCGTGCTCGGATGGTCTCCGGTGATCATCATGATCTGCACTCCGACCTTGCGTAGATGCTCGACCGCGGCGATCGCCGTGGGCCTGACCTGATCAGCGAGACCGAGGAACCCAGCCAGACACAAACCGGAGACGCGATCCGCATCCATGTCAGGACGGGCCGACGCATCGCGCTGCGCAACGGCCAGGACACGCAACCCACGGGCAGCCAGGCCCTCTACCTCCGCTTTGAGGTCGGCCCGACTGCGGTCGTCGAGTTGCATCGGGCCCTGTGGCGATCCCCAGGAGTCGCACCGCGGGATGATCGTTTCGGGGGCACCCTTCACCGCCACGATCGCCCCGTCCGACCCCGAGCCGACGACAGCATGGAAGCGCCGAGCTGGCTCGAACGCGAGCTCCCCGATGGGACGCCATTCGCCGACGCCATCAGACGCCGAGACGCCGGCGCGCTCAGCCGCCTCGAGAACCGCCCGATCGGTGGCGTGCGGCAGTTCCTCGTCGTCTGTTTCGTTCACCGGCGTCGCCCTGACGGCTGCTGCGAGCACGGTTCTCGTTGATTCCGTCAGCTCTTCGATCTGAGCCGCGTCGACTCCATCGGAGACAAGCTGCACACCGATTTTCCCACTCGTCAGAGTGCCGGTCTTGTCGAAGCACAGCACATCTACCCGTCCCAGAGCTTCAATCGTCCGGGGATTCCGAACAAGTGCTTGACGTTGTGACAGGCGTTGGGCCGCGCTGAGCTCTGCCACGCTCGCGAGCAGTGGCAGGCCCTCCGGCACCGCTGCGACACTCAGGCTGACGCCCGTGCTGATCACCTCGTGCAGGGGGCGGCCGCGGAGCACACCGAGAGCAGTGACCGCTGCGCCGGCGGCGAGAGTGAACGGGATGACGACTCGGGTCAGGCCGGCCAATCGTGTCTCGACGCCACTCGCTGCCGGACCCTCTGCGCCCACCAATGCCCGACCGGCCTCCGTCTGGTCGCCCGTGGCCACCACGACGGCGAGCGCCTCACCCGCAACCAGGGAAGTCCCCTCGTAGAGCATGCTCGAACGCTCGGCGATCGCCGTGGCAACGACCGGTTCCGGTGACTTGCCCACGGGTAGCGACTCCCCAGTCAGCCGGGATTCGTCGACTTCGCAGGCCACCGCCTGAAGAATTCGGCAATCTGCCGGAACGACGTCGCCTGCTTCGAGTTCTATGACGTCGCCAGCGACAAGACTGGGCGCGTCGATCTGACGCTCAGTGCCGTCACGTCGAACCGTGACCTTCGTCGCCGATCTCTGGAACAGCCGCTCCAACGAACGTTCCGTCCGGATCCGCTGGGACGCACCGAGGAGTCCGTTGGCAAACAGGGCTGACCCGACGAGGGCGGCGTCTGTGACTGAGCCGACCGCGGCCGCAAGGACGGCACCGAGTCCGAGCACCGGAGTCAAAGGGTTGGCAAGCTCCTCGCCGAGTGCGGACAGCATCTCGAGGAATGGCGAGGCCGGGATCGTCTCTGGCGTCCGGCGGGCACGTACCTCGTCTTTTCCCAGGCCCGAGCTCGACGAGCTCACCACCGACAGCACAGAGTCGGGTGCCATGGCGTGCCACGGTGCCTTCTTGCGTTCACGGGGAGCCGTACGTTGCCGCACGCCGAGAGCCGCCAAGAATCCGGTTGCCTGTGCGGCGAGCGAGCAGACGTTCACCGGCAGGGACGCCCGGCGCCCGGCACTCGCGCTGGGTCCCAGCAGCGCCCACAGACCACCCACGCTGGAGCCGGCAACCGACAAGAGCACGCTGCGGCGGCTCACCTGTGCCGCAGTCCGTGCCGCTTCAATGGTGAGCCACGCATCCTCGAGGCCGCTGCCTGCGACGAGATGCGCGCCCCAGGGGGGATGGCCGGTTCCGACGATACCCACGCTGCAATCTCCGGCCCGGAGCGCCGCGTGCTGGGAGGCGGACACGGTGAGGACCACGTGTCCCTCACGCTGGAGGTCATGAACAGATCCCACCATCCTGCGCCCACCCGGCATCGCTCGCACCGAGTCAAACTGACGCGCGACGGCGTCGCCCTCCCCGGCAACGAGGAATTCGAAGCCCGCTCGGCGTGCGCTCTCGACGAGCTCGTCGGCCAGTGGGTCCAGCTCGGGCTCGAGCGCCACCAGACCGATGACCTCGTCATCCGCCACGACCGTGCGCAGAGCCTCCGACGGCCCAAGCGCGTCCAGGCTCGTCTCGGGGATGTCGAGCGTGGCTTCCGCCCGCACGGGTCCAAGGGTAGAGGTGACGGTTGGCGCTGAAGCGGCAGTGTCGTCAAACGGATCAAGCGCCGCGGCCGCTGCGCGACGGACGACCTCGGCGTCCATGCCGCCGATCGGAATCACAGACCCGACTCTTTCCCGCCCTGTCCACAGCAACGCGCCGTCGCACAACACGGTGTCGATCCGATCGAGTCTGCGCAACACGGACCGATCGAGGACGAGCACCCCCCGATCTGCCAGCGCACGCCCAAGATGTGCCGCGAACACCTCGCGGCCGGTCGAGGAGGGTCTTGGAATGCCCGCCAGTAGCAAATTGGCTGCTCGTCGAGGGCTGCGTGTTGCCATCAACCCGGCACCGAACCCAGCAATCGACGCCAACGCGGCGAGGTCGGCATAGCGCTCGACCGGCCCCTGGGGCATGGGAACAGGCCGCTCGTCGAACTCGAGCGCACCTAGGGGGAGAGCATGGCGACGACCAGCCAGCTCGCTCTCACGCACCTCCCACACTCGGCGCTCTCCAGCCAGCTCCCAGACCACACTCACCCGGTGACCGAGCGAGGCGAGGAGACCGAGCGGTCCCTGGGTCAGGGCCTGGGCCGCTGCGCTGGACAGTCCCAGGCCGAGATCCGTGGCTGCGACACCGATTCGCTCCTCCAAGAACTTCCTCAATCGGGGTTGATGATCGAGGAACATGATGATCGCAGCGACCTCGGCCGGGACCGGTGTCGTCTGGAGCACGCGACCGAAGAGACTGAGTCCGAGACCGGCAACATCGGATGCCGCTGCAATGAGGTTGCGCTGGAGCGGTTCCACGTCGCCTGGATGCTCCGGGCGGTCCGCCGTGAACCGCTCCTGGCTCATGCCGTGGACCTCCTCGACCTGCTCGACGACGTCGACGAGGTCACCCACTTCAAGGCCCTCTGGATCAAAGGCCACCACAACGCTGCCGACGATCGCATTGACCTGGGCCCAGTGCACGCCCTCCAGACGCTCGATCTCTCGTTCGAGGTGACGAGCGAGTGGCTCGCCTTCAATCCGGTGGACACCCTTCACTTCGATATGCGCACGCTGTGGTCCGACCCAAACCCGACGACGGCGACGTCCGGGGTGCTGCATCCGATGCAGCAGCTGCCCGATTGCGAGGACGGAGTCGGGCAGCTTCATCGCCTGTCACCCCACGTTGGAGTCGTTATGTGGTCAGGCGGACGCAAAGCCCTCGAAGACGATCGCTCGAACACTCTCATTCGCCCATCCCCCAGTTCCGTGGATTGGATTGGCGCAGCCCATGCCGCTCGCCGGCCGACGTTCGGTTCTCACCGGACGTTACGTTCTCACGGAACGCACGAAGGGCTGCTTTCGGCGAATCTTGCGCGACACAAAGGTGAACTCCCAGTGGCTCCCTCTGAATCGCCATTCCATCTCCTCGGCCGCCGCGTCCTGCCAATCTCCACCTCCGTTCAGCCTTCCGGCAGGGTCCAAGGTCCCCATCGCTCGGCACCGGACACCAAAGCGATCCACCGCAATTCAGCTGCGAAAGGCCCTTGGACCCTGGTGCCGGCGAACACTGCAGCGTCAGGCTGCTTCTCATGCCTGATGACGGTCGAGCCACCGAGCAGCAGGCGGTCCCGGATCCTCCCAGCTCCGCCGCACATGCGGGCGCCTCAACCGGGAAACGACACCACCACCATCTGCACACCGGAACGATCGTTGCTGGTGCGGCCGTGCTCTTGGCGTTGGGCCTCGTCGTCGGTGCAGTGGTGGCACCCTCGTCCAAACCCCCGATCTTCGGCTCGACCACCACGACGACCGGTCAAGGTGGCTCGAACTCCCTGGCCCCTGGCTCGCCGGCCAACTCGACTGCACTTGCTCGCGCTACAGCACCGACGCTGGTCGACATCAACGTGACCGACTCCTATCAGGCCGTACAGGGCGCCGGTACCGGCATGGTTCTCACCTCGAGCGGTGTCGTGCTCACGAACAACCATGTCATCGAAGGGGAAACTTCGTTGAGCGTGCGCGACATCGGCAACGGCCAGACGTATGGCGCCACCGTGCTCGGGTACGACCGCTCGCACGATGTCGCAGTCCTCCGTCTGACCAACGCGTCACGCCTGCAGACAATCGCGATGGGCGCCTCCAACCTCGTCGCCGTCGGAGATGGGGCCGTAGCGGTCGGCAACGCCCAAGGGGCCGGCGGCACGCCCAGCCATGCCGGAGGCAAGATTACGGCGTTGGAGCAGTCCATCTCCGCACAGGACCAGGTCAGCGGAACTTCAGAGGAGCTGACGGGATTGTTCGAGACCAACGCCAACATCGTGCCCGGCTATTCGGGCGGGGCCCTCGTGAATGTCTCCGCTCGCGTGATAGGGATGGTCACCGCCGCATCCCAGGCGTACCAGTTCGGGTCCAATGCGACGCAAGGGTACGCAGTCCCGATTGCCACCGCCCGGGAGATTGCCACCCAGATCGTCTCCGGTCACCGTTCGGCGACCGTGCACATCGGTCCAACCCCATTTTTGGGCGTGCAGGTGACGATACCCTCCGACGGTTCCGAGGGAGCGCTCATCGCAGACGTCGTCTCTGATGGTCCGGCGCAACGGGCCGGACTGAGCAGCGGCGACACGATCACCGCGCTGAATGGCACGACGGTGACCTCTCCGGAAGGATTGACCGCGGCCCTCCTCGAGCTCACACCTGGCTCGACCGTCACAGTCCACTATGTAGACCAGTCGGGGCAATCCTTGACTCTGGACGTAACGCTGGGGACGGGCCCGCCTCAGTAGCGGGCCCGTTGAAGACCCCAGACCGGGGTTCTAGGATCGCGGCATGGTCTCGCCTGCGGCCATGCCTCACACTCACTCGTCGTCGATCACCGTCGAGCCCCTCTCGCCGTCGATCGGTGCCGAGGTCAAGGGAATCAACCTCGCCCGACTCGACGACCGGGAGTGGGAGGATATAGCGCGGGCTTTTGCCCTCCACCAGGTCCTGTTCTTTCGCGACCAGCAGCTGACGCCTGAGCAACACAAGGCGCTCGGGCCCGCCTGGGTGCTCTCCACGTCCATCCTGCTGCCCCCTCACTGGACGGGCACCCCGAGGTCATGATCATCCACGCCGACGACCGGTCGAAAGTGGTCGCCGGCAATGGTTGGCACACCGACGTGAGCTGCGACGAACAGCCACCGATGGCGACGATCCTGCGTATGGAGACCGTCCCTCCGGCAGGTGGC
>DAHUZK010000047.1 GCA_027306605.1 Acidimicrobiaceae bacterium
TGACGGGCCGGTCCCCCCGGCCCGGAGCACCACTCAGCCCCCGAGCTTGTGCATCTCCGCCTGGAGCTCGGCCACGGTCCAGCGGTCGCCCTTCTCCAGGGTGTCGGTCATCGTCCACGGCTGGAACAGGCGGATCTGGCCACCCTGGACGAAGTAGACCTTGCCCGTGGCCGGGCAGCCCTCGGTGGCCAGGTAGGCCACGAGCGGCGAGACGTTGGCCGGGTCCCAGCTGTCGAAGATCGCCGCGTCGGCCGGCGCCTGGACGATGTCGGCCAACCCGGGCGTCTGCTCGGTCATCCGGGTCCGGGCGGCCGGGGCGATGGCGTTGACCCGCACTCCGTAGCGGACCAGCTCGTCGGCGCAGATGGTGGTGAAGGCAGCGATGCCGGCCTTGGCCGCACCGTAGTTGGACTGGCCCGGGTTGCCGAGGAGGCCCGAGGTCGACGAGGTGTTGACGACCGAGGCCCTGACCTCGTGGCCGGCCTTGGTCTGCTCCCGCCAGTAGGCGGCGGCGTGGCGGGTGGGCACGAAGTGGCCCTTCAGGTGGACGTGGATGACGGCGTCCCACTCCTGCTCGGACATGTTGACCACCACCCGGTCGCGGAGGATGCCGGCGTTGTTGACCAGGACGTCGAGACCCCCGAAGGTCTCGACGGCAGCGTCGATCAGCCGCTTGCCCCCGTCCCAGTCCGTGATGTCGTCGGCGTTGGCCACGGCCTGGCCGCCGGCCGCGGTGATCTCGTCGACCACCTGCTGGGCCGGGCTGCGGTCGTCCCCCGAGCCGTCGACGGCGCCACCGAGGTCGTTGACCACGACCTTGGCCCCCTCGGCGGCGAACAGCAGGGCGTGCTCGCGCCCGATGCCCCGGCCGGCCCCGGTGATCACGGCGATGCGCCCGTCCAGTGCTCCCATGTCGACTCCCGCTCGCTCAGCCGCCCGCGGCGAGGCACGGGTCGGCGGTCCGGTCGGCGCCGTTCGACTCGGCCGAGGGCGCCGTGGACACGTTCGCACCTCCGTTTCCGGCGGTCAAACCGGCGCCTCGGCGGGTCGGGAACCGATGACGGCGGCCGGGAGCACCGGGCGTCTTCGCCTCGCTCGGCGACGCCGAGGACCGGGCGGGCCAGCTGGACGGCACGCGACGGAACGCTCGCCTCGCCTTCCCGTCCCCGAGCGTGGCGGCCGCCGGTTCGGACGGCGCGCCGCTTGATGTGAGACTGGGGAGCATGCACGACACGTCGAAACGTCCTGCTCCGAGGACGGCGCCCCCGTCCCGCTCGACCGCAGACGAGGGCCACCGCGGACCTGCGGCCGGCGTGGTCTCCTGCGTCCTCGATGCTCACCCCCGCTTCTCCCTCGAGGTGCTCCGCTGGTTCGCGTCGGCAACGAAGCTGGCACGGATCGAGCCGGCCGACCTGAGAGTCCACATCGTCGGACCGCCGAACGAGGACATCGTGTCCGTCCTCCGGTCGCGCGGCGCCGTCGTGCGCCACATCGATGCATTCGACCATCGGTCGCCGCACTGCAACAAGGTCGCCGGAGTGCTCAGCATGGCCGGCGAACAAGACGCTGGGATCTGTGCGCTGACCGACGCCGACACGGTGTTCCTGGAGGACCCGCGTACCATCGAGCTCCCCTCGGGCAGCGTCGGCATGCGGCCGGTGGACCTCGAGAATCCACCGTTCGACGTGCTCGAGCGGGTGTTCGAGGCTGCCGGTGTGGCGACCCCGCCCGAGGTGGCCCTTCCGTGGTCACGACGGAGCTTCCCCCGGCGACGCCGGCCGAAGACGCTGGCCGGGAACGGGAACGGCGGTCTGTACGTCGTGCCTGCACCGTTGCTGGACGAGGTCGGCAGGGCCTGGGCGACCTGGGCCGCCTGGCTGCTCGACCGTCCCGGATACCTCGGTGCGTGGGCGATCCACGTCGACCAGGTGGCCATGGCGTTGGCGCTCGCGGCCGAGGACATCGAGGTCTTCCACCTGGATCCCCGTTGGAACGTGCCCACCCACCTCGCGGGGGTGATCCCACGTCAGCCGTTCCGGCCCTCCACGATCCACTACCACGACAACGTGGACGCCATCGGGCAGATCGCCTTCACGGGTCGGGCCCACGTCGATCGTGCCATCGCCACGGCCAACGCGGCGACGAACGAGTTGTGGCAGGACGTCTTTCCGAACTCGACCTTCTGGAACTGGCGCTATGCGACGAATCCGCAGCTCGGTTCGGGGATCGGCAGCCGGGGCCGACCGTTGGAGGACAAGCGACTCCTGCTGGACGCGGTCCTGACCCGCGCCAACCCCACCTCGGTCCTGGACATCGGTTGTGGCGACGGCGAAGCGACGCGCGAATTGCCGATTCCGCACTACACGGGAGTCGACATCTCCGAGGAGGCGGTGAAGCGGGCGGTCGTGCATCGCCCCGATGGGACGTACCTGGTGGGCAGCCCGACCGATCTGGCACTTCCCGGGGCGGATCTGGTGCTGTGTCTCGACGTCCTCATCCACCAGGCGGAACTCGGGAGCTACCGGGCGATCGTGGGATCCGCCCTGGGCGCCACCCGCTCGGTCGCCCTCGTCTCCGGCTACGAGCGGGAGCACCAGAGCTCGTCCCCCATGGTCTTCTTCCACGAGCCGTTGTCGACGACGATCGGCGCCCTCGATCCGTCCCTCGAATGGTATCCGGTGCGGGAAGAGCACTCGATCTCGACGTTGCTCGTCGTGCGTCCGGACGTCGACCCGTCGGTCAGGGCCTCCCTTCGGGATCTGGCGCTTCGAGACCCGGCCGCGGGCTGAGTCCACCGGTCCTCCTCACCGGCGCGCCCGAGGGCGCGGTCGGCATCCGTCGCCTGACCCGGTGACGGTTGCAGCGGCCGGTGGGCTCGGCGGCGCTCAGACGAGGGAGGCCGGGCGGACGGGCACGCCGAGGCCGGCCTCGGCCACCGCCGCCACCATGGACTGGACCCGGGTCCGGGGGCCGGCCACGACCAGGTACTCGGTGTTGCGCAGGTGCGAGACGCGCCCCACCGGCCGGCCGGACGGGTCGTGGATGCCGATGCGGGCCCCCACGTAGCGGGCGGAGTCGAAGGCCAGCGCGGCCACGTGGCCGCGGGGAGCGCAGAGGTCGAAGAGCTCGTCGATGCCGAGCCACGACTCGTCGTTGTAGGAGAGGACCACCACCTCGGCCACCACCGCGGCCACCACCGCGGCCAGGGCCCCGGGCATGGTGCGGCGGCCGTTGAAGGCGCTCCGGCCGGCCGGGTCGCGGAGGTCGGCCCGCTTGCAGGCCACGCCGTAGTGGTCGGGGGCGTCGCCGGCCACCAGGGTCTCCCACACGTGGTAGTTGGTCTCGTAGCGGTGCTGGTTGTAGGGCGGGTCGAGGTAGGCGAGGTCGGCGGCGCCGAGCGCGGCCGAACCAGCCAGGTCGAGGGCGTCGCCGCGGAGGGCCCGGCCCGGCCCGGCCACCAGCTCGGGCAGCCGGAGGGCCAGCGGGCGGAGGGCCCGGGGAGCCCAGGCCTTCAAGTAGGCCATCTGCAGCCCGGTGGTGGAGTCGACCCGGTCGGCCGCCTCCAGAAGGCTGGTGAGCAGCACCGGCCACAGCGGGGTGCCGGCGTAGCGCTCCTCGATGGCGGCCCGCACGGCGTCGATGCGGGCGCCGTTGTCGGGGTGGAAGTAGCGGGCCGTGCGGCAGAACGTCTCGGTGACGTAGCCGGGCCGGCCGGGGAGCCGGTCGAGCTCGGCCACGGCCGCGTCGGCCTCGGCGGCGAGGCCGGGGGGGACGTCGGGGTCGGTGGCCACGTAGCAGCGGGCCAGCACGTGGGCGCACCGGGTGGCGTCGACTGCCGTCACCTCGATCCCGAGACGTTTGAAGGCCTGGGCCACCCGGGTGGTCCCGGTGAAGAGGTCGAGGGCCGACCGCGCCCCCGAGGCGGAGGCCAGGACCGCGAGGGCGGGCACCAGGCGCCGCTTGGACCCCAGGTACTTGATCACCGGCCGGTCAGGAGCGGCCGAAGCGGCGGACCCACCACTGCGGGTCACGGGCGTGGGCGTGGAAGTGGTCGGGGATCTGGCGCATGACCCGGTCGTAGCTCCACACCCCGGCGCCGAGCACCCGGTCGGCCACCTCGCCCAGGCGGGCCAGCATGTGGTCGACCTCGGGCTCGGGGGGCTCGTTGCCGTGGGACTTCCACACCACCATCGGGACGGCACAGACCTCGCAGTCCGCCACCCAGCAGGTGTCATCCTCGAAGTGCCACTCGGTGAGCCGGGCGGCCTCGCACAGCTCGCAGGACGATGGGCTCACTGCGAGTAGAGGTTGACGGTCGTGCCGGGCAGGACCGAGGTGCCCGGCGGCGGCTCCGTCGAGAGCACCCGCGTGGCCCCGGGCGGGCCGTAGGGGCCGCCAACCTGGAGCCCCAGCGCGCCGAGGGCCGTCGTGGCCGCACCCACCGGCTCACCGATGAGCGAGGTCGGGATGATGACCGGCTGGGGCCCGAGGGAGACGGCCACCGTGACCGTGGCGCCGAAGGGCTGGGGCCCGGCCGAGGGGGCGGGCGTCACCCCGATGACCTGGTCGGCGGGGACCGTCGGGTTGTACTGCTTGGACTCGACCGGGACGAAGCCGGCGGCGGTGAGGGCGGCGGCGGCGGCGGCGTAGGTGCTGGCCGTGGCGGCTGCGGCCGGGACGACCACGGGGGCGTGCCCCTTCGAGGTCACGATGGTGACGGTCGTGCCGTACGGGGCCGAACCGCTCGGGTTGGTGCTGATGACGGCCCCCGCCACCACGGTCGCGCTGTACTCGGCGGCCGCCGCCGGGCACACCCCCACCAGGTGGACGGCCTTCAGGGCGCCGACGGCGTCGGCGCAGGTGGTGAACGAGCTGAGATCGGGGATGGCCACCGGAGGCGGACCGGTCGAGAGCACGACGGTGAGGACCGAGCCTTCCTTGGCCACGACGGCCCTGCCGCCGCTGCGGGCCGCCGGGTGCTGGCTGAGCACGTCTCCGGCCGGCACGGTGATCGAGTGGGCGTGCCCGGTGGCACGGACGGTGAAGTGACCGGCGGCGGCGGCCTTCTCGGCCGAGGTGAGCGTCTGGCCCACCAGCACGGGCACGGGGTGGCTCGGGGTGAAGAGCTTGGCCCGTACGGCCCAGACCGCGCCGCCGGCCAGGAGGGCGGCGACCAGCAGGCAGGCGAGCACGATCCACGGCCAGCGCCGCCGGGTGCGGGTCGGCGCCCCGGCCTCCCCGGCCTCCCCGATCTCCTCGGTGCCCAGGGCGCCGACCCGGGGCCGGTCACCCGCCGTGGCGGCGGCCAGGGCCTCGGGGGCACCGATCTCGGTGGCGTCGCGGTCGTCGGCCACCGGCAGGCGACGGGCCGGACGGACCAGCGCCCGGTCGGCCGCGGCGGCGTCCTCGGCGGGGACGGCGGCCACCAGGGGCAGGGGCTCGGGGTCGGGCAGGGTGGCGGCCAGTGCCGCGAGGCGGGTCCGCAGCATGGCCGCGTCGTAGCGCTCGTCCGGGTCGGGGGCGGCCGCCCACACCAGGGTGTCGGCCAGGGGACCCAGGGCTTCGTGCTCGGGGAGGAGGGCCCCCACCCGGGCCATGAGGGTGGCGACCGTGGTGTCGCCGATGAAGGGGGCCTCGCCGGTCACGCCCTCGTAGAGCACCAGAGCCAGGGCGTAGACGTCGGCCTTGCCGTCGAGCACCAACCCCTCGACCTGCTCGGGCGCGGCGTAGCGGGCCGTGCCCAGGATGGCCCCGTCCGGCTCGGTCCACGCCGCCTCGGCCAGGGCCCGGGCCAGCCCGAAGTCGGCGATGCGCAGGTGGTGCTCGGCGTCGAAGAGCAGGTTGGCCGGCTTGATGTCACGGTGGACGATGCCCCGGCGGTGGGCGTAGTCGAGGCCGGCGGCGGCCTCGATGCCGATGCGGGCGGCCTGGGCCGGGGTGAGCAGGGCCCCCGTGTCGTAGACCTGCAGGAGGCTGCCGCCGGGCAGGTACTCGAGGACCAGGTAGGGCTGGTCCTCCTCCTCGCCCCAGTCGTGGACGGCCAGGATGTTGGGGTGGCTGAGGGCGGCGACGGCCCGGGCCTCGGCCCGGAACCGCTTGAGGAAGGACCGGTCGCCGGCCAGTGCCGGGTGGAGGACCTTGATGGCCACCTGGCGGTGGAGGGTGACGTCGTCGGCCAGGTAGACGTGGGCGGACGCGCCCGTCCCCAGGGGCGTGACGAGTCGGTAGCGGTCGCCCAGGACGCGCCCGATGGAGTCGGTGAGTGCCGGCATGGCCCGCTCCAGGCTACCGAGCGTTGCCCCCCGGTTGGTGGAGGGGTCCGCGATCAGCCGGTCACGAAGCGGGCACGTGGCCGAAGCAGGCGGCAGCCACCTGATCGCGCGCCTCGGTCGTCCCCTGGTGCGCCTGCAGGCAGTGGATGATCGGGTCGAACCCGGCGCCGACGTCCCCGGCGCGGCGCGCCCCCTCGGCCCAGTGCAACGCGGCGTCGACGCCGTCCAGGCGAAGCAGGACGAGCGCCTTGGTGGTGTACGTGGTGCCGATGGTCGGATCGAGGGCCAGCGAGCGGTTGACCGCGGCCTCGGCGGCGCGCAGGTTGCCGAGCTCCTGCAGGTTGAACCCGAGCCGGGCCCAGGCGGAGGCGTCCTGGGGTTCGCGGGCGATGGCCACGTGGTTCCAGGCGACGGCCACCTTGACCAGGTTGGCACTGGGGTGGGACCGGGCGTCGGTGTTGGCCAGGTCCGACAGCGCGTTGGCCGCGTCCGACCACATGGGCAGGTGCCGGCTGGCCGCGGCCAGCGCGTTCGAGTCGGAGTTGACGATCCCGTCGTGGAGCTCGGTATTGCCGACCATGAGGGTGATGCCGGCGAAGAGCGCCACCAGGACCAGGACCACCCGGGCCGCCGTGGCGGCCGTGACCGTCCAGCCGGGCAGCGGGACCGGGGCGCCCGAGGCGGCTCCCGGTGGCGCCCGCACCGCCCCGACGGCGGCGGCGCCGAGGGCCAGGAAGGCCAGGCTGGTGGTGGTGATGTTGAGGGGCTCGATGAGGCCGCCGGCCAGGACCACCAGGGCATAGAGCAGCAGGGCGCCCCGGGCGTGCCGCAGGCCCGGGACCAGCCAGGCCAGGAAGAGGCCGAGCCCGAGCAGCCCGGTGGTCACCGCCACCTCGACCAGGAAGTTGTGGGCGTCCGGGAAGAGGCCGTCCCGCAGGAGCGACGGCACCGGCCGGTAGGGGACGATGGCCACGGCCGACTGGCCCGGGCCGATGCCGACCACCGGCCGGGCGGCGACGGCGTGGAGGGCTGCCGTCCACTCGCGCATCCGGGGGCCCACCGTGCCGTTCCCGCCCTCGGCGGCCACCAGGCGGAAGTGGGCCGAGGATCCGGACTGCACCAGCTTCTGGAACGCCAGGCCGACGAGGAGGCCCCCGCCGGTGGCGGCCACGAACCATGCCGCGGCGCGGGCGCGGCGAACCACCAGCACCCAGACGGCGAGCCCGGCGATGAGCAGCAGCCCGTAGCGCTCCGACGAGAGGTACGTCGCGGCGCCGAGCCCGGCGGTCATCACCCACCAGGCCACGGGGTTGGACCGTTCGCTGCGCCAGGCCAGCAGGGCCAGGCCGCCGATGAGGAGTTGGGCGGCGAAGACGGCGTTGGGAGCGAAGCCGGTGGGCTGGCCCCGGGTGAACTGCAGGCCCGGGAAGTGGGTGACGAAGGTGCCGAGGGCCGACCAGCCCTGCCCGCCCACCTCGAGGACGATGGCTCCGCCGGTCAGCAGGGCCAGGAGGAGGAGCCCGCGACCGAGGAGCTCGGCACCGGCCTCTCCGAGGTCCGTCCCGAGGGCCCAGAGGGCGGCCAGGGCGACGAAGAAGATCCAGCCCGTGCCCACCTCGTCGACGCCGAAGAACCCGACCCACGGTGCCGGCGAGAGTGCGGCGGCCACGGCGGCCACGGCCAGGAAGGCGACGGCGGCCCGCGCCCCCCAGGCCAGCCTCGAGCGCCACGCCCGCAGGGCCAGGACGGGCAGGCCCAGTGCGGCCAGCACCAACAGGACGGCGGCCCGCGGCCCGAAGTACGGGTTCAGCTCGTTGTTGAGGGCCACGACGCCGAGCAACACGGCCCCGACGGTCACGACCCAGGCCAGGGCCCCCGGGGCCGGCGGGGGTGCAGCACGGGTCGCCGCCTTGGCGGGGCGTTCCGGGCGGGGCGGCCGCTGGCCGGTCTTGCGGCGCTCGGCGACCTGGGTGGCCGTCCCGCTCCCGGACCCTTCGGCCTCCGCGGGCGCCGCGTCCGGTGCCCGCCGGGAGCCGGTCGTCCCGGTGGCCGTCGGTGGAGCGCCGACGGAGGTCCGGGCCGGTGCCTCCGGGGCGCCCGCCTGGCGGGCCCCTTCGTGCTTCTGGGTCCCGGCCGCCTTCTGGGCGCCCGAGGCCTTGCGTGCCGCCGCCTTCTTCGCGGTCGCCCGCTTCCGGGCCCGGGACTTCGCCATCGTTCGTCTCCCCCAGGTTCCGGGCGGTCAGGCGCCGCCCGGCCGGCATCCCCGTGCCCCGAGCGGGCGGGGCCGGCCGAACGCCGACCCGGCAGCGTAGATCACCGGGTCAGCGCCCCTGGGCGCGCATCATGGACTTGACGGTGCGGGCCACGATGCGGGCGTCGAGCACCGGGCCCTGGTGGCGCAGGTAGAAGAACTCGTACTGGAGCTTCTCCAGGGCGTCCCCGACACTGGCGCCGTAGTGGAACTTGACCTGGGCCCAGCCGGTCACCCCGGGCTGGACCAGGTGGCGGATGTCGTAGAAAGGGATCTTCTCGGTCAGCTCATCGACGTAGTGGGGCTGTTCCGGGCGGGGCCCGACGAGGGAGAGTTCGCCGCGGAGGATGTTGACCGACTGGGGCAGCTCGTCGAGGTGCACCCGGCGGAGGAAGGCTCCGAAGGGTCGCAGGCGTGCGTCGGCCACCTGGGTCCACTCCGTCTCGGTGTCGCCCACCGGCATGGTCCGGAACTTGTACATGGTGAAGGGACGGCCGCCCTTGCCCACCCGCACCTGCCGGAAGAAGAGGGGCCCGGGGTTGGCGAGGCGGTCGACGACCCAGACGGCCGGCGCCACCATGAGCGTGGCCACCAATCCGACGGCGCCGGCAGCCAGGTCGACGGCCCGTTTCATGCGGGCGTAGCCGGGGGCGTGGAGCTCCTGGATGTCGAACATGAGCGAGACGCGTTCGAGGTCGGACACGGGAAGCTTGCCGAGCCACTCGTCGTAGAAGACGGCCAGCGTGCGGATGCGCATCCCCCGGCCGTGCAGTACGGCGGCCTGGGCCACGACCACCTCGTCGGCCTGGGCTTCGCGCCCGAGGACCACCACCGTGGCCTCCCGGTCCGTGGCGGCGTCGACCAGGTGCCCACCGGCGAGGGCACCGGCGGCAAGCACCCGGTCGACGGGCAGGACCTCGACCACCTCGGCCGGACGTTCGGCCACCCGGCGAAGGTCGTCGCCCAGCGAGGCGGCCTCGTCGGGCCCGAGGACGGCCAGCACCCGGTCCATGCCGCCGCCGCGGCGCTGCGACCGGAGGGCCGAGAGGGTGACGATGCCGTTGATCGGAAAGAGGAGCAGGGCGGCCCCACCGACCACCTCGCGGGGCAGGAGCAGCGAGCCCAGGGCCAGCTGGGCCAGCGAGATCATGGCCGCGCCGCCGGCAGCGGCCCCGAACGAGGCCCACAGGGCCGAGGCCACCGCGCGCTGGTCGTCGAGCACACCCGACAGGTAGACGGCAAGCTCGGTGACCAGGATGTACCCGGCCGTCCAGGCGAACCGGCGGTTGCCCGTGAAGGCGTAGTGACCCACGAGGTGGGCGTGGAGCTCGCCGAGCAGGAGGACCACGACCACCGGGGCGAGGACCAGCAGGCGCCGTCGGACGCCCCTCACCGTGCTGCCGCCCCGCGACCGAGCCCGGCACCACTCGACCCGGGCACCACCGGCCCTCCTCGGACCTGTCGCGTCCGGCGCGGCGGTCCGCAACCGGACACCATCGGTGCTGCCACCCCACACCCCCCTGGCTGCAGATATCCCCTGGACCCGCAATTCTAGGGCTCGCCCGTCGGCAGGTCCACCCCGGGGGGGCCGAGGACCTCCGGAACCCTCCGGTCGGGCCCGACCCGGGAGCCGCCGAGCGCGTGGGAAACTCCCCTCATGCACGTCGGCGCCTCGACCGGCCACGATCCCAGGGAGCGCGGTGGCACCCACGCTTAGCATCGTCCTCAAGGTTCGGGACGAAGAGGCCATGCTGCCCGGGTGCCTGCGCCGCCTGGAGTTCGCCGACGAGGTCGTTGCCGCCGTCGACGACCGGAGCGCCGACCGGTCCGTCGAGCTGCTGGAGCAGTTCGGGGCCCGGGTCTGCACGGTTCCCTTCGACGGTTTCGCCGGACTGGCCAACGCCGGCCTCGACCTGGCCACCGGGGACTGGGTGTTCCTGCTGGACGCCGACGAGCGCATCAGCCGCGCCCTGGCCGTCGAGATCGGCGCGGCACTGGACGGCCCGGCCGACGGCTACCGGGTGCCGATCGCCAATTACTTCCACGGTCGGCTGATGCACCACGGCGGCTGGCAGGAGCGGCCGGTCCGACTGTGGCGGCGCGGCGCGGCCCGGTACGGTGGCGCTCTCCACGAGCTGCCCCAGTTCACGGCCGGGTCGGTCCGTCTGGGTGACCTCCTCAACCCGCTGGTCCACTTCTCCCATCGCTCGGTCATCGACAACCTGGAGAAGTCGGCCAACTACGTGGAGGTCCAGGCCCGAGCCCAGTTGGAGGCCGGCACGCCCCCGGTGACGCCGTGGCGGCTGTACCGCACCCTGATCCGGGAGATCGGCTTCCGGCTCGTCCTCCGTCGGGGCTGGCGCGACGGCGTGGCCGGCGTCTACGAGTCCTTCTACTGGCCGTTCTCGCACATGTGCGCCGAGGCGCGGCTCTGGGAGCTGCAACAGCGTCCGGCGGTCGAGGAGCGGTACCAGGACCTCGAGGAGTCGACCTGGTAGCCGGACAGACGGAGGAGGGCCTACCCGCGGGTGGTGCACACCCGCCTGTCGGTTCAGGACCGGCCTTCGGGGCACAGGACCCTGCGTACGGCCCGGCAGCACAAGCGCGACCGGAGGCGGGCCGGCCGGCCACGGTGATCGTTGTGGCCTTCGGGCAATGCTCGCTCGACCTCGAATGGGTGCCGCCGTCGACCCCGATCATTGTGGTCCACAACGACGACCTGCTTGCTGATAGCGCCTGCGTCCACCCGCGCGTGCTCCACCTCCGTCCGGGGACAAACCTGGGATTCGGACGGGGGGTGAACCTCGCGCTCTGCCAGGTGACGAGCCCAAGGGTGGTGATCTGCAACCCTGACATGGAGCTCAAAAGGGCGCACTTCCGGGCGCTCACGATCGAGTGCGAGGGCGACCTGGTCACGGTGCCACTTGTGCGCGCCGCTGGCCAACCCATGGCCTCGGTCGTGCCATACCCCACGGCCCCCCTCCTCGTGATGGGGACGTTCCGTGTCATCCGGGTGGCGCCGCCAGGCAGTCGTCGACGAGCTTGGTTGACCCGGCTGCTCGGCCGCTGGGGAGAGGAGCGCCGCTGGTCGGTAACGACCCCAATCGGTCGCTACTCGCTCCAACGCTTTTGGGTCCCCGGAGCAGCATTCTCGATCGACACAGATCTCCTGCGGGCAGTCGGGGGCTTCGACGAACGGTACTTCCTCTACCTCGAAGACACCGACCTCTGCCGTCGATTAGCGGCGAGAGACTCCGGACTGGGGGTGATTGTGGCTGAGGTCGTACCGGGCTTCCACGAAGTCGGTGGATCGGCTCGAACGTCCGACGCGACATTGCTGGTTCGAAGGTCGCAATGGAAATCTGCCGTCCTCTATGCCTCCCGCCAGACCGGGGTGGGCTGGCGGGTGGCGGAGGTGGTGCTGCGGTTGGGTGCGATCGTCAGCCTGGCGTCCAACTACATCGGCCGGATGACCGCGCACCGACGATCGGGACCTACGCCGATCACCTGAAGGAAGCCCGCCGCCGCACCATGTCGGCAAAGAGGCCTCCCGGGAGGGCGACCAACTGCTCCCAGGAACCGTGCTCGACCACCGTCCCACCGGCAATGACGTAGATCCGATCGGCAAGGCGGACAGGGTCCAAGCCGTGAGCGACGATTATCATCCCGCACGAAGACCTGATCCCAGCCAGAGCCCGGAGTACCTCATTCTCTGCGTCCGCGTCGAGAGCGCTCGTCGGTTCGTCCAAGATGAGCAGCCACGGCTGGCGATACAGCGCACGGGCCAAGGCCAGACGCTGGCGCTCACCTCCGGAGAGGGTGCCACCTCGTTGCCCGAGGACCGTGTCGATACCCTGTGGCAACCGATCTACGAAAGTCAGTGCGTGCGCCCTCTCGAGAGCGACCCTGGCCCGCGATTCGTCACGCTCGGCCTCAGTCCAGTAGACGTTCTCGAGCACGGTGCCTGCCAGGAGCGGCGGCTCTTGCATGACAATCCCGAGGTGGGACTGCCACTCCTCAAGGTCGATCTGATCCAACTCGACGCCGTCGATAGTAAGTGACCCAGCGGTCGGATGAAGCAACGAGGTGACGAGGTCGAGGATCGTCGTCTTCCCCGCACCGGACTCGCCGACGAAGGCAATCGCCTCACCTGGTCCAATTGCCCAGTCGACGTCGTGCAATACGGGGCGGTCCGTCCCGGGATACGTGAATGCGAGTCCGTTTGCTCGTAGTTCACTCTCAAATCGTGGGGGCGTCGTCCCTCCGCGGAACATCGGCGTCGCCTTCATGGCCTCCAGAGTGTCCCTCCAGATGTCGCACCACCGCCGGTAGGCCCGTGTCGCCTGGAGGCTCTCCTGTGCAGATACGAATCGCGGTGCCAATCTGAGAAATACGACCAAGAAAGCAATCGAAGTTGCAGAGAGCATGGCTCCGCGCGAGCTGATGACGGCGCCGAGCAGAACCACGGCGATCCCAACGATCCCGGTCGACTCGAAGATCGAACGGGTACGCGGTCCGATGAATTGACTCTTCATAAATGCGCCGGAGTACTCCGCATAGATCTCGTTCATGCGATGCTCTGACGAGCTGCGGCCACCGAGCGATCGGAACAGCTTCAAGTTGCCGAAGAGCAGATCTGCTTCTCGGCCCAGCATGGATGCCGCTTCGGTCAGTGCTGTCGTGTGCCGCTTGGTCGGATTGGCCGCCAGCACGTAGATGACGACTGCCACCATACCGAAACCAAGCGTGAACAAACTCAGCTGCCAAGAGAGGCTGACGGCGACGAGGACGAACACGAAGACGACGCCCAAAATTCCGAGTGTGCGCATGAAGAGCTGGATGCCTTGGGACACTTGAGTGACGGTCAACAGCAGGGACGTGTTGACATCACCGAGCCGCAGAACGAGGTAGGAAGCCCAGTCCATCTCCAATGCGGCCTTTGTAAGCTCCTGACGCCGACTCCGCTCGAAGTCGGCGAGTGTTCGAATAATTGCCCGTTCACCTAGGAGACGCGCGCCGGAAGCGGCCAGTCCGAAGACGACGAATGCACCGACGGCGACGTATCGGAGGCCGGATCCTTGCAGACGGATGCCGAGAGCAGACGCCTGTTCCTGGGAACCAAGGATGGGAACGAGCGCCAGAATGCCCACCGTCTCCATGAGGCCACTGACCACGACGAGTGCAACAGCGAGTGTGGCTCTCTTCCTGTGCCCGGCGAGAAGGGCCCAGTAGCTCGGGAACAGGGCGACCGATCGAGTATTCCCGATTTCAGTCACTGGATTCCTGGGCCTGCCCCCCGGGAACATCCCACCGGGTCCGCATCGATGGATGCGCTCGATCCCAGGGCATGCAAGCACCAACCCCAAAGGTCGCCGGGGGTGACTCAACGGGCGCCATGGAGCGGCACCTGTACGTCGTGCCCCACATCACATCAGCAGTGGAGCATGGCGCGCACCCAGTGGTCGATCCGGTCCGCAAACTGTCCCTCCCCAATACCAAGGTACTTACCCCCGCCACACCGACGTCGTCGCGCGAACTCCCAACTCAGCCGGTGTCTCACCTTAGGAGGTGTCAGATCGCCCAGGCGGAAGGCTGGGCGAGCCCGGCCCCACCACCGTGCGTGAATCTGATCCATCGGTTGCGACGTGACTGCTCCGCCGCCGACCTCAATCGGCCCCAGCGCTATTGTTCGCCGACAGTACCGCCAAGCGAGGCACGCACTCAACCAACGGGGAACGGAGGGTTGGATCAGGCGAATGAGCACACTGTCGATCGCCATGTGCACGTACAACGGTGCGACCTTCCTTCGCGAGCAGCTCGAGAGCATCCTCGCCCAGACACTCCCTCCAAACGAGGTCGTAGTGCGAGACGACGGGTCGACGGACGCGACCCACCAGATCCTCGCCGAGTTCGCCGGGACAGCTCCGTTCCCTGTGACTGTCTTGGTCAATCCTGAGAAGCTAGGTATCCCAGACAATTTCTGGGCAGCGATTCGCGATGCGCGAGGCGACCTGATCGCGCTGTGCGACCAGGACGACGTCTGGCACCAACACAAGCTCGAACGGGCAGTCGAGGTCCTGGATAATGACCCTGACATCGGCGCAACGTTCAGCGACGGTTGGTGCATCGACGCCTCAGGCGTTCGCAACGGCCGACGCCTCTGGGAAGCTGCCCACTTCACGGGAAGATTCCGGACGGAATTTGAGGCTGGTCACGAATTGGATGCCCTCATGGAACATTCTGCGGTTACCGGTGCAACGTTGACATTCCGTTCCAGCGTCCGCCCGAGCCTGGTGCCCTGGCCGTCGATTCCCCACGATTACTGGATCTCGGTGGCCATTGCCACTCAAATGCGCGTGCATGCGATCCGCGAGCCGCTGATCTCGTACCGGCTCCACGACTCCAATACCCTGGGTTTCCCCAAAGGGGACACGTTCACTTACTACCGCACCAAGTTGCTCGATCCGAGGAAGCGGGCCCAGGAGCTCGCGGACGAAGCCGAACTTAGCCAGGCAGTAGTCGACCTGTTCAGCAGGGTTCCGTGTCCGTACGTCACCCGAGAACAACGGGACCACATGATCCGTCGCGCCGAATGGCTCGCCTACCGTCGCGACCTCCCCCGAGGATTCCTCAAGCGACTCGGGCCGGTTCTCACCCATGCCCGGTCCGGCGACTATGCGACCTACTCCACCGGGACCCTGAGCTGGATGGTCGATCTGCTCCTACCGAGGGCCCCCAACTCTGATCGCCCTCAAGCTGGTCGGCCATGACACACCCGGCCAGCGCACTGACCCGAACCTCGCGATCGGATTGCAGAAAGCACGGCCACCCCCCGCCCCTTCGCTCGTCCAGCATCCGGCGAAACAACGGATGCCTTCCTGGTGCAGTCGGCGGGCTGCTCCCGTGATCGTCTACGGCATCTGTATCGGTTCGCAAGATCAGTATGGCCGCATTGCGCGCCCAGGATTAGAGGCATCGGCCTCGCACGGCGCTACCATCATCGAGGCCCGCGATCAGACGTCGATCTGCGCGGCCTACAACGGATTCATCGACTCGGTAGCCGACGATCCGTCCCTCGAGGCACTGGTCCTTCTCCATGACGACGTCGAGCTACGCGACCGACAGTTCGAGCAGAAGGTGCGCTCTGCATTGGCCGACGACGGAGTTGCAATCATCGGTGCTATCGGTGCCATCGACGTCAAGAATCTTGCCTGGTGGGAAGGGACAGGTCGAGGTCGCTGCGCTGAGACTCGCGACACGATCGATTTCGGAGGCCTTCCCAGCAACGTCGATTCCGCTGACGGACTGCTCCTCGTCCTCTCACCCTGGGCGGTTCAACACCTCAGATTCGACGAGGCGACCTTCGGTGGCTTCCACGGCTACGACGCGGACATCTGCTTCCAGGCGCGCGCCGCGGGACGTCGGGTTCGGGTCATCGACATTGAACTCTTCCACCACACCAAGGGTGGATTTGGAGACGTCAAAGGGTTCCGCGCAGCCGATTTGGCGTTCCGACGCAAGTGGTTCGGATCAGGAGGGGGGTCTAGGTCAGCGGCAAGAGTCGGTCGGGGAACGATCTGGCGTGAGCGGTTCCGCCGACAAGCCAATTGACTCCGCCATTTCAATGTCAATACGACTTTGTCATCGATCGAGCCCGCCTGAATGAGCGACGAATGACTGAGAACGCCCATTGAAATCGACGCTCCCTTCCTTCTCCGCTCGCTCGCTACAGAAGTTGCACTTGTACGGTAACGACTGTTTCCCTCGACGTCACAGACTCACCAGTCCCGACCCCAATCAGTGGCGGATGGAGTTGCCATCAATCCTCGCCGGGGTGACCGAATGCCAGAGCGAAACCAAGCTTGCCACTCGGTCGTCGTCGAACAGGGTGACGATGCCGCTGCGTGCCGATGCTGTGCTCAGAAGGGCTCAGAGTTGCGGCTCAAATTGGCGGCAATTCGTACCGTCAGCGAAGATCAACTGGGCATATCACATGGCCTGTCCCTGCTGGTAGAAGGAGGCCTGCTTGGTGAGGCCACCGATGCGTTGCTTCAGTCAGCGATCGGTCTCCACCGAAGACCGACCTCACAAGGATCGTGCCGAGGATCGAGATCCAGGGAATCCTTTCGAAGCCGCGACGTCGACTCCAGCATCGAACTGCACGACCGGTCCCGTCGGTGTAGGTCCCGACCTCGACGACCCCTTTGATGCCCGCCTGGACCGCCAGGTGGGAACGCCTACGGTGCTGCTCCCCCGGCCGGGCTTCGACCCACTGGTGCTGCTCAACACTGAGTGGGCGGGAGGTGACGAAGTGTGCGGATCGGCCACCTCCGTCGCCGGCCCGACCGCTAGCATTAGTTCGAACAGGTCCGAGCCGCCGGACCGTCCGGCCGGCGCGATGACACTCGTCTGGATACCGGCAATCCCGGTGGCCCTACGCAACAGACGGCTGGCTGCACCTTCCTGACGAAGCCTCGCGGAGTCCATCAGGCGCCACAGTAGCGAGGGCCTAGTGGAAAGCTGGATCTGTAGGCCGGCACCGATCGGACTGCCCGGCCCCAGGCCGGCCGCTCATTGCCTCCGATCACCCCGCCGGTCCCTCCACGGTCCGACCACCATCGCCGTGACCGCGCCGGTCACCCCCGACGGCCGCCGCACCCCTAGCGTGACCACCCGGACGACGGCCGCCCCCAGCGCCAGGCCCCACTCCCCCGGCCGGTACCAGAGCGCGGCGTACGTCATCGCCCCCCGCCACCACTGGACCTCGCGCTCCCACGGCGAGCGGTGCGACGACCCGGCCCGGTGGGTGGCCCAGGCATCGGGCAGGGCCAGCAGGGA
>DAHUZK010000055.1 GCA_027306605.1 Acidimicrobiaceae bacterium
GACGCTGACGGGGCTCGCGTGCGCGAGGTTTTGCAATTTCGGCGTTGTCGAGTTGCGCGGGCCAATTTCAGTGCGAGCGCCGGGTGGGGGAGCTGGTGCGTCAGGGCCAGGCGGAGGGGACGATCCGGAAACGGGGCCAGACCAGCGGGTCGCCACTTCATCGGCCCGCAGATGAAGTGGCTCGACCCGCCGACTTCTTCCAGAACCACCAGGACCGAGCAGAGGCTTATGCCATGGCCGACGCCGCCGCCGAGGACTTCGGCTCAGTGCTTGCGACGGGGCTTCGTGTTCAGCGAGCGGGCGACCGAGTAGGCGGCGTTGCTGACCGGGTGCAGCGCTCGACGGGCCCTCTTCACGGACCTCGGTGTGACGGCGCGCCTGACGGAGCGGACCGGGTGAGCAGCTCGTCGGACGCTCCTCGGCACCAGCATGCGGGAGATCAGGCCCATGGGGTGACGGTACCGGGCCTCGCGTGCGCTCGATACAAGTCGAACGGGTGCCCCCCTGCCTCGGGAGCTGGCCCGTGCAACCCCCCCCGGGGGTCTGCCGGGCCTACTGGCTCATGGGGCCATCCCGCGTCCATCCCGCGGATATCCCGCGGACGCAGCGAATCGCACCCGTTCGCTTGTGTTCGATCTGGTGCTCTGACCAGCCGTTACTGATCGTGGCTGTTCGCTTGAATCCGGCCCGGAACGCTTCCCAAGCTGAGAACGCGGGTTCGATTCCCGTCGCCCGCTCTCACCGGAGTTCGCAGGTCACACCCGGTATCCGCTCAGCCCGGTGCGAGGCTCCCTCTGCACGAAACGGGCGTCGTGCCGCGCACGTGCCACAGCGTGTCACAGCGACGTGCGCGCTCTCAGCTATGGACGCTGCAAGCGCGACACCCAGGGATGGGTGGCACCCGTTTTCCCCGTCCTGCGGCGCGGCCTTTGCTTCGCATTTCGAGCCAGCGCGCTCACTGAGTCGCCCCTGGCCCGGTGCCATCGGCCGACCTCGGTTTGGGACGAGTCCGTGGTCCGGCCCTCAGCACCACCGAGGAAATCTGGAACCCGGATCTTGCGCATGGGGTTTACATAGGTGCGGGAGGAAGTGAGTCGAAGCGGGGTTCCATGGATTTGCTGGGGACGAGACGGGCAAAGCGGGAATTCGACGCCTTCGTCTCAAGTACCGCCGACCCCCTGTTTCGCTCGGGCTACCTCATGACGGCCGATGCGGCCGAGACGGAGGACCTCCTCCAGGAGACCTTTCTCAAGGTGGCACACCGATGGCATCGGGTACGGTCGATGGAACGACCCGTCGCCTACGCCAGGCGGATCTTGATCAACCTCATCCTCGACGGTGCGCCGGCACGAGCCCGTCGCGGCGAGGAGCTGGCAAGGTCCGACGACGCTCTGGACGCTACCGACCAGGCATCGGTTCGCGTCCTGACCGGCATCGACGATCGCTCAGAGTTCAGATGGGCGCTCGCGGCGTTGCCCCCACGACAGCGTGCGATCCTGGTCCTGCGCTATTGGGATGGCCTTTCGGAAGCCGAGATCGCCGACGTGCTCGGCTGTCCGGTCGGCACGGTGAAGAGCAGTGCCTCCCGCGGCGTCGCCGAGCTCCGACGCATGCTCGGCACACGTCCAGGGGTCAGTCCCGACCGTGTCCGCACGAAGGACGAAGAGAGGCGTTCATGCTGACCCCGGAGGTAGAACAGGAAGTCCGAGACCAATTCGCCCGCGTGGGCCCTGGCGTCGAGGTCCCACCGGGACTGGCCGAACGGCTGATCTCCCGGCGACAGCCGCGCCGGCACGCGCCGCGGCTGTTGGTCGGCACCACCGCACTCATTCTCCTCGTCGGCGCCCTTCTCGTTGCGCTGCTCGTCCCGGGCGATCACCCGAGCACCAACAGCGCATTGGCGCACCACTTGGACCTCCGTCTGGTCGACGACCAGGTGGCCCTGGTCGGTGGCACCTCGCTGAGCACCGCAGCCACGATCTCGGCACTGTCGTGTTCTTCGGCCAGTACCTGCCTCGCCGTCGGCTCGGCCGCAGGGCCGCCCGAAGGCTTCGTGGCCGCGACCACCGATGGCGGGAGAACGTGGGGCCAGCAATTGCTGCCGGCAGGCGTCATGCACCTCCGAGCGCTGGCATGCCTGAGCGCCGACCACTGCGTCGCGGCCGGCAACAGAACCGACGGGCCCGCCCTTCTCGGCACCTCGGACGGGGGCCGGACGTGGCGCAGCCTCACGTATCCGACGGACGTGCGCTCGCTGGCGTCCGTCTCGTGCGCGGCCCGTCGGTGCTGGGCAGTGGGCTCGACCCGTGGCGCCGCGGTGCTGTTGAGCGGCGCGGACGACACGCCGTGGACCGCCTCGCCCGTTCCGATCAAGGCCACGGCTCTTTCGGCGATCGGCTGCACCGCCGATCGGGGTTCCGCGACCTGCATGGCGGTCGGATCGGCCCACTCGACGCCCGTCGCCCTCGTCAGCATCTCGAGCGCCCCGTGGACTGCGCTGTCCCTTCCCTCCGGCGTGCAGGCCGTGGCCTCGGCGGCGTGCACCGGCTCCGCGGCGCCTGCCTGCACCACGCTGGTCGAAAGAGGCGGCTCCTGGGTCGAGGAGACTCGCTTCGTTGCCGAGCCGGGACAGGCCGGTGAATGGCGCGGCCCAGAACCGCCGCCGAACGGGGCAGCGGTGGCACAGGGCACGGTCATGGCGGGGGTGTCCACCTGCATCGCCGTCGGCGGGCCCCCGTGCACCCCGTCGAACGCCGACATGGTCAACACCGTGACGTCGGTGATCTCGCAAATCGGAGGACGGCACGGCGCCGCCAATTCGCTGAACGAATCCCTCATGTCGGGCTACATCGCCGATCAGCCGTCGTTCTCCCAGGCCTCCGCGTCCTCTTCGGACACTG
This sequence comes from Acidimicrobiaceae bacterium, assembly GCA_027306605.1. Lineage (GTDB taxonomy): Bacteria > Actinomycetota > Acidimicrobiia > Acidimicrobiales > RAAP-2 > Bog-473. Next base: position 2,901 of record DAHUZK010000055.1, read on the forward strand.
CCTTGTCTCCGGTCTGGTATTTGGGTGTCTCTCCGAGCGGCTTCAGCGCGAACGAGGTCCTTTCGTCCGGGCAACGCACCCTTGGCGCAGGCTCGTGAGGCGGGCGATCCGAAGTCTGGTGCCGGCCATCCTGGCCGTGGTGGCGGCGGCTCTCCTGGCATCGTCGGCGTCGGCGTCGGCGTCGGCGAACACCACACCCTCGGTGCACCCGGACCGCTCGGACTTCGCCTGCGCGCTTCCGCCCCTGCGCCACGGTGTGCGCCACGCCCCCCGCAGCAGCGACCGGCTCTCGGGCCCTGCCGTCACGGCCCTGCGGGGAGGCGCGGCCCGCCACGCATTCAGCCTCGACGACAAGGGCCTGGTGGTCGTACCGCCGGGCCGGCACGACGTGCCGGTCCTCAGCGCACACCAGGCTCTCTGCGGCGCCATGGCGTCGACCGGGGGACTGAGCACGGCGGCGGCACACGGGGTCGCCGTCGGCTACGGCCGGGTCACGCTGGCGAACAAGTTCCTCCCCGCCATCACCTCGTTCCCCTTCCCCGGCATCGACACGGCCCAGAACCCGTTGGTGGCTTCGTTCCACGACCGCCTGGCCTGGGTTGTCGTGGTCCACTCCAATCCTCCGGCCTTCAGCTGCCCGGCGGAGAGCAGCCCGGTCCGTCTGGTGCCGCGCCCCGGCGACCACGGCTACGAGGTGTTCCTGATCGATGCCCGCACCGGGGCCGATGCCCTCCTCTATTGGGAGGGCGGCCCCGGTGGGTGCACGTCGGGGGCGCGCGTGCCACCCCATGTCGGGGTGGCCGAGGAATCGGTCTCGGTCCCCTGGACCCTCGTCTCGCGTGACGCGAACGGCTACTCGGGCTCCATTGCCGCCATCGCATTCGCCTGCGACAAGGTTCCCCAGACCGTTCTCGTCGACCGGACCGGCCCCACCGTCGCCGTCGTCGTCACCCGGCCGTTCGGCCGCTGCGGCCAGCCCCAATCGATGACCATCGGCTTGCACGCCGCAACCGTCACTTCCGATCTGCCTGCAGTCATCGTCCATGATCCGGTCGGGCTGCTGACCGGCTTCGCCCCGCGGCCTGCGTCGCCGGGCGGTTCCTCGACGACCACATCGACCGTTCCGCCGGCCGCCTTGGTCCCTGTCGACATCTCCCAGACCGAGCAGACGCTCACGGTGACCGTCGGCGAAGTGGTCACCATGAACCCGCTCCCCGGAGCCCAAGGCGCATCGCTGACCAATCCGGCGCTCTCGAGCGACCCGAATGTCCTCGGCCCGCTCACGTCGGGTCCCCAGCCGCTCGTTGCCGAGTTCCGGGCCTGGAAGGCAGGCACGGCCGACATCACCGTTCCCCAGAGCGCCTGTGTGCACCCCGGCACGGAGCAGCTGCCGTGCACCGGGTCCTTCGTGGTCCACGTGGTGGTGCGCTGAAGGCGCAGCCGCTCGACATGACTCCGTGCGCGGCTGCCCCCGGTCCACGACGACCCCTGCGGCTGCTGACGCCCATGTCCCTCCGAGTAGCAGCGACAGACAGGACCTCCCAGGGGAGGTCCTGTCTCATTTTCGACTCGCGGCACCACCCGTCGCCATCAAGGCTGAACCCTCCGCCCGGCCTTGACCTCGACTGCCCTCACGGGTTCTTCTTTGCCTTCTCCACGAGGTCGCTCAGTGCGGCGGCGATGGCAGCGTCCCGATCCTGGGTCGCATGCTGGTAGCGGAGCGCTGCCTCCGACGACGCGTGCCCGAGCCGGTTCACAAGCTCCTTGCTGCTCGCTCCGGTGGCGGCGGCCAAGGTCGCACCGGTGTGGAGGAGGTCATGGGGCCGCACCCCGCTCAGCCCGAGCTCTCATGTCGCCCGCAACCACGCCGTGTACACGGAGGCTCGACGCACCGGCTGGCAGCCGGCGGCTCCGCGGCCGCGCAGCGGGCAGCCCTATCTTGACCAGCCCCGATCGATCAGTTCGATCATCACCGCTCCGGCTCGGAAGCGATTGTCAACTGGCTGACCTGGGCAGATGAAACAGCATCGGGGTTCGCGCTTTGCGGCGCGGGGAAATGATGCAACACTTCCTCGGTTGAGCGACGCGTCCTCGCTTGAGCGAACGGAGGTCGGCATGCGCAACCTGCTGCGACGGCGGTGCATCAGTACCTGCATGGCAGTTCTTGCCGTTGGTGTTCTGGCTGGCGGCTGCGATTGGGCTCAATTCGCCGGTGGCTACAGCCATACCGGCGACAGCAGTGGAGAAATCTTCGTCACTCCAGCGAACGTGTCGACCATGACGTCCACATTCTCGACGGTGCCACTGTCCCTTAACGGCGAGGATTTCATCGCCGGGCAGGCCACGATCGTCAATGGCGTCATGTATGTGGTGGGGGCCGACGGCAACCTCTACGCCTACGACGCATCCGGGTCCAATAACTGTTCGGGTACCCCGACCACCTGTGCGCCCCTATGGACGGCTTCGTTAGGCGGCGCATACGGCGCCAACGAAACGACCCCGGCCGTGGCCAACGGGGTTGTCTACGTCACATCCACCACAGGGACCAGTGCCAGTACTGCCACCATCTATGCATTCGACGCAGCCGGGAAGACCGACTGCTCGGGCAGCCCCACGGTCTGCGCTCCTTTGTGGACGGCCGGCGTCAACACGACGACTGGTGGGGACCTTACCGTTGCCAATGGAATGCTCTACGCCCTGAGTGGCGGCGTCATGGAGGTCTTTGATGCCAACGGAACCGTGGACTGCTCGGGAACGCCGAAGACGTGCTCACCGATGTGGACTACGACCGACGTGGGTGGAGGGAACACAGTGACAATCTCTGGCGGTGTCGCGTACGTGTTGGGCGGGACGGGGACCACGGTGTACGCCTTCGACGCCGCAGGACACACCAACTGCACGGGGACACCCGCTGTGTGCTCGCCACTCCGGACCTACACCACCCAATACACAGCCGTCGGAATCCCCGTCGTGTCCGGATCGACGCTCTACGTCAACACGTACGAGATCTCGGGCACCGCGGGCAATCCGACCCTCGATGGAGGCCTTGAAGCATTCGATGCGACCGGCTCGACGAAGTGTTCTGGCACGCCGGTCGTCTGCACACCGCTTTGGCTGAGTTCGAGCACCTATGCCTCACCGGAACCGCCGGTTGTCGCCAACGGCGACGTGTACGTCGACGCCGGATCAATCGCAGCATTCTCCGCCAGCGGCACCACGGGCTGCTCGGGCACGCCGAAAGTCTGTTCGCCGCTCTGGACGACGTCGGCCGGTGGAGGTGGAAGCCTCACCGTCGGTGGATCGGTTCTCTACGACACCGTCTCGGGGCACGCGCTCTACGCCTTCGACGCGACTGGTGTCAACGGCTGTACGAACGCGGTCTGTAGCCCCCTGTGGTCTCGCACCAACCTTGGCGGCTCGTCTTCGGACATCATCCCCGGCCAGTGGACGAGCATCGCGAACGACGGAACTCTGTACGTCAGTGCCTTTGCCGAGACACAGAACGGATCCCAGATAGTGATTAACGGACTCGTCGACGCCTTCCGGGTACCGTAGACATACCTCATCGCCGGGTCAGCGCCTATTGACAAGCGGCCAATCTCTGGGTCACCCGCCAAGTGTCCCGAGCGTGCGGAACCACCTGCGCCGAGATCTCCTCCAAGGTGCAATCGCTCCGCTGGGTCCCCGGCGCTTCTCATTGATCTCGCGCGCCAACCCCACCTCGTGGTGCTGCGGTCTACAGGACGACATCAGCGCGATGGAAGAGTCCATCGCGCTGATGAATGGCTCTTCATGCATGCCTGGGATGACCTGCATGTCTGGTCTGGGTGGAACAGATATGTCTTTCGACACACGAACGGAAAGTGGTCACCGCTCGGGACAAACGCCGTCCTCGACAACGCGACGTCCTTGGCCTGGACCGGCAAGAACCTGCTCGCTGTCAGTCCGTATCCGACGCCGACCTGCAACTACTGGGTGGATAGGCCACAGCGCTCGATCCACACAACGACTCGGGGACCGGGTTGCCTGAGCTCCCCGTGCCGAGCGGGCAACTCGCTGGTCCTGTCTTCGCCGGGACCGTGTGGACGGGTTCGGAGCTGATCGGTGCGGGATTCGTCATTTGCACATGGCCACCTCTCTACCGGTGAACCTGGCGTGGAGATGCGGATAGCCTTCAGCTGGACTTTCTTGCTCTGCCCCAGGTCGAGCATCACCCTCCGGTGGGCTTCCCAAGCTGAGAATGCGGGTTCGATTCCCGTCGCCCGCTCTCCCGACTCCGTCGCCTGCTCACTCGGTTCGGCAGGTGACATCGCCATTTGCCGCGAGTGGTGTCGTCCACGCCGGACGGCGCGAGGTGTCGCCGTGCCGAGTCAGCCGTTGCGGATGCGTCGGCCCGAGAACGAAGGATTCTCGATCACCATCCAGCGGCTGCGCTCGCCGGCTGCCCATGGCGACAGGGCTTCTGCCCGGACCCTCTGCGACCACGAGTCCGTCGCTTCGGTTATGTCCACTCCGATTCCCTTGACGACCACGCTCCATCCTTCCTGGTAGAGCTGGTCGATCCCGTCGATCTCGAAAGCGACCGCTTTCCGGGTCGCACCGGTCAATTTGGCTCCCTCGTCGCTGCGGAACACCACTGTGCGCTCATGGAGGACGTAGTTGACCGGGAGAGCGATGGGCTGTCCTTCGGCGTCGACGAAGACGATGCGACCCACGGCGTGCGCGGCGAGGAGTACGACGCACTCCTCTTCGGACAGCGTCGTGACCCTGCCAACGCGAGAGCCGCCGTCGGCATCCACGATCACAGCGCCGCCTCAGTGACCGAGTTGGAGAAGGACGCGACATCAGGACGGACATGAACCAGAAGCCGCCCGAGAGCCATGTTGAGATCCTTCCAGGGACGGGACGCCCTGCTAGGGGCGAACGTCCCGACGTAGCCGTTCTGCTTCCGTCGCGGTGAAGCCACCGGGTACCTGATCGCCACGGACCCGGTGGGGGATGCCGAGATCGGTCCGCCTTCCCTCCGTTGCGACATTGTCCTACTATTACTAGGACTATGTTCGGTGTCCACATCGAAGGATGCCAGCCGCTCCCGCTTCCCGACCAAGTGCCGACCGGGATCGTCCTGTCGATGCAAAGGCGAAGGGCGGACCCCGTGAGTGGCTTCCGCCGCTGCGCCATGAGCACCGGCTCGCCTCGTTGGGCCTTCTCGTGACGCTCCTGGAACCGCCGCGGACCGGCGGCCGCACACCTGCCGAGATCGAGGCGCTCTTCAAAGAAGCGCGGCGTCGACGGCGGCGGCGCTGGCTCCTGTCCCTCGGCGTACTCGGCATCGCTCTCGTCGTGGTCGCGGGGTTGACATCTGGGATTCTCGGTCCTCCGCACCACACGCAGAAGACTCTCGGTCCTGCCTCGTCTTCCCCGTCAGGTGCACAACCGAGACCATCGTCCAGGCAAGCAGGCGCAGGGGGATGGGGGTCGAACGGAGCGTTGACAGCTGTCTCGTGCAGTGGACCGAACTGCGTGACCGCCGGCTACACCAGCGCTCCCCATGCCCTCCACGTGCCGCACATCCTCTACAGCACCGATGACGGAGCCCGGTGGCTGCCTGGGAGGGTCCCTTCCGGAGTCGGCCAGATCACGGCGCTGACGTGCAGCTCTCCGGCCCTATGCGTGGCTGTCGGAATTGCGGCGACCGGAACGGCATCTCGTGCTGGTCTCGTTCTCGAGAGTCCGGACGGAGGTCGGACGTGGTCGAGAGCGGTCGTTCCGCCGGACGCCCCCTCTTTCACCGACGTCGTCTGTCCCACGCCCCAGCGGTGTCTCGCAACAGCGTCGCCCGTGCTGCAACGGCTCGGCCTCACGCCGAACCCGCTCCCCACCTCGACACCGCGAGGGCCCGCGCTCTACATCAGCACTGACGCCGGCCGGCGCTGGAACGACGTCGCGATCACTCCCGGTGTCGAAGCGTTGAACGAAATCTCGTGCGGATCGTCGACGACGTGCATGGCCGTCGGACCAGGCGCAGCAGCCACACCCCGGCAGCCCTCGACCGAGCCCTGGATCGTGGTCTCCCAAGACGGAGGATCGACGTGGTCTGAGGCAACGCCTCCGGTTGTCGCGCTACCCTCCGACGCCGCCGTCGACACCGGGCTCCTCCCACGATCGATCACCTGTGTCCTAGTCCACTGTGTGCTTGCTGGAGTCGTCGAGGGCACCACATCTGTCGCCGTCTTTTCCACGGCCGACGCCGGGGCCACCTGGGTCAGCGCGGCCGGCGTCGTCGAGGACGGTGCCAGCTCCTTCCAGATGCTCCCAGGACTCGTGCGCTGCAGTGGAACGGGCACATGTCTGGGATTCACCATCGACAGCGGCACGGGGGAGATGGGTGCCGAGCTGACCAGCGGCGACGGTGGCATCACTTGGCAAAGAGTTGGCCCCTTGCCGACCAATGCCAACAGCGCCACGGTGCCGGGCGGCCCGGTCGACGATCTGTGGTGCACAGCTGCTTCGTGCCTCGCGGTGGGGGGATGGACCGGCTATCTGTCTGCCGCCCGTAGCAACGATGCCGGAGCGACCTGGTCGTCGGTAACCCTTCCGGTCGCGCTGTCGGCGCTCAGCTCGGCCTCGTGCTGGAGCGCACGCTCGTGCATGGCCGTGGGCAGCACCGCCACCGGGACGGCGCTCGCCCTCGTCACCTCCGATGCGGGACGGACTTGGCTGGCGTCGCCCGTGCCAGCCGGCGTCCCGCCCCTCGCGGTCGTCTCGTGTCCCGCTCGTGCCTGGTGCACCGCACTGGCGACACAGCAAGACGGACCCCTTAACGCAAAATCCTACCTCCTTCGGACGTTCGATGCGGGAGAGAGCTGGAACACGACGGCGCTTCCCGGTTCGGTCGACTACGCCAGCCTGAGCTGTTGGACCAAGACGGCGTGCATCGCCGTCGGCAGTGCATCGCCGCTGACCGACGTCGGCGCATCGGCTCTGATAACCCCCGGGGCGATCACCCCGATCACCCTTCCCGCTCGATCTGCAGCACTTGCAGGTGTCTCGTGTCCGAACGCCCAGAGCTGCGTCGCTGTCAGCACGTCGCTCCTCGTCAACGGATTGGACGTCGGAGCTTCCACGTTCAGGCTCTCGGGCTCTGTTGGCCACTACGCCTGGGGCCACCTGGGGCATATCTCGTCGGCCTTCGTCGTCGGTCCACCTGACAACGCCGCGCCCCAACGACTTCATTGCGTGAGCACCGACGTCTGCTACTTGGCCACACAGCACCTGAGCGCGCCGACATCTCCCGGGACATCCCGCCACTCCGGAAAGAGTGTCATTCTGGTGAGCAACGACGCGGGGCGTACCTGGCACGTCACGGCACGCGCGCCGGCAGGAGGCAGTGGTTTCAATGCCGTGGCGTGCGCCTCGGCGACGCGCTGCATTGCGGTCGGTCAAGGCCGGTCCTCCACCGGTGCAGCGGTCCTGCGGACGCACGATGCCCGACACAGCTGGCACGACGTGGCACCTCCAGCCGGAGTCGGCGACCTCACGTCAGCAACGTGTGCAGACGCCCATCACTGCCTGGCCGTGGGAGCACTGCTCACCTCAGCCGGCCTCTTGATCAGCGGCGACGGGGGCAACAGTTGGACGGTGTCGTCCCTCCCCGTTTGGACCGAGACCAGCGATGGCTCGGTCGGACGATAACCTGCGTGTGAGCTCCCCAGCCCTACGCGACTGAGGGTCGGACTTGGCGCCCAGTGTCAACCTTCTCGGCCGTTCCATCGTGAAAGTTGTAGATGGGTGACCACAGCTTGCGTGAATGTGCGGCGAGGGAGGGCGACGGGCAGCGTGACGATACGGACCGCTCGGGATTCGGACTGATGGCAGCTCAGGTCCCCCGGTCTTTCGAACTGGCCTTCGCTGATCTGTACCGCCTCGCTTACCGGGTGGCCTATCGCATTCTGGGCGATCGGCTCGAAGCCGAGGACATCGCGCAGGAGGCGCTTGCCCGAGCCACGCTGCGCTGGGACAGACTTCACGACCGTCCCGAGGGCTGGGTCAGCCGGGTCGCGTCAAATCTTGCCCTCGACCACTACCGCAGACTCCGTCGGTACCCACCCGCCCTGAGCGGTCCCGTCGGCGTCGTCGACGACAGGACCGTGGAACGGAGCGATCTGGTCGTCGCGCTCCGGCGGCTTCCTCGACGTCAACGCGAAGTGGTGGTGCTGCGGTACCTGGCCGATTTCTCGGAGTCGCAAGCGGCGACGGCGCTCGGTTGTTCCGTTGGATCGGTCAAGACGCACGCGTCGAGAGGCCTTTCGGCTCTTCGGCGCCACCTCGGTGAATCTGGAACGGCTGGTGGTGATGTTCGAGCATCTTGACGATCCCAACGAGCCCCGGGCGGGCGCTCTGGAGCTCGCCCGGGTCGTGAGCCGCGCTCGGACCATCCGGACCCGCAGGAAGTGGCTGGCCGCGGTCACGGTCAGCTGTGTGCTCCTCGCAACCTCGGTCGGGTTGGCCGTCAGTCGCCCCTTTGACCGGGCTTCCTCGGCCGTCTCGAACTACCAGTTCAACCTGGCGAAGGGGCCCCTTCCGCTGGGTGCTCCGGTGCCGGCCACGGCCCTGGTCGATATCCAGTTCGCCACCGCCCGAGACGGCTTCGCCCTCGCCTTGCACCGCAACGAGATCGTCCTCGCCGCGTCCGACGACGGTGGGTCGACCTGGAGCGTGCGCAACAATCGTTTGCCGGCTGGTCTGGGAGCCGGCGCCGGCTACCCCGGGCAATTCGAGTTCGTCGGTTCGACCGGCTATCTCTGGGGGGCGCGCACCGGAGCGAGCGCACCCCTGTGGGTGAGCCACGACGCCGGCGCCGGTTGGCACCAGGCCCCGATCGGACCCTACGTCTACGATGCCAGCGCCATCGGACTCAATGTCTGGGCGCTGGCGGGCACCTGCCCCCCGGCCGCCTTCTCTGGCTCTTCGTGCTCGGTCGCCGTCGAGCAGTCCCTCGACGGCGGGACGAACTGGTCCTCGCTCGGAGTCGTACCGCCAAAGGGGCCGGTCGATGGACGCAGCATCGAACTGGCTCGGATCACCACGACCCGCAGCTATGTGCTGGAGAACGCATCGGGCACCAGTGACACGGCCAACTGGCAGCTCGCCTTCACCGCGGACGGCGGCGCGGCCTGGACGGTGCGTCCGGTGCCTTGTGGCACGGCATTCTCTTTGGGCGCCGAGGTCGCCGCCTCCAGTACCGAGGACCTGTGGTTGTTCTGCGGCAGCCAGGCGACGGCCGGAGAGCAGTCGAAGCAGCTCTACCGCTCCGCGAATGGCGGACAATCGTGGAGTCTGGTCGCTTCCGCTACAGGGCTGGGGACTCCTCCGCCACCCTCGATCCCCCCCGACCCCCTCCCTCTCTCGGGCTACATCGCCCCCTTCACGGTGGGCCACCACAATCTGGCGGTGGCGAGCCCGACGACCGCCTGGCTGTTCCCGGCGCGGTCCGACCTCTACGAGACCCGTGACGGCGGGTCCAGGTGGGTGACGGTGCCGGACCTCTCCACGGCAGGGGTCGCCGACGGGGGGCTCGGAGACATCACCTTCCTCAGCGCCACCCAGGGCTGGCTCAGCGAGTACGGGGTCGGGCTGTGGCACACCAGCGACGGGGTGACGTGGCACCCCCTCGGCACGAGCTGAACCG
>DAHUZK010000056.1 GCA_027306605.1 Acidimicrobiaceae bacterium
GGGGTTGATCTTGTAGACGACGGTCTGGGGATCCTGGCTCGTCACCGTGGCGCTCTCGAGCAGCTGGCTGTTCATCACCGGCTGCAGCTTGTTGTTCACGATGAAGGCCTGTGGCCACACCATGTTGAGGATCTCTTGGAGGGAGTACTGCGAGTCCGCAGATGTGTCGACATTGAAACCCGTGAGGCTCTGGTCGAGCGCAACGGTCGCCGTGCCGCCCGAAGCCGCTCTCGACGTCCGTTCCGCTGCACCCGCGGCCGGGGCCGCGGCGACGAGCGAGACGGCAGCCAGGCCGAGGGCCATGGCCACGAGTACCGATGTCTTCAATTTCTGCATTTGGTTGCGTCCCCATCACGCTCGATCGCCGCCGGCGAGCCTGCCGGCCCGAAGGACCATTCCTCCGTCCCGTCAACATCGACACAATCCCGCCCGACCTGAGCGTCGAGGCCGGGACCAGGGGCGACGGGCACCCCCTCGGGGGACCCGCGACGCCGTCGGAGGGCCGGAACCCGGGTGCGAGTGGGAGGACCTTCGACCCTGTCGCCCCGGGCTCGGACCGGCGACCATGGTGAGAGGTGGACCCCGGAGACGTCGTCCGGCGTCGGGGAATCGAGCGGTGTTCACCTGGGAGGTTCGACGATGAGCTGGTCCATGAAGGATCGGGTCGAGCAGCTCCAGCTTCGGTCGCCCGTTTTCGTATCGGCCGAGGCGACGCTGCGAGCGGCGGCCCACGAGCTCTGGCGGGAGGACGTGGGAGCGGTTCTCGTCGAGCAGGCTGGTCGGCCGGTCGGGATCTTGTCCGAGCGCGACGTCGTCAGGAGAGCGGCCCACGGGGACGATTTCGACGAGGTCAAGGTCGGGGAGGTGATGTCGGCAGGCACCATCGCAGCAGGGCCCTACGACACGTTGCAGGACATCGCCTACCAGATGCTGCAGAGCGGCATCCGCCACCTACCCGTTCAGGACAGCTCGGGCCGCGTCGTCGGCATGGTCTCGATCAGGGATCTCTTGCGTCCTCTGATCACCGAAAGATCGCTGACCGAACAGACGCCCTAGGTCGCAGCACCGAGCGCGTCCACTAGGACGTCGAGTCCGTCGTCGAGGAGCTCGTCCGGCATGACGAGCGGTGGCAGCAGCCGGATGACGTTGCTATAGGTGCCGGCGGTCAGCACCAACAGCCCGGCCTGATGGCAACGCGCTGCAACCCGCTGGGCGGCGTCGGCATCCGGAACCCGGTCGGGTCCGACCAGCTCGACGCCGATCATCGCTCCGCGCCCGCGGACGTCGCCGACCGCAGGCGCGCGGCCGACCAGCTCGGAGAGCCTGGACATCGAGACACGTCCGATGTGGCAGGCGCGATCGAGCAGCCCCTGTGACTCGATGATGTCGAACACGGCGAGGGCGGCAGCGCACGCCAGCGGGTTGCCGCCGAAAGTGCCGCCGAGGCCGCCGCGGTGAACCATCTCCATCACTTCGGCCCGGCCGGTGACGGCGCCGATGGGAAGGCCGCCTCCGAGGCTCTTGGCCGTGGTCATGAGGTCGGGAACGACCTCGTCCTGCTCGCAGGCGAACCACGTTCCGGTTCGTCCCATGCCCGACTGGATCTCGTCGACGACCAGGAGGGCCCCGGCCTCCTTGCACCATTCCGCCAACCCGGCGAGCCATCCGGCCTCGGGGACGACGAAACCCCCTTCGCCGGCGATCGGCTCGACGACGATGCACGCGACGGCTTCTGCGCCCACCGTCGTCTCGATCGATCGGATGACCTCTTCCAGGCGGCCGCTGCCGTGGAAGGGATCCGAGTAGGGCATGCGGTAGACCTCGGGAGCGAAGGGACCGAAACCCCGCTTGTAGGGCATGGCCTTGCCCGTCAGGCTCATCGTCAGCAAGGTCCGGCCGTGAAAGCCGTGATCGAACGCCACGACCGCGCTCCTTCCCGTGACGTAGCGCGCGATCTTCACGGCGTTCTCGACCGCCTCGGCGCCCGAGTTGACCAGGAAGGAGCGCTTCTCGTGCTCTCCTGGCGCCAGATCGTTCAGCCGCTCGCAGACGGCGACGTACCCTTCGTAGGGGGTCACCTGGAAGCACGTGTGGGTGAACGCCTCGGCTGCAGCGGAGACGGCCTCCACGACGGCCGGCGCACTGTTGCCGACGTTGGTCACCGAGATGCCCGAACCGAAGTCGATGAACCGGTTACCGTCGACGTCTTCGAGGATGCCGGCGGTCGCCCGTTCGATGAAGACGGGCAGCGTCACGCCCACCCCGTTCGGGACGGCCGCTGCGCGGCGGGCCGCAAGCTCCAGGGACCGGGGTCCGGGTATGACCGTGTGCACCGCCCGACCGCGTCCTGTGGACCGCGGTCCTTGGAGCTGGCCGTTCCGGTGGAGCGCGCTCGTCACGAGAGAGCGCTCATCACGTGCTTGATGCGCGTGTAGTCCTCGAGGCCGTACATCGACAGGTCCTTTCCGTAGCCAGAGTGCTTGAAACCGCCATGGGGCATTTCGGCCACCAGTGGAATGTGGCTGTTGATCCACACACATCCGAAGTCGAGCCGGTTCGAGACGCGGAGTGCCCGCGCGTGGTCTCTCGTCCACACCGACGAAGCCAGACCGTATTCGACGTCGTTCGCCCGGTGGACCGCGTCCTCCTCGTCGGTGAAGGGTTGCACCGTGATCACGGGACCGAACACTTCTTGTTGGATGATCTCGTCGTCCTGGGAGAGGCCCGAGACGACCGTCGGCTCGAAGAAGAAGCCGCGTTGGCCGACGCGGCCGCCTCCGGTCTGCACGACGGCGCGGGCGGGGAGGCGCTCGAGGAAGCCCGAGACACGCTGAAGCTGGTTTGCGCTGTTGAGGGGTCCGACATCGGCATCTGCGTCGTCGGGACCTCCCAGGGTGCGCCGGTGCGCCGCGGCGACCAGTGCCTCGATGAATTCGTCGTGGAGGTCGCGCTGTACCAGGACCCGGGTCGCTGCGGTGCAATCCTGCCCGGCGTTGAAGTAGCCCGCCAGTGCGATGTCTTCCGCCGCGGCTTCGATATCGACGTCGCCGAAGACGATCACGGGCGCCTTGCCCCCCAGCTCGAGATGGACGCGCTTGATGTCCTCGGCGGCAGCCCGGGCGATCTCCCTGCCGGCGCGCACGCTGCCGGTGATCGAGACCATGCGGGGTACCGGGCTGCGCAGCAGGGCATCGCTCATCTCGCCGTTGTGACCGCAGACCACGTTGAGAACACCGGGTGGGAAGAAGTCGCCGGCCACCTGGGCCAGGAAGGCACTGCTGGCCGGGGTGGTGTGCGCCGGCTTCAGGACCACGGTGTTGCCTGCGGCGATAGCCGGTGCGAACTTCCAGACCGCCATCATCATCGGGTAGTTCCACGGAGTGATCTGGGCACAGACGCCGACCGGTTCGCGCCGGACGTAGGAGGTGAAGCCCTCCATGTACTCACCCGCTGACCGGCCTTCGAGCAGGCGGGAAGCCCCTGCGAAGAAGCGGATCTGGTCGAGCGTGGGAGGGATCTCCTCGGAGACGGTCAATCCCCGTGGCTTGCCGGTGTTGCGGCACTCGATCTCCACCAGCTCGTCCGCGCGCGCCTCGAGCGCGTCGGCGAAGCGCAGGAGGGCCCGGCTGCGCGCGGCCGGGGTCGTGGCCGACCACGAGTCGAAGGCCGTCTGTGCCGCATGGAATGCGTGCTCGACGTCCACGGCTTGGGACCTCGGCGCCGTCGCGTAGGCCTCGCCGGTCACGGGGTCGACGAGGTCGTACGTCTGGCCGTCCTTGGCGTCGAGGGCGATGCCGTCGACGAAATTCCTGACGATCGGACGAGTCACGGATGACCTCCTTCTTGGTGCCGTCTGGCCTTTTCGTGCCGTCTGGCTTGTCGGCACCGTCTGGCTTGTTGGCACCGTCTGGCGACCGGATCAGACCGGGCTCGGTGTGCGCTCCTCGCAGGCCCACGCCGCACCATGCTCGGCCAGGAGGTCGAGGAAGGGTTCGGCGGGAAGGGCCTCGGGCCCGAGCACGCCCGTACCTGCCCAGATCCCGTTGTCGATGAGTTCGAGGGCGACGATGGGGTTCATGGCCGTCTGCCAGACCACCGCCTGCGACCCGAACTCGCTCATGCACTGTGCGTTGTCCGCGACATGGTGCAGGTAGACCTCTCGGGGCGATCCGTCCTTGCCGGTTCCCCTGACCCATGTCCCGGCACAAGTCAGACCCGTCATGCGGTCCCCGATCTCGGCCGGGTCGGGCAGGGAGGCGGCGATCACGTCTCTCGGTGCCACCTGCACCCCGCCGACGTCGACCGGCATCGTCGAATCGAGTCCCAGCTGGTGGATCGTCTTGAGGACCCCGATGAATTCGTCGCCGAGTCCGTACTTGAAGGTCACACGGCCTGTGTCGATCCATCGGGGTACCAGCAGCACCTCTTCGTGCTCGACGTTCACGCACTCGATGGGACCGATCCCGGCCGGGAAGACGAAGGTCTCGGGCTCGCTGAACGGCTCGGTGGTGAACCAGTCCCGCCCCTTTTCCCACACGATCGGCGGATTCAGGCACTCCTCGATGGTCGTCCAGATGGAGAAGGTGGGACAGAAGTCGTAACCCTCGACGACCAGGTTGGCTCCGTCGCGGACGCCGATCTCGTCGATGGACGAGAACAGGACGTCTGCCGCATAACGGGCGAAGACGTCGGCCAGGCCCGGCTCGACACCCATGCCGCAGAGGGCCATGAGACCCCGTTCCTCCCACTGGACCGCCTGTGCGAACTGCTCGTCTCCGAGCTTCACGCCCGGCGTCCGGTACGGGTCGGTGGGATGGGGGTGCGAGAGGGACATGGCCATGTCCAGGTAGGTGACGCCCGCTCCGAGCGCGGCCCGGAAGACGGGCATGACGAATCGGGGGTCGACTGCGTTGAGCACGGCGTCGATGCGCTCCTTCGCCATGAGCTCGGCGATCTCCCGCTCGTTCCCGGCGTCGACCTGGTAGGCCGCGAACCGGTCGCCGGCACCGGCCACCGCGCGCTGGGCCCGGTTGAGGTCGTGGTCGGCCATGACCACCCGCTCGAAGAGCCCCCATTTGGCGACGGTGCGGGCGACCGCTGTCCCCACACCTCCTGAGCCGACGACGAGCACTCGCATGTTCGACCCTCCTCGTTCGGACCGGCGATGGGTGGCGGTGCCGGTCGGGTGCGAGCCTCATGGTGGGACCGCGCGCCCTTGTCGCCTAGGGCCAGAGGTCCCAACGGACGCCCGGCGTCGGGCTTCCGTTGGTGACTTTGGACCCTACGGTGGGACCAGATGGGTCTTGAGGATGACCTCATGACCCATCTGGTCGAGCGTGGTCCGACCACTGACCGTTTCGCGGGCCGGCACATCGCAGACGTCATGGCCCGGGTGGAGGCCAAGAACCCCGGCGAGCCGGAATTCCACCAGGCGGTGCGCGAGGTCTTCCGATCGCTCGAGCCGGTCCTCGTCCGTCAGCCACGGTACGTCGAGCAGAGGATCCTCGAGAGGCTGGTCGAGCCGGACCGTGTGATCAGCTTCGGTGTCAATTGGGTCGACGACCAGGGCGAGATCCACGTCAACCGTGGCTACCGCGTCCAGATGAGCAGCTCCATCGGCCCCTACAAGGGCGGCTTGCGCTTCCATCCGAGCGTGAACCAGGGGCTGTTGAAGTTCCTCGCCTTCGAGCAGACCATCAAGGATTCCCTCACGACGCTACCCATGGGAGGGGCGAAGGGGGGTTCGGACTTCGATCCCAAGGGGCGGACGGAGTCGGAGATCCGTCGCTTCTGTCAGTCGTTCATGACCGAGCTCTATCCGTACATCGGAGAGTTCACGGACGTCCCCGCCGGCGATATCGGAGTGGGCGAACGGGAGATCGGTTACCTCTTCGGCCAGTACAAGCGGATCGCCAAGCGCTTCGTGGGATCGCTGACCGGCAAGGGCATCAAGTGGGGCGGGTCGGCCATCCGCCAGGAAGCGACCGGCTACGGGGTCGTGTACTTCGCGCGGGACATGCTGGCGACGCGGGGCGACGACCTCGAAGGCAAGACCTGCCTGGTATCCGGGAGCGGCAACGTGGCCCAGTTCACGGTGAAGAAGCTCCTCGACATGGGGGCATGTCCCGTAACCCTCTCCGATTCCGACGGGTTCGTCCACGACGCCGGCGGGATCGACCGCGAGAAGCTCGAGTGGGTCATGGAGCTCAAGCAGAACCGGCGGGGGCGGATTCGTGAGTACGCGGATCGATTCCCCGGCGTGATCTACGTCCCGCGTGCGCCGGGCGCGGACAATCCGCTGTGGAGCGTCCCCGCCGACTGCGCCTTCCCGGGCGCGACCCAGAACGAGATCAGCGCGCGGGATGCCAAGCACCTCGTCGCGGGGGGAGTCGGGCTGGTTGCGGAAGGGGCCAACATGCCCACCGTTCCCGAGGCGGTGGACCTCTTCGTCGAATCGGGTGTCCTCTACGCGCCGAGCAAGGCCGCCAACGCCGGGGGCGTTGCCGTTTCGGGGTTGGAGATGGCGCAGAACATGCAGTTGACGCAGTGGACGCCGCAGGAGGTGGACCGGCGGCTTCAGGAGATCATCCAGCACATCCACGACACGGTCTGTCGTACTGCCGAAGAGTACGGGCGGCCGGGCGACTACGTGACCGGCGCCAACGTCGCCGGGTTCGTCAAGGTTGCCGACGCCATGCTCGACGAAAGCCCGATCTGATCAGAAAGCCAGGCTGACATGAAGACCCGATCCGAAATGGAAGCACCCGGGCCACCCTCGGGAAAACGGGACGGTGCGGCCGACTCACCCGCCGAGAAGGGTCTCAAGAGCGACGCGTTGAGCCTGGTGTCGAACATCGTGATCGGCGTCGCCTCGACGGCGCCCGCCTACAGTCTCGCCGCCACCCTCGGCCTCATCGCGGTGGCCGTCGGCCTGCTGTCACCCGTCATCGTGGTGCTGGCCTTCATCCCGATGCTGTTCGTCTCCATCGGCTACAGCGAGCTCAACAAGGCCGACCCGGACTGCGGCACCACGTTCACCTGGGGCACCCGCGCCTTCAACCCCGTGACCGGATGGCTCGGTGGATGGGGGATCATCGCATCGGACGTGCTGGTGATGGCCAGCCTGGCCCAGGTGGCCGGGCAGTACACGTTCATCCTCTTCGGCGCCCACGGGATCGGGAACAACCCGACGAGCGAGTGGGTGCTCCTGGTGGGAGTGCTCTTCATCGCGCTGTTGACCTGGGTCTGCTACCGGGGGATCGAGCTCTCGGCCAGGGTGCAGCGGATACTGCTCACCGTCGAGATCGCCGCCCTGGTGCTCTTCGCGGTCGTCGCCCTGGTGAAGGTGGGCACCGGCCACGCACCGCCGACGCACGTGGCACCGAGCTGGGACTGGTTCAACCCGTTCAGCGGGCCCTCCTTCTCGAAGATCGTCGGTGGGCTGCTCCTCATGCTCTTCATCTACTGGGGCTGGGACACCTCGGTCGCCATCAACGAGGAGACGGAGGACCGCACCCGGAACCCTGGCCTCGGTGCCATCATCTCCACCGTCCTCCTTCTCGTGATCTATTTCGTCGTGACCTTCGCCGCCCAGGCCTACGCCGGCGTGGGCGACAAGGGCATCGGACTGGCCAACCCGGCCAACTACGGCAACATCTTCGCCAGCTTGGGCGACGCCGTCTTCGGGCACGCCTGGTACGGACACCTGGCCATCGAGATCCTCGTCCTGATGGTCGTCACCTCGGCCACCGCCTCCACCCAGACGACCATCCTCCCCACCGCACGCACGACGCTCTCGATGGCGGTGTACAAGGCGCTCCCCGACTCGTTCGGACGGGTTCACCGGCGCTACCTGACCCCGACCGTGTCGACGGTGACGATGGGCGCCGTCTCGATCGTGCTCTACATCGCCTTCAACCATCTGGCCGGCGGCTACCTGATCCCCGACGCCGTCACCGCCATCGGGATCTGGATCGCCTTCTACTACGGGCTGACCGGCTTCACCAGCGCCTGGTACTACCGCAAGGTCCTCCTTCGCAGCCGCCGGGACCTCTGGATGAAGGGGATCCTTCCCGTGCTCGGTGGCCTGATGCTCTATTTCGCCATGATCTGGAGCATCTGGCAGGACTGGAACTACGACAACGTCCAAGCCCAGAGCTACACCCACTGGCACCTGCCCTTCCCACCCCATTCGAACGTGGGCGGCGTGTTCCTCATCGCCTTCGTCTCGGCGCTGCTCGGCCTGGCCGCCATGATCCTGATGCGTTTCAAGAGCCCGGCGTTCTTCGGCGGCCAGACGCTGAACCGCAACACCCCGACCCTCGTGCCCGAGGAGGTCGGGACGCCGCTGACGGGCGCCGCGACGGCGCCTCCGGCTGCGGGCTCGGTGCCCGACGGCAACGGACCCTCTGACGGCCCGAACGCTGCGGCGTGACGGACCCGGCGGGCGCTGAGGCCTGAGCGAGCGAGCCGGGTCCCGCCGCCAGGGCTCAGGAAGGGGCCCCGCCGTCGACCGCGACGGCGGGGCCGGGCACGGGCGCGGTGTTGACGACGGCCAGGTTGAGGGCCGTCCACTGCTCGAGGTTGCGCAGGGCCGGAACCGACAGGCGTTCGCACACCCAGTCCCAGTGCATGGCGACGACGTCACCGGCGGCGAGATCCTCGACGAACCCCACTCCGTCGAGGCCTCGGCGCACCTGTTCGACGATCTCCGGGCCGAGGACGAGCTGCGACCCGCAGAAGTCCAGGACGCGGTTGCGGACGACGACCGAATCTCCGCTGACCGACACGACGGTGCCCCACCGGATGCGGCACCGGTCGAGGACGGTGAGCGCCGGTCCGTGCTCACCGGCCCGGAGCAGCCCGAGCCAGGGGTAGACGGCGAACACGTGGAAGCTGTGGTGTGGCACCCCGCCGAGGCGTAGCGGGGCGGCCATCGGCTCGAAGAGCCGTCCGGCACGGCGCCCGAACCGCTCCTCGAGGTGGCGCCACAGTGTCGAGGGCGGGACCCCCGGGAGCAGCGAGTTGCCGATCCAGTAGGCCGACACCACGCGCCGGTCGAGAGGGTCACGGATCCCGTTGCAGCCCGCGATGAGTTGCAGATAGGGCCAGGCACCGTCGAAGCGGGCCGCCAGGTGCCGCAGGTCGGCGTCCGCCGGCCGGGCGTCGCTGGCCAGGCCGAGCAGCAGCGAGGGGTCGTCCGGTCCGCAGTAGCCGAGCGCGTTCGGGGGGTAGGCGAACCGGGCGAACAGCCCCGGTCCCGAGCGCGCGCTCGACTCCGCCTGGCCCCGGGGGCGATCCGGCACCGTCACGACGCGGCTCGCCGGACGTCCACCACGATCAGGAGGCCCGCACCCGCTGCGACGAGCAGCAGCCCGAGATCGGCCGGTGCCAGCGGCGAGGTGCCCGACAGTGCGCCGAGGAGGCCGGTGACGACCGCGCTTCCCACCAGAACGGACGTTACGTCGACGGCGCGGGCCCGGGCCAGGGCCGTCATCCACGTACCGACGTAGCCGGCGAGGAGGATTCCCGTCGCCGCGGCCCATCCGAGCTGGGAGGGGGAGAGGCCGACGAGGCCGCCGAGGTGTCCGGTCAGGGCCAGGTCGACCAGGAGGACGACGGATCCGACGCCCATCCGGACCAGAGCGAGCGCCCCGGCACCCGTGTCGGCGAGGAGCCGCTTGCTCACGACGACCTCGAGGGCCCACAGCCAGGTGGCCACCAGGACCAGTGTCTGGCCGTTCGAGGCGGCCAGGTGGCCGATGCCGCCCAGGACCGCCACCTGGCCGACCATGAGCAGGGCGATGGCGAGGACGTTCCAGGCGGTGATGCGTTCCCGCAGCAGCGGGCCCGCCAGGAGGGCCACCCAGACCACCAACCCGTCGTGGAGGAAGGCCGCCGGCGTCGCCGTCGTCCGGGCGAGTCCCTCGAAGAAGAGCACGAAGGCGAGGCCGCCGCCGACGACGCCCACATAGGCCAGCCCGACCAACCGGGCCGCGCCCGGGGTTGCTCTGGTCCCGCTTGCTTCGAGCCGTGGTGGGGTGCTGGCGAAGCGGCGGAGCCAAGGCCACCGCTCCTGGCGCAGGCGGGACCCCGCAAGCACGAGCGCGGACAGCACCACCGTCGCCACGAGGTTCTTGGCCGTGGTGTAGACGGACGGAGGGGTGATGGCGTGCACGCCCACGCTGTTCACGGAGACCGAGACCCCGCTGATGCAGGCCGTGAGCGCGGCGACCACCACACCGGACAGGGGGAGAGCCCTGCCCCCGGCCCGAGACCTCACTGCCGGGTCCCCTCGGCTTGGCCGCGGGCGGCGCCGTCCGAGGCCACGCCGCCCTGCACCGTTTCGAGATCGGCGAGGACGCGTCGTGCTTCGTCGTCGTCCATCCGCCCGATGGCGAAGCCGGCATGGACGATCAGCCATTCGCCCGGCCGCGGAGGAGGTCCGTCGAAGGCGAGGAGCGAGATTCGCTTCTGTTGCCCGCAGGCTTCCTCCACGACGGCGTTCTCCGGGTCGACGGACACCACCCGGTGCAGCCGGCTCAGGCACATGGTCGTTCCTCCTCGAGCAGCGAGACGATCCGATCGACCGCGGCGGGAACCGCGTCGGCGACTCTGGGGCTGAGACCGACGCCGGGGGAGAAGTCCGCTCCCTCGATGCCCACCAACAGCACGCGGTCGGGAGCCTGGCCGACGGCATGGGCGAGTCGCAGCACGCCCAGGACGTCGACGCCGTGGCTGCTGGTCGTTCGGGCACGGACGTGGTTGCCCGAGGCACGAGCGGATCGCGCCCCACCGGCGCTGCCGGTGCCAGCGAGATGGCTCAGGCGACCGAGGTCGTCCAGGCCGCCGAGGTCGGTTCCGCCGCCGGCCGGACCGACCGCGGCGATGCGGATGGTGCCGGGGTCTGCACCCGAGCGCAGAGCGTCGACGACGACGGCCAGGCGGGCATGGTCCCATCGGCCGAGGAGGTCGAGCGGGTCGACGGCGGGGCCGGCCTGGCGCAGGCCTGCGGCGCGCGCCGCCAGCCGACTCACGAGCGCGCCGACGCCGTCGTCGTGACGGTACTCGTTGCCCAGACCCGCGATCACCACCGCGCCGGAGCGCTCGGCCGGGACGCCGGCGCTCATCGATCGACCCTCACGTCGAGGAAGTGCGCGGCACAGGAGATGCACGGGTCGTGGTTGCGCACCGCCTGTTCGCACCGCCAGGTGAGCTCTTCGTCGTCGAGGTCGAGACTGGCCCCCGCCACACGCCGCAGGTCGTCCTCGATGCTGAGTTGGTTCTGCGACGTCGGCGGGACGATGCGTGCCGACTGGATGATCCCCTCACCGTCGATGTCGTAGGCGTGGAGGAGCACGCCCCGCGGGGCCTCCGTCGCACCCACACCCCGTCCGGCTCGTGGTTCGACGGGTGTCGCCGGCCGCCTCGGGGGCGCGTACGTCTCCACCAGGCTCAGGGCTTCGGCGCAGGCGGCGACGAGCTCCACGGAGCGCACGACGATGCTGCGAAAGGGGTTGGTGCACGGGGGCTCGAGGCCCGCCCCCTCGGCGGCCTGGCGCGCCAGGGCAGGCAGGTGATCGGCACCGAGGGCGAAGCGGGCTAGGGGCCCGGTGAGATAGGACCCGCGCCCGCGCAAGCGGGCGTGCAGAGCCGTCGAGCGCTCGACGTGCTCCTCCTCGACCAGATCGCCGAAGCCGGCGGCGTCGACGTCGAGCCCGTCGGAGGAGACGACGCGCCCCGTCTCGATGGCGTATGCGGTCGGTGCCCTGAGGGCGACGAAGCGGTAGTCGTTGGTGACGTCGGGGAACTCGAAGCGCGAGACCCACTCGACGGTGGCCAGCGCGTCGTCGAGGGCCTGGTGCAGCGGCTCGTCCAGCGCTCTGAGCTCGGCCGGATCGGGCGTGCTGTAGAAGCCGCCCAGCCGGACGTTCACCGGGTGGACCGAGCGCCCGCCGATCAGCTCCATGAGCCTGTTGCCGGTGCGCTTGAGCCGCAGACCGCGCTGGACCGAGGCGGGGTCCCGTTCCGAGAGCTCGACGGCGTCCGCACACCCGAGGAAGTCCGGAGCGTGAAGCAGGTAGACGTGGAGAGCGTGGCTCTGGATCCACTCTCCGCAGTACAGCAGTCGGCGCAGCGCGCTGACCCGGTCGTCCACCGTCACGCCGCAGGCCGCCTCCATGGCGGTGCAGGCGCTCATCTGGTAGGCGACAGGGCAGATGCCGCAGATCCGTGCCGTGATGTCGGGGGCTTCGCTGAAATGGCGTCCACGGAGCAGCGCCTCGAAGTAACGAGGAGGTTCGAATATGTCGAGCGTCACGTCGCGCACGGTGCCGTCGCGGATGTCGATGTGGAGGGAGCCCTCGCCCTCGACTCGGGCGAGACCGTCCGTGCCGATCCTGCGCCGGCCGCCGTGGCTCACCTCGGCCTCACCGGGTCGCGGGATGGTCCGGTCCGGTCGTGGTGCTCCTGGGCGAGTGACTCCGCCCGGAAGGCGGGCGCACCGGCGTTGAAGGTCCGGAAGAGCCGGGACGCGTCGACCGGCGCCAGTCCTGCTTCCCGGAGCGTGTGCGCCAGGGACGCGGTGTTGGCGGCCGCGGTCGGCCCGAAGCAGCCGAAGCAGCCGCGATGATGAGCGGGGCACAGGGCCCCGCAGCCGGCCCGGGTGACGGGCCCCAGGCAGGGCGTGCCCTCGGCGACCAGCAGGCAGACCGTCCCGTTCTGCTTGCACTCCTGGCAGACGCTGTGGTCCGGTACGGCCGGTCGCCGCCCGTCGAGGAGCGCGCAGATCACCTCGAGGAGTTGTCGCCGGTCGACCGGGCACCCGTGCAGCTCGTAGTCGACCGCGACGTGGTCGGAGATGGGAGTCGAACGGTCGAGTGAGGAGATGTACTCGGGATGTGCGTAGACGAGCGACGCGTAGTCGCCGGCCGATGCGAAGTTGCGCAGCCCCTGGATACCCCCGGCGGTGGCACAGGCACCGATCGTGACCAGTGCGCGCGAGGCGGCGCGTACCTCTTTGATGCGCTCGGCGTCGGAGGGCGTGCTGACGGATCCCTCGACCAGCGAGAGGTCGTAGGGCCCCTCGACGCTCGACCGCGACATCTCCGTGAAGTGGGCGATCTGGACCCGTTGGGCCAGGAGCAGGAGCTCGTCTTCGGCGTCGAGCAGGGTGAGCTGGCAGCCGTCGCACGACGCGAACTTCCACACGGCCAGGGTCGGGCGGGCGCTCACCGCCGCCGTTCCCTGAGCAGCTCGGGGAGCGGGCCGCCGTAGGACACGACCGGGCCGTCACGGCAGACGAGGAGCGGGCCGAGCTGGCAGTGCCCGCAGAGGCCACACCCGCACTGCATGTTGCGCTCGAGCGAGATCTGGATCCTGTCCGGAGCGACACCCCGGTCGGCCAGCGCCGCGGCGACGAAGCGCATCATGATCTCCGGACCGCACACGAGGGCCACGGTCCGTACGGGGTCGAACGGCGCCTTCGGGAGCAGCGCGGTCACCACGCCGACCGTGCCGTGCCAGCCGGCCGGAGCCGCGTCCACGCTCACCTCGACGTGGACACCGTTGGCGCGCCAGGCGTCGAGCTCGTCCGCGAAGACGATCTGATCGGGTGAGCGTGCTCCCACGAGGACGAACAGGCGGCCGGCGTCGTGTGCGTGTCGCTCGGAAAGGTCGTGGACGGCGCCGCGCAGAGGAGCCAGCCCGATCCCCCCGGCGACCACGACATGGTCGGTACCCGACGGGAGGGCGCCGGGGAGCTCTCCGATGTCCCATCCGCGACCGAAGGGACCCCGCACGCCGACGATGCTGCCGGCCGGCGCCTCGCACAGGGCATGCGTCACGGGACCGACGTCGCGGATCGAATGGGCAAGGCCGCCGACGGCTTCGCCGGGCGCGCTCGCGATGGAGACCGCGGCCTCACCGATGCCGAAGGCGGTGAGCATGTGGAACTGCCCGTGCCCGAAGCCGGGCACCACCCCTGCTTCGGGGGAGAGCGTGAGGGTCGTGACGTCGGCGGTCTCCTTCTTGCGGCCGGTCACCCGCCACAACGCGGGCGTCAACGGGTGGGGGGCCGAGGCCGGGGTGCCGCACGCGACGGTCATGCCGTCCGGCCGCCGGCGGGCTCGTCCCTGCGCGTGCCGTAGAGGTCGAGCAGCTGGGTGCGGGTCGCCTGGAGCCGCTCCAGCAGCATGCCGGAGACCGTCTGCAGGAGGGAGTAGCCGAGGGCGGGGTCGGCGTCGGCTTTGGACCGCAGGCAGGCACCGTCGATGGCGATGGCCCCGACGTCGGTGACGGCTCTGGCGTCGAAGTTCCAGCGGTAGGGCGGGACGAGCCACGACCAGCCGACGACGTGCCCGGCGCTCAACGTCTGGACCACGATTCCCTCCCGGCCGGGGTCGTGGACTTCTATGGCCACGGCACCGCGGCGGATGAGGAACAGCGTCGTGGCCTCCCCTCCCTCCGCCAGGAGGAGCTCGCCGGCGCGGAACGCGGTGTTGTGGGCGCAGCCGGCCACCGTGGCGAGGGCGTCGGGAGGAAGTGAGCGGAAGAGCGGCTGGGCCGTCAGAAGGTCGGCCATCGACTCAGGCATCGCGCCCTTCTCTCGTGGCAGACGTCTCTCGGATGGCCGCGGCTTCCTCGGTGAGGTCGATGCCCACCGGGCACCAGCTGATGCAGCGACCGCACCCGACGCAGCCGGAGGTGTCGAACTGGTCCCACCACGTCGAAAGCTTGTGCGTGAGCCATTGGCGGTAGCACGACGCCGTCGTCGAGCGGACCGGTCCTCCGTGGATGTACGAATGGGCGCGGTCGAAGCACGAGGACCAATGACGGTGACGCTCGACCGTCCCGCTCAGATCGCTCACGTCCCGGACGTCGCTGCAGAAACAGGTAGGGCACACCAAGGTGCAATTGCCGCACGAGAGGCAGCGCTCGGCCGTCTCCTCCCAGCGCGGATGGTCGATGTTCTCGGCCAGCAGTTCCCGCAGCCCGTCGACCTCGAGCCTGCGGGACATGCGGGTTTCCGCGCCGGAGAGGACCTGTCGGCGTGCATCGAGGTCGGCTGCGCCGGCGCGACGGTGCGGGACGACTTCCAGCGCCGCCGCACCGCGGGCCGAGCCGATCCGGACGACGTACTCGTGGGTGCCGTCGCCTCCGGGTGGCAGCTCGCACAGCGCCAGGTCGAACCCGGCGGTCGCCGCCGGGCCGGTTCCCATTGAGGTGCAGAAGCAGGTCGAGGCCGGAGTGCCGCACTCGGCGACCACGATGAACGTCCCGGTGCGCCGTCGGACGTAGGAGGGGTCGGGGACCTCCCCGCCCGCGAGCACCCGGTCGAGTATGTCCAGCGCGGCCACCTCGCACGGGCGTGCACCGAAGAGGGCCAGGGTGCCGGGCTCGTCGTCGGCTTGCGCGATCGACGGCGTTCCGCTCCCGTCCTGCGGCGCGGCGCTCCAGACCGTCTCGCGCGGGGGGAAGAAGCTCGCCTTCCACGACGCGGGTCCGACCGCCCAGCCGAACAGCGCTTCGTCCTGGCCTTCTTCGAGGCGGTAGGAGCCCGGTCCCTGCTGATCGTGGCACCCAACGGGCAGGTCGCCGGTGCCGGCGAGCGGGCCGTGCACGATGGCGCCGTCGCGGACGACCGGCCCGGTCACCTCGTAGCCGAGCGCCGCCAGCGACGCCATGAGCTCGTCCAGCCCCCGACGCCCGATGACGACCTCGTCGTCGACTTGCACGCTCTCATTGTCACCCATGGGGGGTCGCCGGTGCGATGTCGTGCGGCGTCGCGGGCTCAGGCCCGATAGCCCAGCCGTGTCAGCAGGCCGTGCCGATCGGCTTGGTCGTCCGCCGTCTCCACCCCGGCCGGAGGCATGCCGTCGATCACGCCGATGACCCCCCGGCCGTACTCGGTCTGGGCGACCAGGATCTCGACGGCGTTCGCCGTGGCGCAGTGGACGCTGCACACCTCGGGGACGGCCTTGACGGCGTTGAGCACGTTGACGGGATATGCCTCGCGCAAGAGGATGACGAAGCAGTGGCCGGCGCCGACACTCTCCGCGTTGACCGTGGCCAGCTTCACCAGATCGGGCTCGTTGCCCGAGTGGCGGATGAGACACGGTCCTGACGCCTCGCAGAACGCGACACCGAACTTGAGCCCCGGACTCGACGTGGCGAGCGCCTCGTGCAGGTCGTCGACCGTCTTGACGAAATGGGCCTGGCCGACGATCACGTTCACGTCGTCGGGTTTCTCGATGGGTACGGCGCTCAGCTCCATGGGGATCCCTCTCTCGGGGGTCGTGGCCACGTGTCCTGGCCACGTGTCGTGGGCACCCCCAACGATCGGCGCCGGAGCAGCCGCGTGCCAGGGTCAAAGGTCACAGCACGCCCGGTTCGGAACGGCGGCCCGGGTGGGTGGAGCAGGACCTTCGACCCTGGCCCCGGGTCGGGGACGTTCGGAAACTGGACGATGATGGCGCCTCGGACTGCCCCCGACCGCACCGACGCCGAAGCCCCGGAGCGGGCGGAGGCGGTGGCCCACCTCATCGATGCGCTCGAGGCGCTGCACGCCGAGATGCGGCGCGAGCACGTGGCGCGGAGCGGGGACCTCGCCCGGGTGCATCCGAACCACCGTCACGGCGCCGCGAACCTCCTCGACTATCTCGTCCTGCGCCGCCACGACATCCGTTCGCTGCAGCTGGACCTCGCCGAGCTCGGCCTCTCGTCGCTCGGCCGGGCCGAGGAGCACGTCATCACCACACTGGAGCGAGTGCTCGACAATCTCTACCTCCTCGCCGGAAGGAGTGAGCGACGCCGCACGGAGTCAGCGGTCGGATTCAGTGCCGGCCGCGGCGCCCTCGAGGGTCATGCCGATGCGCTGCTCGGTCCGAACCGACCGGGGCACGCGACCAGGATCCTGGTGACGATGCCGAGCGAGGCCGCGCATGACCGGAGCCTGGTCCGCGCGCTCGTCGCGCACGGCATGGGCTGTGCCCGCATCAACTGCGCTCACGACGACCCGGCGGCCTGGGAGGGCATGGTGCGCAACCTCCGCCTGGCCGCCGCGGAGCGGCGGGAGCGCTGCCCCGTC
This sequence comes from Acidimicrobiaceae bacterium, assembly GCA_027306605.1. Taxonomy (GTDB): domain Bacteria; phylum Actinomycetota; class Acidimicrobiia; order Acidimicrobiales; family RAAP-2; genus Bog-473. Next base: position 17,087 of record DAHUZK010000056.1, read on the forward strand.
CTCATGGACCTCCCCGGACCGAAGGTCCGGACCGGCCCCATCGAGATCGGGCCCCGGGTGCTGCGCCTTCGACCGCGACGCGATGCGCTGGGCCGGCCGGTGGAAGCTGCCCGCGCCCGTCTGGTCGCCGCTCCGTCGGGAGCCGTGGTCGAGCGAGCGGGACCGGAGCCGGTGATCCCCGTGGACCGGGGCTGGCTCCGTCACCTCGGCGCCGGTGCGGTCATCCGGCTTCGTGACACCCGGGGGGACCGTCGGCGCCTCCTCGTCGTCGCGGCGTCGGGCGACACCGCAGTCGTGGAGGCATGGGACACCACCTACCTGGTCACCGGTACCGAGCTGGTCGATGCCGGAGGGCGGCGCACGGCCGTGGGGCTGCTGGCGGGTCGCCAGCAGGCGCTGACGCTGCACGTCGGCGACCTCTTGACCATGACGGCGGACACGGCTCCGGTGAACCCCGGGAAGGATGCAGGTCGCCGGCACGGTGGATCCCCCGATCGGGGACGCCCGGGATCGTTCCGTATCGGCTGCACACTGCCGGCCGCTCTCGACGCGCTCGCCGTCGGCCACCGCGTCCTCTTCGACGACGGCAAGATCGCCGGCACTGTGGTGGGCCTGCGCCCGGGTGAAGCGGACATCCGCATCACGTTCGCCCGGGCCGACGGTGCCAAGCTTCGTGCCGAGAAGGGCATCAACTTGCCCGACTCCGAGCTCGATGCGCCGGCGCTCTCCGCCGCCGACGAGCCCCTGCTGCGCTTCATCGTTGCGCATGCCGACCTCGTCGGGCTCTCCTTTGCCCAGCGCGTCGACGATGTCCGCCGGCTCCAGGCCTGCTTGCGGGACCTCGATGGGTCGCAGGGCATCGTGCTCAAGATCGAGACGGCGCTGGGCTTCGCCCGCCTTCCCGAACTGCTGCTGGCCGCCATGGAGTCCGAGCGTGTGGGGGTGATGGTGGCCAGAGGCGACCTGGCCGTCGAGTGCGGCTTCGAACGTCTGGCCGAGCTGCAGGAGGAGATCCTCTGCCTCTGCGACGCCGCACATCTGCCGGTGATCTGGGCGACACAGGTCCTGGACCAGATGGCCCGTCTCGGCCAACCGTCGCGGGCGGAGGTCTCGGATGCCGCCGTGAGCGGGCGGGCGGAGTGCGTGATGCTCAACAAGGGGCCCCACATCGTCGAGACCGTCGGCGCGCTCGACGACATCCTGCGCCGGATGAGCACGCACCAGCAGAAGAAGGTCCCCTTGTTGCGGCGCCTGCGGAGTTGGTCTCCGGCCGGCGAAGAGGCCCCCGGCGCCGACCCGGTCCGTCAGCGAGCGAAGAGGTGGTAACCCGCGAAGAGCCATGCGGCGATCAGGAGCAGGTTGGCCCAGCGTGCCGTCGAGACGAACCGGACGAACTCCTCGGCGGTCGCCAGCCTGCCCCCCGATCTGCGGGCCACCAGGTCGATGACGACGGCCGCCGCTGGCACGGCGATCCAGAAGGCGACACCCACCGGAGGGCTCTGGGGGAGGAGCAGGGCCGGTGTGGCCGCAGCCGTGGCGTGCGGAACGAGGACGACCGCGCCGGCACCTCGGCCGAGGGTTGCGCCACCTTCGTCCGGGCTCGGTCCGGATGCGGGCCCGGACGGGCCGGCGGGTGCCTTCGCCGGGGCGCCGGCACGGCCCGGTGCCCGCACCCTCGCGATCTCGTAGCCGACACCGACCAGCATCCACACGAGGAGGACTGCGGCGTTGAGCGGGCGGTAGGCCTGGGAGAGCGCGCTGATCGTCAGGTGGTACTGGTGTGGGCCGGTGTCGAGGCCGAGCACGTCCCAGGCCACGGTGACGGTCCCCAACGCGAGCCAGGGGGCGATCCCCACCAGGGCGCGCCGGCTTCCGCCGTGTCCCGCTCGGGGCCAAGGTGCCGACGCCGGCGCGAGCGAACGCCGGCGCCACACGACGAGGTCCACCGCGACGACCGCCACGGTGGAGACCACCCACGTCAGCTCCGCCGCGCCCGAGGTGCGGTGGAAGCCGCTCGCCCAACCGCACCAGGCCCCCAGCGCGACGACGACCGGGAGCGCGGCTGCGACCAGTGCGCTACGGCGTCGCACGCCTCGGGTCTCTCCGCTGCGTCGACACACCGCGCTCAGGCGGGACGGGCCACCCCGACGGCAGGCAGTTCGCCGATTTCGTGCTTCGTCATGTGCACGCTGATCTCGTCGGCCAGCCGCTCGATCGAACCGATGGGGATGGCGACCTCCTTGCGCCCCCAGAGATGACCCTCCTGGAGCAGGACGTGCGTGACGTGCCCCTGCCGCGGATCGACGACCAGGCCCTCCACCCTGCCGATCTCACCGTCGGAGGCGTGCACGCGGTCGCCGCGGCGGATGCCCACTTCGCCCGGCGGAAGCGTGTCGTGGGTCACGATGGCGCTGGCGTTGGCCACGAGCGGTTCGGCCGCCCCCTCGATACCGAAGTAGGGCCAGTAATAGGCCTCGTGCGCTTCGTAGTCCTCGTAGCCGCTCCCGCCGGGGAGGAAGTCGTTCTCCTCCGCGTGAGGCAGGGCGTCGAACTCGTCGATCGTGCAGTCGATCTGCACGCCGTCGGGGTCCGGTGTCACCAGGTCGAGCGGCACGAGGCGGCCGAGCCCGCTCCGGTGCTCCGGCTCGATCACGAGATGCGTGAGCGTGCGGGCGACGGGATCGACGACCACCCTGGTGACCTTCCCGCATGACCCGTCGCGGCACGTCGCCGCCGACCCGATCGTGAACGTGGCGTCTGCCATCCGACCTCCTTGTCCCGGCCAACCCTACCGGCGGCCTGCGGCCGCACCGGGCCGGACCGCGCCGGGACGGGCCGCGCCGGCCGCGCGCCCTACCAGCCGCGCAGGTCGACGTCCCAGCGGTCCAGCACGTCGTCACCGTCGACGAGATACAGGTACCGGTGGTACGCCACCGTGGGGTCGACATGGGCGGGGAGCACCCGCACCCGGTCACCGACCCGTACCCGGTGCGCGGGAGCGAAGGTCAGGTGCTCGTCCGAGCAGAACCACACGTCGGAGTCGGCCACCGTGGGATTGCCGTGGTCCATGCCGAGCGCCTTGAGACCGCAGTCGGCCACGCTCCAGCGCTCCGAGACCGAGACGACGGTGGCCAGCACGCTCAGGGCCTGGACGAAGGGCAGCCCCAGCTTGGCGTACGCGGTGTCCATCAACGCGTACGAGCCGGCCTGGATCTCGGTGGCCCAGCCGTTGAGGTCGTAGGTGCCCGTTCCCCCGGCCGAGACGACCGCGCCGCCGACGTCGTCGTGGGCGCGCCCCAGCAGGGCCATCGACTCCTCGAGCATCTGCTCACGGGTGGCTCGGTCCTCGAGCCCGACGACGTGCCCTTCGTAGCCCATCACGCCTCGCACCGTCAGCCCGCTGGCCCGCGCCCGGTCGGCCAGTCGCCCCGCGTCCTCGGGGCGGCACCCGCAGCGGGGGAGCCCCACGTTCACGTCGATCAGCACCTCCGGCACTCCCGCCCGGGCCGCGACGTCGACGGTGGCCGGCGAGTCGACGGCGAGCGTCACGCGCGTTCCCTCGCGTGCCAGCGCGCCGAGTCGACTGGCGTCGACCACCTCGTTGGCCAACAACAGGTCCTCCCCGAGGCCGGCCCGCGCCATGCCTTCCATCTCGGCGATCGTGGCGCACGTGAAGGCATGGTGGCCCAGGGCCGCCTGTCGCCTCGCCAGGGCGGTGCACTTGTGCGCCTTGACGTGGGGGCGGAGACGACGCTCGGGGAGCGCATCGGACATGGTGCGCAGGTTGGCCTCGAGCCCTGACGCCTCGACGAGCAGGGCCGGGGTCGTCAGCGCGTCGATCCTCACTGCGGTCTCACCTCGGTGTCACCGCGCCGAGGCTAGCGACCCCAGCGGCACGCGGCCGTGGCCTCGTCCCGAGCCTTCGTCGCCATCGCCCGCGGCGGCAGTCGGTCCCGTCCCGTCCGGGGCGGTACTCTGCGCGCATGGGCAGCCCGTGGCTCGGTGACGCCTGCAGCCTCGTCGACGCCTTCAGGGCGGGGGAGCTCTCGCCGCTCGAGGCGCTCGACGACTGCATCGCCGCCATCGCCGCATCTCCGCTCAACGCCTTCAGCCACACCGACTTCGACCGGGCACGCCAGGACGCGCGCCAAGCCGACGTGTCCCTGCCCTTCGGCGGGGTGCCGTTCGGAGTCAAGGAGCTCGAGAAGGTGGCGGGCTGGCCGTACACCGAAGCGTCGGTCGTCTTCGCCGACCGGATCGCCGAGCACGACGACACCTCGGTCACCCGCCTCCGGGCCGCGGGGGCAGTGCTGGCCGCACAGACGACGTCACCCGAATTCGGCGGCATCAACTGCACGTCGACGGCGCTGCACGGCACCACGCGCAACCCGTGGAACCAGGCATGCACGCCCGGCGGGTCGTCCGGCGGGACCGCCGCCGCGGTGGCCGGCGGCCTGCTTCCCATCGCGACCGGGAGCGACGGCGGGGGCTCCATCCGAGGACCGGCCGGCTTCAGCGGGCTCTTCGGGCTGAAGGCGACGTACGGCAGGATCCCCAAGGGTCCCGACGGCACGATCGAGCCCATGACGAGCGTGCTCGGGTGCTTGACCCGCTCCGTGCGCGACACGGCTCGTTACTTCGACGCCTGCAACGGCTTCGATCGGCGGGATCCCCTGAGCCTTCCGCGCGTCGAGGGCTGGGAGGCCGGCTTGGGGACGTTCGACCTCGAAGGTATGACGGCCGCCATCGTCGTCGATCTCGGCATCGCCCAGGTGCGCGAGGAGGTGGCGGCGCTCGTCGAGGACGCCGCCGTGCAGCTGGCACGCCGAGCCGGGCTCCGCATCGTCACGGTGAAGCCGGCGTTGCCGCCTCTGCGGGGCGCCTGGGCCATGGCCAACCAGCCCCCGATGGTGGTCGACCTCGGCGATGCCTACCCCGAGCGGGTCGGTGAGCTCTCGCGCGAGATCCGGGCCGGGTTGACCAGCGCGCAGGAGCGCTACACCCTCGAGCGGGCCGCATCGATCGAGCGCTACCGCCGGCAGCTCAACGGCGCCATGGCCGATCTGTTCGACCGGGCCGACTTCGTGTTCTGCTCGACGCATCCGGACGTGGCGTTCGGTGCGGAGGGACCGCCCCCTTCGACGTTGCCCGGCCGGGACCTCATCCACGAGATCGGTTTCGCGCGCGCCATCATGAACAACGCTGCGCTCACGGCACCCTCCAACATGAACAGCAGCCCCGCCGTGAGCATCCCGGGCGCCCTCCTCGACGGACTGCCGGTCGGCCTGCAGGTGCTGGCGGGCCACCACCGCGAGCAGCTCCTGCTCGACCTTGCTCTCGTCGCGCAACGCGCCATGCCCTGGCCGTTGGTGGCGCCGGGCTCGCCGCACGGGCGTCCCTAGCGGAGGGCGTCGCGCCAGGGCGAGAGGTCGAGACCGGGGTAACGGCCCTGCATCCCGGTCACGGTCGCCTCGTTCCAGTACGGATGTCCGGGCGGAGGGATCCCGAGGAGGGCCAGCTGGCGCGGTGTCGCCTGCTGGACGTACTTGGAGAGCTCCATGGAGAAGCCGCGGAACGGCCAGGCCTGGTAGCCCCCCCACCCGGCGTCACGATGGCGGAACGAGACATGGAGCATGATCCGGCAACGCGTGGTGTCGGTATGGTCGACCGAGCGGTGGTAGATGTCGGGGCGGTAGGCCACGACGGAGCCGGCGGGCGCCGCCGAGTCCGACGGGTCGTCGTACAGCTCGGCGTAGTCCACGTAATTGAGCGTGTGCCGCTCGACCGGGATGTCCTTGGTCTTCTGCCACGACACGAAACGCGTGGCGCCGTCGTCGGTGGACACGTCGGTCAGGTAGACGAAGAACTCCACCTGCTGGTAGCCGATCTCGTGCCGCGGCACCACCAGCATGTGGTTCGGGTAGTCCGCGTGCAGCAGCTGGTTGTAGCCCGAGGACTGGTTGGCGTACTTGGCGGTGACGATGCCCATGTAGAGCGCGAGGTCGGCCGTCCCGAGCAGCCTCTCCGCCAGATCGACGACGTTGTCGTGGAGCACGAGCCGGTTCAGCCGCGTGGAGTGGAACGGGAACTCGGGCCAGGGTGCGTCCCACGTGTGCCACGCTCCCGCCGCGGTGCCGCCGAGCTCGAGCATCTCGGCCGGCGTCGGGAAGTACCGGCGCACGGCGTCCTGGGCCGCGGCCAGCTCCTCGGGCGGTATCGCCCCCGGGATGGCGCACCACCCGTCGACGTGCCAGCGCTCCTCGAGTTCCGGGGTCAGGAACGAGGTGGCCGGCACGTCGCCGCACGTTAGCCCGGAGCCCCGGTGCCCTCTCGGCGGGGGAGCCGCCAGCACGCGGATGACCGTCCCTTGACAGGGCAGCTGCCTGCCCTTACGCTTTGAGCGGTTGCTTTGAGCAGAGGCTCAAAGACCGCTCGATCAAGGGACAGGAGAGGGCATGGCCAAGCCGGGTATCAAGACGAAAGTGGGTACCACCGTCTCCACGGGCGTCGACGTCACCCGGGAGGCACTCGTCCACGCCGCCATCGACGCGCTGAAGGAGGAAGGGTTCGCCGGCGCCAGCGCCCGCGCCATCGCCCGCCGGGCCGAGTGCAACCAGGGCCTCGTCTTCTACCACTTCGGGTCGGTGGCGAACCTGCTGCTCGCAGCGCTCGACGAGGTGAGCGAGAGCCGCCGGGCGCAGTACCGGGCTGCGGTCGACGGGGCCGGCAGCGCGCTGGAGCTGGTCGACGCCGCGCAATCCGTCTTCGAGGACGACCTCGATGCGGGGCACATCGCGGTCCTGACCGAGATGATCGCCGGCGCCAGTGCGACGCCGGGCCTGGCCCCGGAGGTGGCGGCGCGCATCGAACCCTGGCACACCTTCACCGCGACCGCCCTGCGCCGCGCCCTGGAGCACGGTCCGCTGGCGGCGGTCGTCGAGCCGGAGGTGGCGGCGCACGCGGTGGTGGCGCTCTATCTCGGCCTCGAGCTGCTGGCGCACCTCGACGGTGACCGGAGCCGCGCCCTCGCGCTCTTCGACCGGGCCCGCCAACTGGCCACGTTCCTGCAGATGTTCGGTACGACGAGCGAGGAGGAGACACAGTGACGACACGGATCGCGCCGTTCGCACCGACCGCAGCCGAACCGGCTCTCGCCCACGCCCCGGCGTTTCCCGCCGACGGCTTCGACGTGGTGACGGGTGCGTTCAGCTACTCGGGATCGGCCATCGCGGCGACCCTCGAGCGTGCCGGGCGCAGGGTGCGGACGCTGACCGGCCATCCCGAGCGAGCCGGATCCCGTTCGACCGTCGACGTGCGGCCCCTCGACTTCGACGACGTGCTCGGCCTCGCCCGCTCTCTCGAGGGAGCGACGACCCTCTACAACACCTACTGGGTCCGCTTCGCCCGCGGTGCCGAGGACCACGAGCGTGCCGTGGCCAACCTGCGATCCCTCTTCCACGCCGCGCGGCAGGCCGGGGTCGAGCGGATCGTGCACGTCTCCATCACCCATCCGAGCATCTCGTCGCCCTACGGCTACTTCCGGGGCAAGGCGGAGGCCGAGCGTGCCCTGGCCGAGGTCGGCGTCCCCTACGCCGTGTTGCGGCCGGCGATCCTCTTCGGAGGCGACGGTGTCCTGCTCAACAACGTGGCGTGGCTCCTGCGGCACCTCCCTGTCTTCGCCGTCGGGGGCCGGGGTGACTACCGCATCCGCGCTATCCACGTCGACGACCTGGCCGCGCTGGCCGTAGCGGCCGGCCAGGAGCGGGCCAACGCCGTCGTCGACGCCGTCGGACCGGAGCGCCCGACGTTCCTCGAGCTGGTCCGCCAGCTGCGGGGCGCCGTGGGCAGCAGGAGCGTGGTCGTGCGGGTGCCGGGCTCCCTCGTGCCCCCGGTGGCCGGACTGCTCGGTCTCGCCCTGCGGGACGTCCTGCTCACCGGCGACGAGTACCGCGCCATGGCCGACGGGCTGGCGGACACCACCGGGCCCGCGACGGGCTCCATCGCGCTGAGCGCCTGGATCGACGAGAACGCCGACACCCTGGGAAGGCACTACGCCAGCGAGCTCGACCGGCACTTCCGGCGCGGCCGGCGTCGTGGTCGAGCTAGCTCCAGATGACCAGCACCAGTGCGGCGGCGAGCGTCAGGTACAAACCGAAGGGCATCGGCGCCCCGCGCTTGGCCCTGCCGCTGGCGACGAGGCCCAGGCCCACCACCGCCGCCATGATGTTGGCGTAGAAGAAGCAGTCGACGACCGCCAGCCGGCTCACGAAGCCCAAGCCGAACCCGACGACGAGCGAGAGCCGGACGTCGCCGAAGGCGATCCAGCGCGGGTTCATCAGGTTGATGAGGAAGCACAGCGCGAAGAAGACCGACCCGTCGATCGTGGCGTGCTCGAGGCGCCACCACTCGTCGGTGGTGAGGGAGACGGCGGCGCCGGCACCGACGACGACGGCCGCGAGGGCCCAGACCAGCGTCTTGGGCAGGAGTCGGCGCGTGAGATCGCAGTAGGCCAGCTGGACCAGGCCGACCAGCATCAGCAAGGGCGGGAGCGCCGCCGGCGACCAGCCCACCCGGGAGAGGATGAACGCGGGCAGCACGCCCGACGCCACGGCGATGGCCAGCCACTGCGGCCGGCTCAGCTGCGGCGCGTCGATCAAAGCGGGACCGGAGGATGCCGCCCCGGGTCCCACCGCCGCCCCGACCATGTCATGGGCTGCGGCCCGCCGGAGCGATGCGGCCAGCTCGCGCCGGGTGAGCGGGACCAGCAGCGCGCCCGCCGCCGTGCCGAGGGCGCCGCCGGCCACCAGGGCGAGGGCCGGGCTCATTGCACGAGGGAGACGGCGCCGCAGTTGGCGCCGAGGAAGGCCACGTCGGCACCACCCACGGACACGCCGGCGGCTTGGAGGACGGGTCCGAGCACCCCGGCGAGCGTCGAGGTCAAGAAGGTGTAGGCGGGACTGGTCGAGGAGAGCCCGCTGTAGGTGAGGACCGGCGAGGTCGACCCGGCCTGTTGGGGGTTGGCATTGCTGCTCGAGGTGGAGGCCGTGGGTGGCACGTTGGCCGCCGTGAACGTCTCGCTCTTGTTGGAGACGCCGGTCAGCGTCAACGTCGCGATCTGCACGCCGGCGAGCGTGACGGGAGCGGTGGCGGTGGTCGTCGTGGTGCCGAGGTTGGCGAACTGGAAGGCGTTGCTGCTGGTGCAGGTCACCCCGGACAAGGTGGACGTCCCCTGAGCGGCCGTCAGGGGGATGCTGATCTGGCCGACTCCGAGAAGGCTGAGCTGCAGCGTGGCCTCGACCTGTGCCGTCGTGGCCGTGGTGCCCACCGGTCCGAAACCGATCTGCGGGATCTGTACGACCTGCAGTTCGAGGTTGGCCGACGTCACGCCGGTGATCCCGAGGGCGGACGTCACGTCGATGGCGTTCGTGCCGTTGGCGATCTCGGCCTCGGTGGTGAGCAGCTGGAGCACGCTCACGCTCGTCGAGAGCGCCGCGTTCGACGGCGGTACGCTCGAACAACCGGATCCGTCGATCGAGAACAATTGGCACAGCTGGGCGGAGCTCGAAGAGCTGAAGTCCACCGTGCTCAGCGCCGTGGAGGCGGCGCAGGGCGACGGTGTCGGGGAGCCACCGCAGCTGAGGCTGTTCGCCTGGTTGGCCACGGCGTCGGTCACGATGGTGAGCCACTGCGACGCCGTGAGGTTGGTCGTCATGACATCGCTGGTCGTGAGCAGGCTGCCGGAGGCCTGGATCAGCTGGTTCAGGCTCACGTAGGTGTTGGCCAGGCCCTCGTAGCCCACTGCGGTGAGGTTCACGTCGGCCCCCAGCGTCCCGAGGAGGTCGTTGAGCACACCCGCCTGCTGGACGTTCATGTTGGCCAGATAGGACCCGATGGAGAAGTCGCCCTCGGGGGTCAGTTCGGCGACCGCCGAGCGGCTGACCGAGGATCTCCCACCGGCGAAGAGCTGCGGCGCCGTCTGGGTGGCGGTGACCTTCACGGCGTTGCACGGCGGGTCCAGCCGGGGGAAGAAGTTCCAGCAGTCCTGGCTCGCAGCGGTGAAGGCGCCGTTCGCCCAGTGGCCGTCCTGGAACGTCAGCATCATGTTGCTTGCGTTGTCCGTGTCGACATTGGCCAATTTGCCGGTCAGGTAGGTGTTGCTGGCGGACAGCGAGCTCTGCGCGTCGGCGATGTTGATGGAGCGGGCCATGTCCAGTGCACCGGTGTCGGCCATCGCCTGGGCCTGGCGGCCGGCGTCGACGGTGAAGCCGAGGTCGACACCCATGGCCCCGCCCCAGAGCAGCACGACCATGCAGACGGCGGTGAGGACGAACGTGGCGCCGCGCTCGTCCCGGCGCCGTGCACCGAGTCGTTCGAGCAGTCTCCTCATGCGTCGCCCCTCATGAGCTCGGGGTCGAGAGTTGGAGGATGTTCGTGGACGAGATCGTCGATGGCGTGATGACCCCGAGTCCCGGCATCTCGGGGAAGAGGGGAGACGCCGCATAGTCGTAGCTGACGGTCACCTTGAGGCACGTGTTGTTGGCGTTGGAGGGGCAGGGTTCGGTCACGGCCACACAGGTGATGGTGGTGTTCGCCGTCCCGCACGCCCCCTTCCCCATCCACCCCACGTCCGTGCCGGCCTGGGCTTCCGCCGTGGCGGCGGCGGTCGAGGAGGCGACGATGCCGGACCGGGCGCCGTCGGCCGCGGCCTGCGTCACGGTGGCCTGGGCGGCCAGGATCAAGCCGTAGGTGATGATGCCGTAGAGCAGGGCCACCAGCAGGACGACGACGAAGGCGAACTCGACCATCTCGGCGCCGCGCTCGTCGTCACGCCGCCGCCCCGGCGCGACCAGAAGTCTCAACGTCCGCGGTCTCAACGTGACCTCCCCCTTCCTCTTGTCGGGTGGCGGCACCGGCTCCTCGAGGCCGAGAGGCGACTGCGCGTCTCGCCCGTCGCGACCGAGTCGATTCTGGGCTGTCGCCGCCTCGCGGTGAATAGGTCCTATGGACCATTTGGCCGCTTCACCAGGACCGAAGCGTCGGAGAATGGTCAGAAGGTCCTATGTACGGGGACGCAAAGCCGTCGTACCCTCAACCGAGCCGACGGCGACGCACTTGCACGGTTCTGGCCGTGGTGCGCAGGTAGAGGGGGAACGTTCGGTGAAGAAGCAGACACTGACGCTGGTCCTGATCGGGGTGATCCTGTTCATCGCCGGGAGCGCCATCGCATTCGCGAGTGTGAAGGGAGCCAGCAACCACACGACCACGAACGCGAGCTCCGCGCCCACGACGATGTCGGCGGTCGTCGCCAAGAGCAACATCCCGGCCGGAACGACGGGGCAGTCGATGATCTCGAACCACTTGGTGGCGATCGAGCTCGTTCCGACCAAGTCCTTCAAACCGACGGATCTGACGACGGTGGCCGGCTTGAACGGCGAAGTCCTGACCCAGAGCGTGGCGAAGGGCCAGGCCGTCAGCTCCACCGAGCTGTCGACGAGCACCTCGAGCATCTCCGTACCCACCGGCATGGACGCCATGACCGTCACCATGACGGGAACCAACGCCCTGGCGGGGTACCTGCAGCCGGGGAGCCATGTCGACGTCTACGCCAACATCACCAAGGTCTCCCAGGGCAGCGTCAACGCCAGTCTCCCCGTTCCGTGCACCGAGCTGGTCATGACCAACATCCAGGTCCTCGACGTGGAGAGCACCGTTCCCAGTTACGCCGGCCACAAGTCGACTTCGGCTCGACCCATCCCCGGTAGCGAGACCATGCTGCTCGCCGTCACGGGCCAGCAGGCGAGGACCCTGCAATTCCTCTCACAGAACGAATCCCTCTCGGTCGTCCAGCCGCAGCAGGGTGCCGTCCCGCCGCCGCTGATGCAATGCATCGGCACCGACCAGACCACGGGTGCGCCATGATCTCCCGCCGCATACTCGTCATAAGCCGATCGCCGGCGTTGAGCCGGGCCATCCATGCCTCGCTCGGCCCCGGTTACGACGTCCTCATGAGTACCAACGTGAGCGACGTCGAGGAAGAGGTCCGGACCCAGGGTCCGGTCGACGTGCTGGTCGCCGGCCCCATCTTCGACAGCCACGCCGGCATGGCGCGACTGGCCGGTCTGCGGGCCGCCGGCGCCGTGCCGGCCGTGGTCCTGGCACTCGGTCCGAAGCCGAGGGCCAACCTCAGCGACATCGTCAGGACGGGGGCGGTCGACCTCGTCGAGTACCCCACCAGCAAGCGGCAGCTCTCCGATGCCCTGAAGAGGGCCCTCGACATCGCCGACGCCTCTCGGAGCGGCGCGGAGACCACCCTGCCCGTCGTGGCGGAGGGTGTCGTGGTCGAGCGATCCCACTTCGCCGACGTGTTCACGGTGGCGTCCTCGAGCGGTGGCTGCGGCAAGACGTTCTACGCGACGAACCTGGCGTGCTACCTGGCGGCGCAGACCGGGCAGCGCGTCTGCCTGGTGGACCTCGACCTCCAGTTCGGCGAGGTGTCCACCGCCCTGCACCTGCGGCCGCGGTTCACCATCTCGGACCTGTTGTCGCGGGAGCCCGTGGACGACGACGATCTCGACGAGCACGTGGAGGAATTCCTCGAGGAACACGAGCTCGGTTTCTCGGTGCTGGCGGCGCCGTTCAGTCCGGCCGACGCCGACATGATCGCGCCGCGCGACGTCTACAAGGTCATGGGCTCGCTTCGGCGGCACTTCGACTACATCGTGGTCGACACGCCGGCACAGTTGTCCGAGGTGGTCCTGGCCGCCTTCGATCACTCCACCCGGGTGCTGTGCATGGTCACCCTCGACCTTCCCAGCATCCGCAACATGCGCGTCTTCCTGTCCACTCTCGAAAAACTGAAGATCAACAACGATGCCATCAGCGTGGTCCTCAACAAGGTGGAGGAGGACATCGGTATCGACATCGGGGACGTCCAAGAGGTGCTCGACAACAAGATCGTCTCCGTCCTGCCCTATTCGCGAGAGGTCATGAAGTCGATCAACAAGGGCAAGCCCGCGCTGGTATCGGCTGCCGGCTCCGACATCGGCAAGCGCTTGTCCGGCGGGATGCAGCAGTT
>DAHUZK010000070.1 GCA_027306605.1 Acidimicrobiaceae bacterium
TACGGGGTCACCGCGGTCCCCGAGACCGTGGGTGGCGCCGGCCTGGTGCTCGACGACAAGGCACCCGTGCCCTTCGCTGCCGCCGTCGGCCGCGTCCTGCGCGACGAGCGGCTGCACCGGATCCTCGCCGCGGCAGGCCGCGAGCGTGCCGCCGGGTTCGACCTCGCGGCCTCCACCCGTCGTTTCGTGTCGCTCGTCGAGGAGGCGGTCGCCTAGCCCTCGCCGCGGCCGGCGGGCCCCCCGGCTCCTCAGCGGGTCAGCGGGTCAGCGGGTCAGTGGGTCAGTGCCAGGATGGCGTCGGCGGCGCGGTCCCCCGCCGACGCCAGGTCGAGCTCGGCCACCCGGTGCCGACCCGCAGCCGCAAGAGAGGTCCGCAGCTCCGTGTCCATGCGGACGTGGGCCACCGCGTCGGCGACGGCCCACGGGTCGGTGGCGTCGACCAGCAGTCCGGCATCGCCCACCACCTCGGGCAACGCTCCGGCCCGGTTGGCCACCACGGGCAGCCCCAGGCTCATGGCCTCGATGACCGGGACGCCGAAGCCCTCGTGGCGCGACGTGTGCACGAAGACGTCCGACCGCTCCATGGCCGCCACCAGGTCGGCGTCGCTCTGCCCTCCGGTGAAGCGGACCGCGCCGTGCAGTCCCATCTCGGCGACGAAGCGGCGCAGCGCCTCGCTGTAGGCCGGTACGACCGGTCGCCCGACCACCGTCAAGGTTGCGCCGGGGTCGTGGTGGGCCCGCGTGACCAGGAGCGCCATCACCGCCAGCTCGATGCCCTTGTTGGGCGCGACGCGGCCCACGGTGAGCCAGCGGCCGCCGTGCCCGCGCGGACGGCTGCCGGTGGCCGGAGCGGGCGGCTCCGGAGGCGCCGTCCTCGGAGGCGGCTCCGGTGTCACCAGGGCGGCGGGCGGCACGACCGCGGTGCGCCCGAAGCCCGCCTGGCGCAGCTCGGCCTCGTTGAAGGACGACACCGCCAGCCCCAGCGAGCTCCGCGGGGCCAGCGCCCCCAGCTCCTGCTGGGCCCGCAGCTGGTGACGGGCCATGGCGTTGTTCCAGGGCGCGTAGTACTCCGGCGGCGTGACGTTGTGATAGTTGAGGACGAGGGTCTCGCTGCGCCGGAGCAGCCACGGGGCGATGGCCGACGCGGTGGCGAACTGGTAGACGAGCACGTCGCCCGCCTCGGCCTCGTCGGCGTAACGGGCGAAGGGCCGCGTCTCGGCGCCCGTCTCCTCGTCGGTCAGCTCGACGTAGACACGCGAGCGGATGCCCCGGGACTCGAGCACCTGGCGCAGGCGGATGGTGTGGCGGCCCACGGCGTCGCCCCGGTGGAGCATGGGCACGAACTGGTGCACCGCCGCCGGGCTCACGACGCCGCCGGGTTCACGACGCCACCGTCCCGGCGAGCGGGGCCACGATGCTGGCGAAGCGGTCCGCCGCCCCGGCGAGGTCGAGCTGGCGCAAGCGCTGCCGCCCGGCCCGGGCCAGGGCGTCGCGCCGGGCGGCGTCGGCGAGGATGCCCGCGATCGACGCCGCCAGCGCGTAGGGGTCCTTGTCGGAGACGAGCACGCCGGCGTCGCCCAGCACCTCGGGCACGGCACCCTGGTCGAACGCGACGACGGGCAGGCACTCGGCCATCGCCTCGACGACGGGGACACAGAACCCCTCGTGCTCGGAGGTCACCACGAGCACGTCCGCCCCGGCGTAGGCCGCGGCCACGGTGGCGTCGCCGGCGTGGCCGGTGAAGCGGACCGCCCCGCTCAGCCCCATCTCGGCCACGAAGCGCCGGAGCGCCGCCGCGTAGGAGGCCGTGGCGGGCTTGCCCACGATCAACAAGGTGGCGTGGGGGTCGTCGTGGGCGCGGGCCACCGCCAGCGCGGCGATCGTGCTCTCGAGCGCCTTGTTGGGCGACACCCGCCCCACGGCGAGCCACCGGGCCCCCGCCGTGTGGCCCGCCGTGGGGCCCGCCGTGTGGCCCGCCGTGCGGCCCGTGCCCTCCTCGGCCTGCACGGGGACCGAGGTGGGCGACTGGTCGAGCGCGGCCGAGGGCGGGACGACGGCGGTCGGGGCGAAACCCGCCGCCACGAGGTGCGCCTCGTTGTAGGCCGAGTCGGCCACGGCCAGCGACGTGCGGGGTGCCAGCAGGCGCAGGTCGTCCTGGGCCCGCCGTTGGCCGAGGGCCAGGTGGCTGTCCCACGGAGCCATCAGCTCGGGCGGCGTGATGTTGTGGTAGTTCACGACCAGCGTCTCGGTCCGGCCGGCCAGCCACGGCGCCATGGCCGACGCCGTGGCGAACTGGTAGACGACCACGTCGCCCGGACGCGCCGCCTCGGCATAGGACAGGACGGGGACAGTCTCCTTTTCGGTCTCCGCCTCGACCGTGTCGACGTAGATGTCGGAGTCGAACCCGAGGGCACGGGTGGCATCTCGCAGCCGCAGGGTGTGCCGCCCGACGGCGTCGCCCCGGTGCAGGACGGGCACGAAGTGGTGGATGCCGCTCACGAGGGGGTACAGGCCGACAGCGCCAACCGCCGCTCCAGGCTCTCGTCCCCGAGCAGCGGCGCCACCTCGACGAAGCCGGCGCGATCGAGGAGGAGCTCCCAGGTCGCCTCGTGCAGCGGCCGGCCGTCGATCAGGTCCGTCGCGGCCGGTTCGCGCCCGCCGACGCTGGCGCCGGGCTCGGTCACCACGACCAAGGGC
This sequence comes from Acidimicrobiaceae bacterium, assembly GCA_027306605.1. Classification (GTDB taxonomy): domain Bacteria; phylum Actinomycetota; class Acidimicrobiia; order Acidimicrobiales; family RAAP-2; genus Bog-473. The sequence continues at coordinate 2,698 of DAHUZK010000070.1, forward strand.
GCGCCGCGGGCCAGCACCTGCCGGCACCGGGCCAGGAGCGGCAACAGGTCGTGGAGGGCCAGGCGGTCCACCACGCCGCTCAGCACGATGCCGCCCAGCGAGCCCGCGGCCTGCCCCGCCAGGTGCTCGGAGGCCTCGGCGATGGTGACGTCGCAACCGCGTTCGAGGGCGCGCAGCGCCACCGCGCCGCGGGGCTCGACACCGTGGGCCCGGGCACCTCGCCCCGAGAGCGCCTCGAGGAGGGCTCCCTCGCCGCAATCGGCGTGCACGACGGTGCCCCCGGGGGTCCGCGCCAGCACGTGCGCCGCCACCGGACCCGTCCACGGGCCGAGCTCGCGCGCCGGCACGAGCCAGGCCGCGCCCTCGACGGGCCGGTCCTCGGCCGCCAGCCGCTCCTCGAGCGTCGTCACCCGGGCGGAGAGGAACCGGAACGCCTCGACCACGTGCCCGAGCGCCTCTTCGAGCTCGCTCGTGTGCCCCGATGCCGATGGCGCGCCCTGCTCCCGACGGAGTCGGTGGCGCAGGCCGCGCCTCGAGGCGGTGGGTCGCTCGGCCTCGAGGGCACCGGAGAGCGCCGACTGCCCGGGATGGTAGGGGCCGTAGCGGTCGCCGAGGATGGTGAACGCGCTGAGGAAGTTCCAGGCGTCGCTCCCCTGCGGTGCGAGACGGGCGAAGGCATCGTGCAGCGCCGCCGCCGCCCGCTCCCGGTCGGCGGGAGCCATGTCGACGGCCCGACCGGCCGGCGGGTCGGCGGCTGCACCGGTCCCGGCCGCACCGCCGGTTGGAGGCATGGCGGCTGACACGGCGCTGGATGCTACCGGTGCCCGGATCGAAGATCCCGGCTGCAGGCGGCGCCGACGAGCGGCTACCGTCGGGGCCCTGGCACGGCGCACGTTGGGGACCGTCACGGGGGCGCGCACCGTCGCGACGCGGCTCGTCCTCTGCTGCATCCCCCTGGCCGCGGTGGGTGTGGCCGGTGCCACCGCCACCGCCACCCGGGCCGCCGCCGCCCCTCCGCTCACCTTGACCGAGACGTGGAACCCCGGGGGCACCATGCCCGGCGTCGTGCTCAACGACGCGCCGTGCGGCGTGGCCGAGTCCTCGCCCGTGCTCTTCTCGGACGGCGGGACCCCGGCGGTCGAGGTCGGGGACCGCCAAGGCTCGCTGTACGCGCTCGACCTCGCCGACGGCACGCCGGCGCCCGGGTGGGGCAACGGCACGGGCACCGACGTGGGTCCGGGGCAGGGCTGCGCGTCGTCCCCGTCGGGCTCGGGGTCCCCGGCGACGGGCGCCATCGGCGTGGGCCTGCCCGGCCGGCCGCCGGTCGACTCCACCGCCTCGGTCGGCGCGTCGGGCGCCCTCTACGTCGGTGCCGGCAACGCCGCCGCCCCCACCGACGGCGGGTACTACGCCTACGCCCCCGGCGGCTCCCTGCTCTGGAACCAGGTCGTGACCAATCCCCCCACCGACACCGTGCCCGACGGCGGCGTCCAGGCCTCGCTCACCCAGGCCGACGGGGGCCAGCTCGTCGAGGGCGGCTCGCTCGGCCAGGAGACCTACGCGCTCAGCAGCGCCACGGGGGCTCCGGCCGCCGGCTGGCCGCAGTTCACCGCGGACAGCGTGTTCTCCACCGCCGCCGCCGGCGACCTCTACGGCACCGGGACCGCGGACTTCGTCTCGGGCGGCGCGTCGTCGACCGGCTTCGCCTACGGCAAGCACTACAGCAACGGCGGGCACCTGCGCATCGTCAACGACCACGGCGGGCTGGTCTGCAGCGCCGACACGAACGAGGAGATCGACTCCTCCCCCGCCGTCGGGCCCATCCTGGCCGGTGGCGCCTACGGCATCGCCACCGGGACCGGCAGCTTCTTCGGCGGGAGCGACGAGGACACCGTCAAGGTGTTCGACACGAAGTGCAACCAGGTGTGGAGCGCCAAGCTGGACGGGACCACCGGGGGCAGCCCCGCCCTGGCCGACGTCACGGGGAGCGGGGCGCTGGCCGTGGTCGAGGGCACGGTCACCAGCCTGACCAGCGGATCGGTCTATGCGCTCAACGCGGCGACCGGGGCGACTCTGTGGCGGACCGACCTGCCCGGCGCGGTGTACGGGTCGGTGACCACCGCCGACCTCGGCACCGGCTACCAGGACGTCATCGTGCCGACCGACCTCGGCCTCTTCGTCCTCGACGGGCGGAGCGGCGCCGTCGTGGCGCACGTGGACGACGGGTCGGGTAACGGAGGTGTCCCGGGGGGCGAGGTCTTCGGGTTCCAGAACGCGGCGCTGGTGACATCCGACCCCAACGGCACCATCGGCATCACGGTCGCCGGGTACTTCGGGGTCGCCCACACCAACTACGTGCAGGGCATCGTCCAGCACTTCGAGGTGAGCGGCTCCGTCGGCGCCCGGGCCGACGAGGCGGGCGGCTGGCCCCAGTTCCACCACGACCCCGGGTTGAGCGGTTTCGTCCAGGGCGGCGCCACGCTCGGGCAGTGCAACCGCCCCGCCGGCGGCCAGCGGGGCTACCTGACCGTGGCCTCCGACGGCGGCATCTTCGCCTTCGGACAGGACTTCTGCGGGAGCACGGGCAGCCTGGCGCTCAACAGACCGGTGGTGGGCATGGCGGCCGTGCCCGGCCAGGGCGGGTACTGGCTCGTCGCCTCCGACGGCGGCATCTTCGCCTACGGCGACGCCGGGTTCTACGGCTCGACGGGCTCGCTGCATCTCAACGCACCCGTCGTGGGGATGGCCGCGACCCCCGACGGCAAGGGCTACTGGCTCGTCGCCTCCGACGGCGGCATCTTCAGCTTCGGCGACGCGCCGTTCTACGGCTCGGTCGCCGGGGTGCCCGGCCAGGACATCGTGGGGATGGCACCCACCCCCGACGGACGCGGGTACTGGGAGGTGAGCACGACCGGTCACGTCTTCACCTTCGGCGACGCGCAGTTCGCCGGTGACACCGAGTCCATCCACCTCAACGCGCCCATCGTCGGCATCGCCCCCGACCCGGTGACGGGCGGCTACTGGCTCGTCGGGTCCGACGGCGGCGTGTTCTCGTTCGGCGCGCCCTTCTACGGTTCGACCGGCGGCCTGCGGCTCAACCAGCCCGTGGTGGCCATGCAGTCCACCCTCGACGGCGGTGGCTACTGGTTCGTCGCCTCCGACGGCGGCATCTTCTCCTACGGCGACGCGCCGTTCCGTGGCTCCATGGGTGGCCGGCCCCTCAACCGCCCCATGGTCGGCATGGACGGCTTCTGACGGCGCGCTCCCACGCGCCACCCTCCACCGGCCGCATCGGGTCCCGCGCGTAGAGTGACGCCCGATGATCCGGCGACGAGGCACCGAGCGGACCGGTGACGCCGGCGCGCGAGCGGCAACGTCGGCGGCTTCACCCGCCGGGCCCGCGACACGGAGGCCGCTGCTGCCGTCCTACCCGCCGCGCGACTATCTCGGTCAGCTCGATCCCGCGTTCCAGGCCGCACTGTCGGAGCGCCGGGCGGGCGCCGACCTCAGCGACCTCGTGTGGTACCACGCCACCGAGCTGCCCGACGGCCGCGTGCTCCCGGGCGCCTGGGACCTGCGCGGCCACGAGCCGGCCTATCTCGGCGGCGTCGACGTGGCGGGCAAGCGCGTGCTCGAGCTCGGCCCCGCCACCGGCTACCTGACCTTCTACATGGAGCGCATGGGCGCCGAGGTGGTCTCCTTCGAGGCGGGGTTCGACGTGCCGATCGACCTCCTGCCGGTCAGGGGCGTCGACCACCCCGAGGAGAAGCTCCGCGTGATGCAGGAGACCATCGACCGCAACCACGACGCCTGGTGGTACCTGCACCGGCAGTTCGAGTCACGGGCCGCGTTCGTGCAGGGGAACATCTACGACCTCCCCGCCGACCTGGGGACGTTCGACGTCACCGTGGTCGGCGCCATCCTGCTCCACCTGCGCGAGCCGTGGGGCGCCCTCGCGCAGGCGGCGGCGCGCACGACGGGGACGATGATCGTGACCGAGCCCCTGCAGGACGACGAGCAGCCTCCGGAGTCGAACATCATGCGCTTCTCTCCCTCGGCGGAGCACCACATGACCAACTGGTGGTCGATCTACCCCGGCGCGGTCGTCTCGATGCTGTCCCGGCTCGGCTTCGGGCGCACCGAGACGACGATGCACTCCCAGCGCCACCATCTGGCGCACGACATGGCAGCGGACGCCGTGGCGCAGCAGATGTACACCGTGGTGGGCCGGCGCTCGGTCCGGGGCCCCGGCACGTGAGCCGAGGCCCCGGCACGTGACCTCGGCTCAGAAGAGCCCGGGCGCGCCCCGACCCCGCTCGGCCACCGTGGTGACGAACGCGTCGTAGCGGCGCACCAGCACCGGCCAGCGGAAGTGGCCGTCCACGTAGGCCCGGCCGCGCCCACCGAGCTCCGCCCGCAGCGCGTCGTCGGCCAAGAGGCGCTCGAGCACGGCGTCGAACTCCGGATAGGAGCTGAACCACAGGCCACCACCGGAACGCTCGCAGTGCTCGCGGGTCGGTCCGCACGACCCGTTGACCAGCACCGGGACGCGGTCGACCCAGGCCTCGATGACGACCAGCGAGAACGACTCGAGCGCGGACGGGGAGACGGCGACGAGGGCGTCGCGCACGATGTCCCACTTGTCGGCCTCCTCGACCGCACCCGTGACCACGATGTCGGGGTGCGCCGGGAGCTCGGAGGAGACCGGACCGACCAGCACCAGTGCGAGGGGACCCGGATGGCGCTCCTTGTACGTCGCGAAGTACGCCGCCAGCATCTTGGAGCCCTTGTGCTCGTCGACCCGTCCCACGCTGACGACGTAGGGCCGGTCGCCCAGCCCGACGAGCTCCCCGCCGGGCCGGCCCGTCCCCTCGGACTCCCCCACCCCCAGCCCGAGCACAATCTGGGGCCGGTCGGCCACGGGGTACATGCGCTCGACCAGCGCTCGCTCGGCCGCCGTGTAGTAGCAGAACGCGTCGGCGTCGCCGAAGGTGCCCCGGAACACCGGGAAGTAGAGCGCGGGCTCGTCGTGCGCGGCCGGGTGGAAGACGGCCGGCATGGGCACGCGGCCGATGGTGGCGACCGTCGGGTGGTAGAGGTACGGCGTGAGCGCGACCACGTCGGCGTCCGAGGCGCACACCGCCTCGACCAGCTGCGGCGAGACCGGGCCGTTGTAGTCGACCCATCGCTCCGCCTGCGCCCGCGTCGTCAGCTGCGGCGCCAGGCGCAGCAGGCCGTCCAGGCCGTAGAAGTCCGGGAGGCGCCCCTGGGCCGACGCGTGGCGGTGGACGGTCACCCCGTGCAGGTGCGAGGTCCCTTCCTCGAGGTCGTTGGCCCATGTGTGCGGATCGAGGGCGCACGTGGTGTGCACCTCGGTCTCCCAGCCCGTCTCGGTCCGGAGGTGCTCGGCCAGCCGGCGCACGGCCGACTCGGCGCCGCCCATGATCTCGGTGCCGTACCGCGGCGTGACGAAGGCGATCTTCCCGCTCATGCCGCCTCGGCGACGGCCCGCTCGATCGCCCCGACGATCCGAGGCGCCGCATCGGCGGCGATCCGGCGCGACCGCAGCCTGCCCGCCTGGCGGAGGATGCCGCGCAGCCGCTCGTCCGTGCAGGCGCGGTGCAGCGCGGCGGCCACGTAGGCGTGGTCGCCGGCGGCGAGCACCAGCGCGGCGTCGGCCACCGTGTCCGCCACCGCCCCTGCACCCCGGGTCACGACGGGGACGCCGGCCACCATCGCTTCGACCAGCGGCACGCCGAAGCCCTCGTGGGCCGAGAGCGAGAGGTAGACGTCGGCCACCTCGAAGTGCGCCGCCAAGGCGGCGTCGGACACCTCGCCCGTGACGCGGACGGCGGCGGCCAGCCCGAGGTCCGCGATGAAACCGTGCAACGACTTCGAGTACTCGTAGCTGGCCGTGCCCCCCACGAGATGCAGCCGGGCCCGGGGGTCGTACAGGCGCCGGTAGGCCCACAGCGCCTTCACCAGATCGTGCTGGCGCTTGGAGGGGACGACGCGGCCCACGAAGAGGATGTCGGCACCACCGGCTGCACGCAACCGGGCCAGCTCGGCCGCCACCCGCGGGTCGGGTGACGCCGTGACGCGTCCGTAGTCGGCCAGCACCGGCACCACGGTGATGTGCCGGCAGCCGGCGCGCCGCAGCGTCGCCTCGCTGAAGGGGCTCTTGGCCAGGCCGAGCCGGGCCCTCGGAGCGAGCCGCGCCAGCTCCTCGGCCGCCGCCGTGGCGCGCCGGACGCTCTGCGGCTCCCATCCGGCGAAGTACTCGGGGCCGGTGTAGTTGTGGAAGTCCAGGATCAGGGGCAGCCCGCGCTCGGCCAGGTACCCCGCCACGGCCGACGAGGTCGTGAACTGGTAGACGGCGACGTCGCCCTCGGCCGCGTGCTCGGGGTACGTCCAGTGCTTGTGGGCCTCGGCCGCCAGGTCGTCGTGGATCGCCTCGGCGAAGATCTCCGAGCGCCAGCCCGCCGCCCGCAGCGCCTCGCGCAACTTCAGCGCGTGGGTCCCCGTGGCATCGTGCGGGTTGAGGGTGGCGATGAACTGGTGGATCGCCACCGGCCTCCCGGCGGCCGCGCTCACCGGCCCGAGGGCGCGTACGGGGCCGTGACGGCGTCCCGGGTGGCCACGACGAGGAAATCGTTCCCGCCCGGGCCCTGGCGCGCCTCGGCCTGGTAGCCGCTGTCCTCGAGCAGGCGACACCACGCCTCGGGGCGCAGCGGTCGGCCGGGCGCGAGATCGGTCTCGGCCGGCGCGTCGGCGGCGTCCCACGAGGTGCGGCTGACCGAATGGACGACGAAGGTGCCGCCTGGGGCGAGCCGCGTGCCGACCGCCGCCAGCAGCTGGGCGCGCTCGCCCCCGGCCATCCCCTCCACGGTCGCGCTGAGGACGATCCCGCCGAGGGCGGCCGGTGCCACGGCGCGCAGGTGGTCGACGACCGCCGCCTCGCGCAGGTCCGACGGGCCCGACCCCGGAACGTCGACCTGCCGTGGGCGCGGATCGACGCCGTAGGCGTCACCGCCGGCCGCCACGATGCGGCGGACCAGCCACCCGTCGCCGCATGCGGCGTGCAGCACACGGCCTGGCGCCTTGGCCAGCGAGGCCACGGCGGGCTCCACCCACCACGAGTCCGGACCGTGGAGCGAGGGGAACTCGATCACGCCGGCGTCGGGGACGCGCTGCACCTCGACGCGGCGCTCGAGCTCGGTGAGGCGCTCGTCGACGATGTGCAGCGCCCGGCTGACCGCCGAGGCCGACTGGCTCATCTGATGGGTGACCCAGCCCACGTACCAGAGCAGCAGGGAGCGCATGCCCTTCTTGACGAATTGGCCTGCGGCCCGCTCGGACTCGACCGGGACCACCGGGTCGATGAAGGTGGCGGCGTCGACCATGCGCAGGGCCTCGCCCAGGTCGCCGCCGCGACCGGCGACCGGCGAGTGGGCCAGGAAGAGCTCGTCGAGCTCCCGCTCGAGCTTGGGCGGCAGGTCCCCCGAGCTGCGCCGCAGGCGGACCTCCTCGGCGATCTCGGCCATGACCTGCTCCACGTAGGCCTTGGGGTCCTCGGGAGCTCCGTGAGCCCCGGTCGGCGTGGCGTCGGTGTCCGTGTGGTCCATGCCGTGAGTCTCGCTCAGGAGGGCTGGGCCAGCGCGCCGGTCGCGGCGGCGCCCTCGCTCGAGATCAGCGCCGCGTGGACCTTCATGTGCACGCTGCCCGTCGCCCGGCCGGGGTTCATCACCTCGAACGAGCCCGCCGTCTCCTTCCAGTCGTAGAGGATCCCGCTCCGGCTCTGGATCCCGACGGCGAAGGTGAAGGAGCCGTCGAGCAGGGGCATGTCGACGATCCCGAAGTGCATCACGCCCGTGCCGGGCTGGGCATCGATCTGCGTGCCGATGATGGAGGTGTCGGTCCGCATGAGGATGTCGCCGCCCTCGCTGCGGATCTCGAGCGAGAAGACCACGTCCTCGGTCGGGTACAGCGCCTCGAACTCGACGCGGATGGTGAGGTCGTCGCCCGTGCGCATGTAGGGCACGGCGTTGTCGCCCGAGTAGACCCGGTGCACCGACCGGAGCCGCACCGGGCGCTCGGTGTCCGGCGAGGCGTCGGCCCCGAGTGAGTCCAGCGAGCCGACTGCGTCCAGTGAGCCGAGCGAGCCGGGGGTGGCCGGCACCGCCACCACGGCGGGGTCGACCACCGCCATCCCCCCGCCTTCGGCCATCAGGCGCTCGCGGAAGATCCGGGTCGCCTCACCCGGCTCGCCCTCGGCCACGAGGTTGCCGTGGCTGAGGACGATGCCGCGGTCGCAGATGGCGCGGACCTGGTCCGGCGAGTGCGTCACCAGGAGGATGGTGCGGCCCTCCTGCTGGAACTGCTTGACCCGGTCCAGGCACTTGCGCTGGAAGCGCTCGTCGCCCACCGCCAGGACCTCGTCGATGACGAGGACGTCGGGGTCGACGTTGACCGCGACGGCGAAACCCAGGCGCACCGTCATGCCCGAGGAGTAGAACTTGACCGGCCCGTCGATGAAGCCCTCGAGCTCCGAGAAGTCCACGATGGCGTCGAAGGCGCGGTCGACCTCGCGCTTGGACATCCCGAGCAGCGAGCCGTTCAGGTAGATGTTCTCGCGCCCGGTCAGGTCCATCTGGAAGCCGGCGCCGAGCTCGAGGAGGCCCGCCAGCTTGCCGTGCACGGCCACCTCTCCCTTGGTGGGCTGGAGGACGCCGCAGATGCACTTGAGCAGGGTCGACTTGCCCGACCCGTTCCGCCCGAGGATCCCGACCGTCTCTCCCTGCTGAACCGTCAACGACACGTCGCTGAGCGCCCAGAAGTCCTCGGTGGCCTTGCGGCGCCCGCCGTGGATGATGCGCTCCTTGACCGTGTTGTACTGCCCGTGGGCCAGGCGGAACCGCTTCGAGACACCGCGCACGTCGACCGCGAATTCGCTCACCTCAGAGCTCCTCGGCGAAGTTGCCCTCCAGGCGGCCGAAGACGGCGAGGGCGATCAGGAACAGGGCCACGGCAATACCGAGGACGGCCGCGTCGAGACCGACGTACCAGAGCATCCCCTTGGTCGGGAGGACGTCGTAGGTCACCCCGTGGGCGTACGTGGTGGGGTGGGCGTAGATGCAGCGCTGGAAGGACAGGACCAGCGGCACCATGGGGTTCAGGAAATAGACCCAGGTCAGGCTCCTCGGTCCGAGCTTCGCGGCGATGTTGGACTGGTAGGCGTAGACGATGGGACAGGCCCAGAACCACGCGGTGAGGATGACCTCGATCAGGTGCTGGGTGTCCCGCAGGTACACGTTGATCGCCGAGAGCAGCACGGCGATGGCCGACGCCAAAACGATGCCCGTCACCAGCGCGAAGAGCAGGACGGGCAGATAGGACCAGTCAGGTGACGAGTGGAGGGCGATCAGGAAGATGACCAGCACGATGGCCTGGAAGAAGAAGAAGACGCAGGCCGACCCCACGGCGGCCAGCGAGAGGATCTCGCGCGGGAACGAGACCTTCTTCACGATGCCGGCGTTGTTGACCACCACGCCGGTGCCGGTGAGGACACCGAGCTGGAAGAGGTTCCACAGCAGCAGGCCGGCAAAGAGGAAGATCACGAAGTTCGGCTGCTTGTTGCCCAGCACGATCTGGAAGACGACGAAGTAGATGGCCAGCGTCATGGCCGGAGCCACCATCGACCACACGAGGCCGAGGACGGAGTTCTTGTACTTGACCTTGATCTCGGTGCGGACCAGGTAGACGAGGAGCTCGCGCGAGAGCCAGATCTCCTTCAGGCGCTTGCGCACGCTGGTCGTGGGCGTGACGATCCGCGTGCCGGTGGCGCGGCGCGCCGCCCGTGCATCGGCGCCGAAGGCCTGAGCCGCCATCGGCGAGCGGTCCGGGACCTGCTCCTCCCCTGCCTCTTTGAGCCTGCGTCCTGCGTCCGACGGCTGCGCCGGGACGTCCAGAGCCACGTCTACGCGTTCCCCGCTGCCGCCGTCGTGGCCGCCGACCGCTCGATCACCTTGTCGATGAAGCCGTACTCGCAGGCCTCCTCGGCGGTGAACCAGCGGTCTCGGTCCGAGTCGGTCTCGATGCGCTCGACCGTCTGGCCCGTGTGGAAGGCGATGCGCTCGGCCATCATCCGCTTCAGGTAGATGATCTGCTCCGCCTGGATGGCGATGTCCGCCGCCTGACCCTGCATGGCACCGGAAGGCTGGTGCATCAAGATGCGGGAGTGCGGCAGGGCGAAGCGCTTGCCGGGCGCACCGGCGCAGAGGAGGAACTGGCCCATGCTCGCGGCCAGGCCCACGCAGATGGTGGAGACGTCGGGCTGGACGAACTGCATGGTGTCGTAGATGGCGAGCCCGTCGGTGACGGAGCCGCCGGGTGAGTTGATGTAGACCGAGATGTCCTTCTCGGGGTCCTCGGCCTCGAGCAGGACCAGCTGGGCGCAGACCAGGTTCGCGGTGACCTGGTCGATCGCGCTCCCGATGAACACGATGCGCTCCTTGAGCAGCTGCTGGAAGACCCGGCCGCCGGGGTCGAGGTCGCCGCCGGCAGCCACGAGACGGGGGGCGTCGGAAGGGGTAGCCATGGCCCCGAGGCTAGTGGCCGCCGGGCCCCCGCAGAGGCACAGCGCCGTACACTCCCAGTTCGCCCCCACCGGGGGACCGCTGCGGGCGTGGCGGAATTGGCAGACGCGCCGGGTTTAGGTCCCGGTCCCCGCGAGGGGGTGGAGGTTCGAGTCCTCTCGCCCGCACCACGCTCGCCGGTAGCGTCCTGCCCCGTGCCCCACCTCGTCGCCGCGCCCGACAAGTTCCGGGGCACGGCGACCGCCGTCGAGGTCGCCGCCGCGGCGGCCGGGGCGGCCCGGGAAGCCGGATGGACGGCGAACGAGGTGCCGATGTCCGACGGTGGCGAGGGGCTGCTCGACGCCGTGGGGGGCACTCGCCGCGTCACCCGGGTCACCGGACCGCTCGGTCAGCCCGTCGAGGCCGAGTGGCGCCTGCTCGATGCCGGCGAAGACGGCGTCCTCACCGCGGTGGTCGAGATGTCGACGGCGGCGGGGCGCGCCCTCGTGCCCCGGCCCCGGGGCGAGGACGCGGTCCGGGCCGGCACGGCCGGCGTGGGTGAGCTGCTGCTGGCGGCGCGTGACGCCGGGGCCCGCCGCATCGTCGTCGGCTGCGGCGGCTCGGCGACCACCGACGGCGGGGTGGGCGCCTTCGAGGCGGTGGGCGCGCCGGCGGCCCTGCGCGAGGTCGAGCTCGTCGTGGCATCCGACGTGACCACGCCCTTCCTGCTCGCCGCCACCGTGTTCGGCCCCCAGAAGGGCGCCACGCCGGCCCAGGTCGAGGTCCTGACGGCGCGCCTGCACGACCTGGCGGCCCGCTACCGCGCCGAGGCCGGTGTCGACGTCACCACGGTGCCCGGCGCCGGTGCCGCCGGCGGCCTCGCCGGCGGGCTGGTGGCGCTCGGCGCCCGCATCGAGCCGGGGTTCGGGTTCGTGGCCGGGCTGGTCGGGCTGGCCGAGCGCCTCCGGGGCGCCGACCTCGTCGTGACCGGCGAGGGCCACGTGGATCCCCCCTCCTTCCACGGCAAGGTGCCCGGTGGCGTGCTGGCCCTGGCGCGGGCCCGGCCCGGCGCGCCCCTGCCCGTCGTCTGCGTGGCCGGTGGCGCCGACGCCGAGCTCCTCGCCCGCCCCCCCGAGGGGATGGAGCTGATCAGCCTCTCGGCGCGCTTCGGCATGGCCCGGGCCCGCAACGAGACCGCCGCGCTGGTGGGCGAGGTCACGGCCGAGGCCCTGCGCCGGTTTTGCCCCTGAGCCGTCCATCGGCCACACTGCCGCTCAAGCGCAGCACTCGCACGACGCAGCACTCGCACAGGAGGCATCGCACAATGGGATTGCTCGACGGCAAGGTGGCCGTGGTGACCGGCGCCGGGCGCGGCATCGGCCGCGAAGAGGCACTGGTCCTCGCGGGCGAGGGTGCCCGCGTCGTCGTCAACGACCTCGGCGCCGGCCTGCACGGCGAGGGCTCGGCGGACGTGCACCCGGCCGAGGAGGTCGTGGCGCTCATCAAGAAGAACGGTGGCGACGCCGTCGTCAACGGCGACGACATCAGCACCTGGGCCGGTGGCAAGGGTGTCGTCGACCAGGCCGTCGACACCTTCGGCTCCCTCGACATCTTGGTGAACAACGCCGGCATCCTGCGCGACAAGATGATGTTCAACATGGACGAGTCCGATTGGGACGAGGTCATCCGCGTGCACCTGAAGGGTCACTTCGCCGCCTCCCACCACGCCTCGGTGTACTGGCGCAACCGCTCCAAGGCCGGTGAGGAGGTCACCGGGCGCATCATCAACACGTCGTCGGAGGCGGGGCTCTTCGGCAACGCCGGACAGGCCAACTACGCCGCGGCCAAGGCCGGCATCGCCTCCCTCACCTGGGTCGAGGCGCGCGAGCTCGGCCGCTACGGCGTGACCGCCAACGCCATCGCGCCGCGGGCGCGCACGCGCATGACCGAGACCATCTTCAGCGGGGACGGCATGACGGCCAAGGCGGGCGAGTTCGACGTCTGGGACCCGCGCAACATCGCCAACGTCGTCGGCTTCCTCGCCGCGCCGTCCTCGCAGGACGTCACCGGCCAGATCTTCGTCGTCTTCGGCGCCAGCATCTACGCCATGAGCGCGTTCAAGGCCGCCGGCCAGGTGACCCGCGACTCGGCCTGGACGCCCGAAGAGCTGGTGGCCGCCAAGGGCGAGCTCTTCAAGGGCATCAGCTCGGGCGTGCCCGACTTCAGCTTCATCTAGGACCCAAGACTCCATCGGGGACCCGTCGCCGCGCGCCATGGCGGGCCGGTCCCGGCCCCCACCACCTGCACTACCGTGGCGGACTCGTGACGGACCAGGGCGTGGGGACCGAGCTCGAGGCCGGGCCCCGGGCCACCCCCGCGGCGTCGCCGGTCCCGGCGACCACCACGCGCCGCTCCGCTCTCGCCGCCCGGGGCCGTCGCCTCTGGGCCGAGTGGCGGCGCCCGCTCACCATCGCCGTCAGCGCCACCGTCGGCTTCCGGCTGATCGTCACGTGGATCGCGCTGGTCAGCGCCGACGGGGTGCAGTTCCCCCACGTGGTGGCGCGCCATCCCGGGGTCCTCACCCAGATCCTCGCCCAGTGGGACGCCGGCTACTACGTCACCGTGGCGCAGCACGGCTACCCGGCGCACGCCACCGCCGCGTCCGCCCAGACGGGGCACCTCGCCTTCTACGCCTTCGGACCGCTGTACCCGCTCCTGGTCCGCACGGCGCACGAGATCCTCGGGTTCGGTTACGTCACGAGCGGCGAGGTCGTGAGCACCCTCGGGCTCGTCGTCGGCCTGGCCGCGCTGTGGAAGCTGGTCGACCTCGAGGTGGGGCGGCGCGCCGCCGACGGCGCCTGCGTGCTCCTGCTCGCCTGGCCCAGCGCGTTCTTCCTCGTCGCCGTCTACCCCGAGTCGGTCACCCTGGCGGCGGCGACCCTGGCCTTCCTGGCGGCGCGCCGCCGGCACTACGTGACGGCCGGGGTCCTGGCGGCGGCGGCCACCATGGGCAAGTACTACCTGGTCCTGCTGGCCGTGCCCCTGGCCATGGAGGTCTGGTCGGCGCCGCACCAGCGCGAGACCTGGCGGGCGGGACGGGAGCTGGCCTGGCTGTCAGCGCGGCGCGTCACCGCCGCCCGCCTGGCCGCGGTGGCGGGGCCGACGCTCGTGGTGGTCGTGGCCTGGGTCGGCTACCAGGCGGCCCACGTCGGTGACGGCCTCGCCTTCGTCCACGCGCAGGCACAGTGGCACCGCCACCTCAGCTGGCCGTGGACCTCCATCGGGCACGCCGTGTCGGACCTGGTGCACTGGCGCCTGCTCGACACGTCCACCGCCTCGGTGGTCGAGCTCTTCGACCTGGTCACCGTCGTCCTGATCGCAGTGGGCGCCGTGGTCGCCTTCGTCCGCATCCGCCCGTCCTACGGCGTCCTGCTGGCACTGGTCTGGTGTGTGTTCACCTTCCAGACCATCCTCCTCTCGGAGAGCCGCGAGGTGCTGGTGCTCTTCCCGTTCTTCGCCGCTCTCGGCGTCTGGGTGGCGCGCCACGCCTGGCGCGAACGGGCGCTCCTCTTCTTGTTCCTGCCCTGCGGCTACTTCCTGCTCGAACGTTTCGTCACGGGGAAGTTCGCCGGCTGACCCCGCGCCGGTCCCCTGCGCCATTGCCCCGATATGGGGCAGCATGGGCGCCATGGCACACGACCGGAAGTTCCGCTTCGCGGCGCAGCTGAGCAGCGCACCCGACGGCACGGCGCGCTCGTGGTCCGAGCAGGCGCGCCGGGCCGAGGATCTCGGCTTCAGCGCGCTCTTGATGCCGGATCACTTCGGCGACCAGCTCGCCCCGGTGCCGGCCCTGGCCGCGGCCGCCGCCGCCACGACGACGCTGCGCCTGGGTGCGCTGGTGTTCTGCAACGACTACCGCCATCCCTTCGTGCTGGCCAAGGAGGCGGCCACGCTGGACCTGCTGAGCGAGGGCCGCTTCGAGCTCAGCCTGGGCGCGGGTTGGATGCGGAGCGACTACGACGAGGCGGGCCTCGCCTACGACCACCCGGCCGTGCGGGTGGCGCGCTTCGAAGAGGCGGTGAAGGTGGTCCAAGGACTGCTGCGCACGGACGGTCCGTTCAACTTCCACGGGGAGCACTACGAGGTGCTCGGGCACACGCTGACGCCGCGGCCGGTGCAAGAGCCGGGACCGCCCCTCATCCTCGGCGGTGGCGGCAAGCGGGTCCTCTCCTTCGCGGCGCAGCACGCCGACATCGTGAGCATCAACGTCAACCTGCGCGAGGGAACCGGCGGCGTGGAGACGGCCTCCGACGCCACCCCCGAGCGGACGCGGACCAAGGTGGGCTGGGTGAAGGAGGCGGCCGGCGATCGTTTCGACGACCTCGAGCTGAACGCGCTCATCGGCTTCGTCCTGGAGACGGACGACGCGGCGGGCCTGGCGGGACAGATGGCTCCCGCCTTCGGGATCGACCCCGACGACGCGCTGCACGTCCCCCTCGCGCTGATCGGCACCCTCGACGAGATGGCCGAGGAGCTGGAGTGGCGCCGGGCCGAGTACGGCATCTCCTACTGGTCGATCGAGTCCGACGCCTGGGAGACGCTGGCGCCCGTGGTGAGCAAGCTGGCCGGCACATGACGATCGCGTCGAGCACGGCTTGGGAGGCCATCGGCACGCACCGCCAGCTCGCCGGCGCCCGCATCTTCACGGTCGACGCTCCCTCCATCGGCGCCGAGCGCCATCCGCCGCTGCTCGTGCTGCACGGGTTCCCGACGTCTTCCTTCGACTACGCGGCGGTCCTCGACGGACTGCGGGCGGGCCGTCGCGTGCTCCTCTTCGACATGCTCGGTTACGGGCTCTCGGCCAAGCCCGACCGCCGCTACACGATGGCGCTGCAGGCCGACGTGGCGCAGGCCTTCGTGGCCGAACGGGGCGTCGACCGGCTGGCCCTGCTCACCCACGACATGGGCGACACCGTGGGCGGCGAGCTGCTGGCCCGGCGTGCCGCGGGCGTCTGGACGGTCGACGTGACGCGACGTGTCGTGACGAACGGGAGCATCTACATCGAGCAGGCCCACCTCTCGGAAGGCCAGCAGCAGCTGCTCGGGCTCGCCGACGAGATGCTCCCCGGCGACGCCCCGATCGACGCTGCTTCCCTCGCGCGGAGCCTGCGCGACACGCTGAGCCCGGCGACGCCGGCAGTGCCCGAGGGCTGGCCCGAGGACCCGCTACCGGAGGCGGCGGCCCAGATCGTGCGCGACGACGGGCACCGCCTGCTCCCGCGCCTGATCCGCTACATCGAGGAGCGCCGGACCAACGAGCGCCGCTTCACGGGCGCCATCGAGACGGATCCGTCGCCGCTGCACGTCGTCTGGGGTCTCGACGACCCGATCGCCGTGCCCTCCATGGTCGACACCCTCCTGGCGGCTCGCCCCGATGCCACTGCCGTGCGCCTGGAAGGGGTGGGTCACTATCCGATGATCGAGGCCCCGCAGCGCTACCTCGACGCCGTGCTCCCCGGGCTCGGCTGAGTCCCCGGCCGGCCGGCCGAGTCCCCGGCCCCCCGGCCGACGGCTGCGGGGTCAGGCGGGGGCGACCACCTTCAGGTGGCGCTCCTCGTCGGGCAGGCTGGCGTAGAGGTCCGCCACCAGATCGTCGCGCCGCGCCCGGCGCGCCGGGTCGTCCCAGAGGTTCTCCCACTGGTACGGGTCCCCGTCGACGTCGTAGAGCTCACCGGTCGCCACGGCGACACCACCCGGCCCGCTCGACGTCTGCTCGTAGACCACGGGGCAGGGTTCGAGCACGGCGTCGCCCCACACCTCCTCCAGCCCGTTGGGCCGGCCGGCCGTCGACGGTTCGTACACCGTGCAGAGCCAGCCGTCGCGGTAGACCGAACGCAGGTGCATGCCGTAGCCGGGGAACTGGCTGTCCCATTCGCACAGCACGCGCTCGCGCCCGCTCTCGCCGTCGGCCACGGGCAGGGCGCGGCCCTGCATCCACGGCGCGGGCTCGATCCCCGCGATGGCGCAGAACGTGGGTGCGAGGTCCACCTGCCCGACCGGATCGGTGACGACCGCCGGGTCGACGCCGGCGGACGGGGCCGGCCGCCACACGAAGGGCAGCCGCATGAGGGCGTCCGTGTGATACGGACCCTTGTAGAGGAGGCCGAAGTCGCCCTGGAGCTCACCGTGGTCGGTCGTGAAGACGACGTCGGTGTCCTCGAGCCAGCCCCGCTGCGCCACGGTCGCCAGTACCCGCCCGCACGCCTCGTCGATGAGCTCGTTCATCACGTGGACCTTGGCGTTGACCTCGCGGATCTGGTCGTGCGTCAGGTGCGACGGCACGAACGCCGCCGGCCCTCCCTCCATGTTGGGGAAGCTCCCCTCCCAGTAGGCGAGCCAGTGCGGTGGCTTGCGGGCCAGCACGGCGCGGACGGCGTCGTCCGAGCCGGGGTGCCCGGGCGGCAGGTCGAGCTCCTGCCACGGCACCCGGTCGAGCTCGGAGGCCGGCGGGTCCCAGGGGTGGTGGGGGTCGGGGAACGACATCCAGCAGAACCACGGCTCGTCGTCGCCGAGCGACCGCAGCCAGTCGACGGTCAGATCGGCCACCCAGTCCGTGTGGTACCACGGGCGCGGGATGGGGTTGTTCTTCGTCTCGGGTGCGCGGGTGTCGCCACCGGGCTCGGCCTGCAACAGCCCGGCGAAGCTGTGCAGGTGCTCGGGATGGTGCTTCTTGAGCCAGCGCCCGTAGTGGGCGATCGGGTGGTTGCCCCACGCGGCCGCGTGCATCGCCTGCTCGGACCGCTCGAAGCCGCGCCAGGGCCCGGTGTCGCCGCGGGCCACGCGTGCGTTCTCCTCGAACCGGTTGTCGGGATCGAAGCCCGGCTCGAAGTGCGCCTTGCCCAGCAACGCCGTGCGGTACCCGGCCCGCTCCTGGAGGTATTGCGCCACCGACGGCGCGTCGAGCGGGAGCGGGATCCCGTTGGCCACGACCCCGTGGGTTCGGACGTACTGGCCCGTCAGCATCGTGGAGCGCGCCGGCATGCAGACGGTGTTCTGGTTGTAGGCACGCGTGAAATTGATGCCCTCGGCGGCCAGACGGTCGACGACCGGCGTACGGGCCACCGTCCCGCCGTTGCAGCCCAGGCTGTCGAAGCGCTGTTGGTCGGAGGTGATGAAGAGGATGTTGCGGCGTCGCGCCGCCGGTGTGTCGCCGGCGGTACTTCCGCCGGCAGACAGCGATCGCTCAGGCATCGCCCGACGCTTCCCGGCCCGGGCCGGGCTGATCCGAGTCGACCGAAACCGAGGAGCCCACCATGGCGCGAAGGGGTTCGCAGGCCAAGAGGACCGTGCGGTCGAGGCCCCGTTCGCGGTGCGTATGTGCCTCCCCGTAGTTGGGCGAGGTCACCATGTCGATGAAGGCGCTCCGGCTCGGGTACGAAACCAGCGCCACCAGGTCCCAGTCGTCGTTCTCCGTGTCACCGATGAGGACGTGCTCGGGCCGTCCCGTCCAGATGACCCGACCGCCTCGCGCCTCGACCATCTTGATCACCTGGTCGCTGTAGTCGCGGTATGCGGCGGCGCCCGTGCTTTCGGGTTCCGTGCTGCCGGTTTCGGCCCCGCCCTGTGCTGGCGTGGCAGTCCCGGCGGGACTGTCGCCCGGCCGAGCGAAGTGCAGCAGGTTGATCATCACGACTTCGCCGTCCCGCGTTCCATGGGCGAACTCGGTGAACTGCTCTTTGGTGGGCGTGATGGCCACGTGTCTCCTCCCGATCTCGGACTGTACGAGCATGCCACCACCGCCGAGGGCGTGGGTGCCTCAGCGCTGCCGTGCCCGCTGGGCAGCTCGGGACGCACGACGTCTCACTCCACCGCACCGAGGCGCTGCAGATCGAGTTCGAGATCGTCCATCAGTTCCGCCAGCAGGCGCGCCCGTGCCAAGAGACTCTCTGCTGCGAGGAGCCGCTGGGCGTCGTAGGTGCTGAGCGGCGCGGCGGCACACAGCTGCCACCCGGCAGTCTCGAGGTCACCGCCGCCGTCGAGCACCAGATCCGGGGGGAGCGGCGGCGCCCCACCGTGCTCCGCCAGGAGGGCCCTCGCCCGGCGGACGCGACCGGTGGCGGCTTCGAGGGTGACAGCGACCTCTTCGCCTTCGACGTCGTCTTCGACGTCGTCTTCGACGTCGTCTTCGACGTCGTTTGGTCCCGAGAGCGGGCCCGTCGGTCGTCCCGATGCTTCGGCACGGTCGTGCTCCCGGACGATCGCTACGGGGTAGGGGTCGTCGGGCAACCACTGGTCGACCATGACGACCCGCTGGCCCCGGATCTGCACGAGCCAGCGCCCGTCGGGAAGCTCGATCGAATCGGAGATCTCAGCCCGGGTCCCGAGCATGGCGCGCTGGTCGCCGCCGCCGACCTCCGAACCGCGCTCGATCAGGACGACGCCGAAACGACGGTCACCCGCCAGGCAGTCGTGCATCATGGCCCGGTAGCGGGGCTCGAAGACACGCAGGGACAGGGAGGCCCCCGGGAACAACACCGTCCCGAGAGGGAACATGGGGAGTCGGATCCCGGGCATGGTCAACGATGGCACGTGCCCTCGACGACGGCACGGCGGAGCGTGAACAAGAGTGGAGCGGGAAGAAAGGCGGAGCGCGAAGAAAGGCGGAGCGTGAACCGAGAAGGACCGACCTCACGGCCGGTCCTTCTCTCGTGTAGTGATTCATTCTGAACAAGCAGCGCCTCGGCCCCAGCCATTCGGCGCAGTAGGTGCGGGGGCCGCCTTGTCGGCCGGCCGGCACACGCACCGGCGCGAGCACGGCCTCGGTTCATACGCCGGGCTTCACACCGGGGGCTGCTTCCGTGAGCGTCACCGAAGCAGATGTCGGTGACGCAGATTCAACCCGGCGGACCGGCCTCCTCGGTCGAGCGTGTCGACGCCATCGGCAGCTCCTTTCACTCCTGGCAACGGCGGGTGCTCCAGTTGCCCTTCGCTGTTCTCAGTATCCCTCTCGAGGCCGACCATGTGAACCCCACGCGAACTGGCATTTTTCGAAGGTGCCGGTGGGCGCGCCGAGCATTGCCGAGAGTTCGCGGAAGCCGGTCTGCCCCGCGCCTTCGGGTGGAGCACCGTCAACGTCCTCTGACGCCCTTGTGCGCGTTCCCCTACGCTTTGATCATGGCTCTGCCCGCCCCGAGGGAGAACACGACCGCAATCGTGACGGGCGCTTCGTCGGGCATCGGAGCCGAGATCGCCCGAGAGCTGGCCCGGCGTGGGCACGGCGTCACCCTCGTCGCCCGGCGCGCGGACCGCCTCAAGGCGCTGGCCGGGGACCTGGCACACGACTACGGCGTGCGCGCCGAGATGATCGTCAACGATCTCACCGACGCCGACGCCCGGAGCTCACTCCCGGAGCAAGTGGCGCGCTTCGGGCTCACGCCGGACATCTTGGTGAACAATGCCGGATTCAGCACCATGGGCCCCGTGTACCGCTCGAGCCGGGCCCAAGAGATCGACATGGTGCGCACCAACGTGGAGGCAGTGGTCGACCTGTGCACCATGTTCGTGTCCGGCATGGTGACCCGCCACCGCGGGGCGGTCCTCAACACGGCGTCGACCGCCGCGTTCCAGCCGCTGCCGGGACAGGCCGGCTACGGAGCCTCGAAGGCTTTCGTCCTGTCGTACGGGCGCGCTCTGGGTGCCGAGCTACGCGGGAAGGGCGTGACCGTGACCACCCTGTGCCCGGGCCCCGTCGAGACGGGCTTTGCCGAAGCGGCCGGCATCAGCGACGCCGAGGCAATGGAAGCGCTGCCCAGTTTCATGTGGCTGCCCGCGGCCGAGGTGGCCAGAGCCGGCGTCGAGGGTCTCGCCGCCGGACGCTCCGTCGTCATCCCCGGTACGGCAAATCGTGCCGCCGCCGCGCTGGCGCAGATGGTGCCGAAGAGCGTTATCTTGCCGCTCATGGCACAACGGCATCCCTCCCTGAAAGCGGGCTCGAAGCGATGACGACGACCGTCCCGAAGTTGGTCACCGAACTCGAGTTGCCCTATCTCGACACCATCGGTCTCGAGCGGCACGACGCCGTCGAGGCCATCCGGGAAGCCCGCTCCCGGCACTGGCTGGCGCGAACCGATCTGGGCTTCATCGTGACGCGACTGCAAGACGTGACGGCGATCCTGCGCGACCAGCGCTTCCACTCCGCACTCTCGGTTATCGAAGGCGCTCCCGAGCTCGAAGGCTTCGCGGACCGGGAAGGACGCAGCGAGTCGATTCTGACCATGGAGGGCGCGCCCCACGCTCGGCTGCGCCGGCTCGTCGCTCCCGCCTTCACGCCGGCCTCTGCCAACCGCCTGCGCCCAACCATGCGCAGGGTGGTCGGGGAGCTCGTCGACGACGTGGTCAGCGCCGGCGAGTGCGAGCTCGTGGCCGATGTCTGCGAGCCCTATCCCATCCCGATCATCTGCGAACTCCTCGGCGCTCCGCCCGAGGACTGGAAGCTCTTCTCGAGCTGGGCGACGGACATCTTCCGCATCTTCAACAACAATCTGGCCGAGGACCTTCCGCTCATCACCCGCGCCGGCGAGGAACTCACGCGTTACGTGAGCGACATGATTGCCGAGCGCCGTGCCGATCCCCGCGACGATCTCTTGAGTGATCTCATCGCGATCGAGCAAGAGGGCGACCGCCTCTCCACTGACGAGATGGCGATGCTGGCCGAAGCCGTGCTGATGGCGGGAACCGATACGACCCGCAACCAGCTGGCCTGTTCGGTGGCGCTCTTCTCCGAGCACCCCGACCAATGGGCCCTGCTCGCCGAGCAGCCCGAGCTCGCCCCCCGGGCGGTCGAGGAGTCCATGCGCTACCTCGGCGCCGTCCGTGGCACCGCCCGCTTCGCCTCCGAGGACATCGTCTACCGGGACGTGCTGTTTCCGCAGGGCACGCTGGTGGCCACCTCTCTCGCCGGCGCGAACCGAGACCCCGAAGCGTTCGACGATCCCGACGTCTTCGACATCACCCGCGAGCGGGCCACTGCCCAGATGACCTTCGGCGCGGGCATCCACTTCTGCATGGGTGCTGCGCTCGCCCGCGCCGAGCTGCAGGAGGCCCTGCCGCTCCTGGCTCGCCGGATGCCCGATCTCAGCCAGGCTGGGGAGATCGAGTGGAAACCCTCGAACTTCGGCATCTGGGGACCGGCCCTGCTTCCCATCCGTTTCACACCGCCCGAGCCGGCCTAGGAAAAGGCGCCCCCGAGCACCGCTCAGGGCCGTCGGCGCCCTTCCGGGGTCCAATTGCCTGCTCAGGGGTGTGACCTGTCGGTGTATACGCCCGGCCGGGGCGGAGTCCGTTCACCCGGTATATGGCCTCTCCGCCTGGCTACCTTCGGCTGTATACGCGAAGGGGGAACCGCCGTATACACCGACACTCGACCATCAGAATCCGGCAGAGAGACCCGAGAGAAGAAACCCCCCGCCCAGTCCCTTGGATACGGCCGGTACCAGTTGACGCGCCTGGGCGGCACGGGTCCGGCGGTGGTGGCTAGGGCAGGGCGGCGGTGGCTTCCCCCACCACCTTGTCCTCACCGTCGTGGTTGGACAGCGTGACGGCCATGTCGATCAGCTTCTTGCCGTCCTCTTCGCGCTTGCCCGTGACGACGATCTTGGTGGAGAGCACCTCGTCGGGCCAGGTCTGGCGGGCAAAGCGGACCTGGTAGCGGGTCAGGTTGCCGATCCCCACGTAGTCGGTGAGCGCAGAACCCAACAGACCCATGGAGAACATGCCATGGCCGAAGACGCTCGGCTGACCTGCGGCCTGCGCTGCAACCTCGTCGTGGTGCATCGGGTTGAAATCACCGGAGGCGCCCGCGTAGCGAACAAGATCCGTTCGCGTCAAGGTGTGCGTGACGACCGGCGCCTCGTCCCCCACCTTGATCTCGTCGAAGGACAGTCTCTTCTCACCCATGATCTCGACCTCCCGTCCAATGCTCACTCACTTCTCCACGACGTCGTGTCGTTGCGCCTCGGACCAGACGAACCTCGTACATGATGGTCATCCTCCGAACAGGTGCAACCAATGGTCGATCGACCAGGTGTTCCACGCATGGGCGCCCAGAACCACGACAGAGGCGAGGATCATCATGAAGTTCTGGCCCTGTTCCGCCCAGTCCGAGATCATCAAGATGAAGTACATGATGTTCAACAAGATCCCGGCAAACGCCGCGATCGGCGTCAGGAACCCCAGGATCAGTCCGAGCCCGATCGCCAGCTCGCCCAGCACGACGATATAGGCCATGGCCTTGGGTCGTGGGACGACCACTGCATCGAAACCCTTCTTGACGAAGGGCCATTTGTGCTTCTCGGCGACGGACTGACCCCACGAGATGCCCGCGCCGCGCTTGAACCAGGCCGCCTTGTCCTTGTGCCGAAAGCTCTCGAACCACCACAGGCCGAGTCCGATCCGGAGCACGGCGAGCCATTCGGCTGCCGTCAGCCAGGTGGTCGAGTTCGTCGCCAACGTCATCGTGTCCCCCTGGTCCGAGTCAGGCGCGATGGATCAGGTTGAACCGGGTCGTTACCACCGGCTCGCCCGTCTTGTCGTCCGTCCAATTGGTCTCCTGGACGATGAATGACATCGTCCGGCCCTTGGACTCCTTCTGGTAGGCATCGACGATCTTTCCTTCGCTCACGAGGACGTCGCCGACGACAACCGGCCGGTGATAGATGAACTCCTGCTCGCCGTGGAGGATGAGCCCGCCCTTGGCCATCAAGGGTCCGATCGCTTTGGCGAGCGGATTTCCGGTCGGCGCGTCGGTCGGCTGCAGCTCTTCGAACTTGCCCGCGAACTCCATGGCGAAGGACCATGTGGGAGGAGCCGGAATGTCCTCGAAGCCGGCCTGCCGGGCGGCCTCGGGGTTGTGATAGATCGGGCTCGTGCTCAGCACTGCGTCGGCGAAGTGCTGAATTGGCCCGCGCTCGACGACCACCTTGGACTTACCCGTGGGCTGCCCGATGATGTCTTTGAGCACGTCTGCCTGCGATGCGGCACCGTCTGCCACCGTAAGCCTCCTGTCCCCCTCCGCCTCGATACCGGACCACGCCGTGATGGCGGACACCGACCTCCCGTCGATGCGGCGCCAACGGTAGCGGGTCACCTCGGCGGCGCCCAATCCGTTTACGATCGGCCGCTGTGCCGGATTTCTTCGACGTCGTCCTCACCCAGCGGGCTGCCCGGTCGTTCCTGCCCGACGAGGTCGACGACGAGACGGTGGTACGGATCCTGACGGCCGCCACCCACGCGCCGAGCGCCGAGAACAGCCAGCCGTTCGTCTTCGTGGTCGTGCGGGACCCCGAACTGCGCGCCGTCATCGGGGAGCTCACCGCTCGGGTGTGGGAGGGCGGCGCCCGGGACGCCGAAGCGCTGCGCCTTTCCCCCGGGTTCCTACGAGAGGTCGAGCAGGGCGCACTGGGTGGCGTCGCTGGAGCGCCGGTGCTCGTCGTCGTGTGCGGAGACGCCCGTCTCACCTTCCCCGAAGCCATGGAGGCTTCGGTCTTCCCGGCGGTGCAGAACCTCCTCTTGGCGGCACACGCGCTCGGTTTGGGCTCGGCCCTCACCACGATGCCGGTCTTGGCCGGCAGCGGGCTCACCGAGGCACTCGGTCTCCCGCCCGAGATCACACCCCTCGCAGTGGTCCCGCTGGGGCACCTTCCCAAACCGCTCGGCCCGCCCAGACGCCGACCGCTGGCGGAGAAGGCCCACCTCGACCGGTACGGCAATCCCCTTCCCGGGCTCTGAGGCAGGACCGTCGGCGGGGCTCTGAGACGCCTCCGGAGGTGGTGGTCGACCTGACGCCGGTGTCAGGTACGGCGATAGTGTGATCCGGTGCAGGTACACCGCTACTTCGTCGACATCGAAGCGACCGTGGACGAGCTCTGGCAGCTCTTCTGGGCCCGGATCCCCCACAGCGAGTCCGGCGACGTCACGATCGACATCCTCCATCCAGGAGACGCCATCGGCGAGGGACTGGTACGCCACTGCACCTTCCGGGTACCCCGCTACTTGCTGACCGGCGGCAAGGGCCAGTCATGGGAATGGCTGACCGAGGTCAAACCCAAGGAGTCGTGGAAGTACAACGCGGTGGGTCGACCGCTCTTCTCCGAAGCCGAGGGCCGCACGAGGCTGGAGGACCTCGGAAACGGGATCACCCGCGTGCACTTCTCCGAGTCGTACCGCGCCTTCAATCCCCTGCTGCGTCTTCTTCTCGAGAAGCGTGTCCACGCCTTCATTTCGAAGGACAACGACCGCTTGATCAAAGAATCGCTGACAAAGGGTGTCCGCCTGCTGCGCGCCGCCCGGGCCAAGGCTGCCGCCAACGCGGCCAACACCGCCGAGGCCGCCGAGGCCGCCGAAGGCAATGCCGAACGGCGCTCCGGACAACGCCCCAGTCGAGCTCCGGGTACGGGGGGCGGCGCCGAGGCCGCGACAGGCGCGTGACCGTCGTCGACCTCTGGCTCAACGCCCTCACCGGCCGAGCGGCCGCAGCGTTCCTGGGCCGCTCGGGCAACGAGGGCATCCCGGAACTGCTCGGAGGCGACCTGTCGGCTGCCACCACGCCGAAGCAGCTGATCGCCACCATGGACGCCTGCGGGGTCGACATGGGTGTCGTCGCCCTCGGGCTCTCGGCGCCCGAGACGGACGAGATGTTGTCCGAACTGGCGGGGTACCCCGATCGCCTTCGGGCCGCGCTCGTGGTCGACCGGCCCGATCGACCTGTGCGGCAGTGTGTCCGTTTGCGCGCGCTGGCCGAGCATCCCTCGGTCGCACTCGTGCGCGTCACCCCGCTGGTCGACCAGTACCCGCTCAACGACAAGCTCTACTACCCCGTCTACACCACGTGTGCCGAGCTCGGACTGCCGGTGTCGATCAACGTCGGCGTGCCGGGCCCGCGCGTCCGCTCGGCCTGTCAGCATCCGGAACTGCTCGAGGACGTCTTGATCGACTTCAAAGGCCTCACGGTCATCGGCGCGCATATGGGCCACCCGTTCGAGAGCCTCCTGATCCAGTACATGCTCAAGTGGCCGGACCTCTATCTGTCCAATTCGGCGTACCTGGCCAAGTACATGGACCCCGCACTGATCGCTTTCATGGATTCGACGCGCGGCAAGGGCCGCGTGCTGTTCGCGTCCGACCATCCCTTCCTGCCCTTGGACAGGGCCATCTCCGCGGCCAGGGATCTGCCGCTCTCGGAGGGCGCGGCAGACGCCTTTCTGGGGGCCACGGCCGCCAGGCTCCTCCGGCTCGACTGATCGCTGCGCACGGAGGCCGGCCCCGCTACGGTCGGCGTGATGGACCTCGGTCGAGTGGGCGTGTGGTGGAGCGGTCGCTGGCACGTGCGAGAGGATCCGGCCGTCGACGTGGCGGCAGAGATCGAATCCCTCGGCTATAGCGCGCTGTGGTCGTCCGGCGGCTTCCAACCCGGCTTGGCGCCGCACTTCGAGCGTCTCTTGGCAGGGACCCGGCAACTCCACGTGGCCAGCGGCATCGTGAGCGTGTGGGCATCGGAGCCCGCTGACATCGGGCGCTCCTTCCGCTCCCTCGACGAGACCTATCCAGGCCGATTCGTCCTCGGTCTGGGTGCGAGTCACTCCGCCATCGTTCCGGACTACAGGCGCCCGTACTCTCGGGTCGTCGCCTACCTCGACGCGCTGGACGCGCTCGAAGCACCCGTTCCTCGGGAACGACGCGTGTTGGCCGCCCTCGGCCCGCGGATGCTCGAGCTCGCCGCAGCGCGTGCCGCCGGCGCCCACCCCTATTTCGTGCCGGTCGAGCACACGGCACGGGCCCGTGCCCTCCTCGGCGAGGGTCCACTCCTGGCACCCGAGGTGGCAGTGGTGCTCGACAGCGAACGCGAGTCAGCCCGGCGCCTGGCCCGGATGTACGCCAGCATGTACCTTCCGCTCCGGAATTACACGCAGAACCTGCGCACTCTCGGCTTCGAAGATGTCGACCTCGACGGGGAAGGGAGCGATCGGCTCATCGACGCGGTGATCCCATGGGGTGACGCCGAGACGGTGGCGGAGCGCATCCGAGCACACCTCGATGCTGGGGCGGACCACGTCTGTGTCCAGGTCGTCTCGGACCTCAACGACTTCCCCATGGACGCCTACCGGGCTCTCGCCGAGCAACTCCTCTGACGTGCTCAGCTCTGACGTGCTCAGCTCTGACGTGCTCGGTGCACCGGTGCACCTTCCGCCAGCGCGCGCGCCAGTGACCGGAAGGCACGGCCGCGGTGCGACAGCGCCTCCTTCTCCTCGGCCCGCATCTCCGCGAACGTGCGGCCGTCCCCTCCCTCCTCGCCGAGAGGCACGAAGACGGGGTCGTAACCAAAACCGTTCTCGCCTCGGCGGGCAACAGCGATCGTTCCCTCCACGGTGCCCTGGGCCCACAGCTCGGAGCCGTCGGGAAAGGATGCCAGGGCGACCGTCCTGAAGCGCGCGCGTCGTCGACCGCCGCCGTCGGGCAAGGCGTCGAGAGAGCGCAACAGCTTGTCCACGTTGTCGGCATACGTCGCATTCTCACCGGCATAGCGCGCCGAATAGACGCCTGGCGCGCCATCAAGAGCGTCCACTTCGAGGCCCGTGTCGTCGGACACCGCGGCAGTGCCGGTCGCCGACGACAGCGCCCGCGCCTTGAGCCTCGCGTTGTCCAGCAAGGTCTCGCCGTCTTCGACCACGTCGGGAAGATCGGCGGGCCGAGGCAACAGATCCACCTCGATCGAGGCCGAAAGGATCGAAACGATCTCCTTGACCTTGTCGGGGTTGGCCGAAGCCACCACGAGGCGCAGCCGTCGAACGGCGGCTCCGCTCACCGTCGGGGCGGAGGTTCCGCCAGGACCGCGGCCTGCAGCCTCGTCAGCTCCTTGATTCCGGCCTCGGCCAGGCCGAGGAGTGAATCGAGCTCTCCACGCGTGAAGGCCATGCCCTCAGCCGTCCCCTGCACCTCGACATACCGCCCGGCACCGGTCATGACCACATTCATGTCGACTTCGGCCTTGGAGTCCTCCGCGTACGGAAGATCGAGCATGGGGACACCCTCGATGATGCCGACAGAGACCGCGGCCACCGAGTCGGTCAGCGGATAGCCGCTGAGCGTTCCGGCATCGACGAGGCGCGTGCACGCATCGTGCAGGGCGACGTAGGCCCCGCAGATCGATGCCGTGCGCGTGCCCCCGTCCGCTTGGAGCGCGTCGCAATCCACCGTGATCTGGACCTCTCCGAGGGCAACCAGGTCGCACACAGCCCGCAGCGATCGCGCGATGAGGCGCTGGATCTCCTGGGTACGCCCGGACTGCTTTCCCTTGGCTGCCTCGCGAGAGGCTCGCTCGGGAGTCGAACCAGGCAGCATCGAGTATTCGGCCGTCACCCAACCTCGCCCGGTGCCTCGCATCCATGGCGGTACTCGCTCCTCGACCGACGCCGTGCACAGCACCTTGGTCTGGCCAAACGTGACGAGCACCGAGCCCGGCGCCATAACCGTGTAATCACGTTCGAAGCTGACCGGTCGTAGCTGGTCGATCGCGCGCCCGTCCCGGCGCGCCGTGCGGGGATCCCCGCTCACGTTGCCTCCTCCCACTGCGTTCCCTTCCGGGCCCTCTCCCGGACCCGTTCGACACCGTAGGCGACACGGCCGCGCCCATCCCGAGCCGCCGAGTCCCCGGTCACGAATCGGCCGAGAATCCCAACGCCTCTGCCACGTGGGGATAGGTCTTGAACTCGATCACGTTGCCGCTCGGATCGGCGATCTTGGCCTTCGTCTGCTCTGTCGGCTTCCCCACGTCGTCGTTGGAGACCGGCGAGACCCATGCCACTCCCCGCTCGTCCAGGCGGGCCAGGGTGTCCTCGAACTCGTCCCGGGCCAGAGTCACACCGAAGTGCCGCGAGCCCCGGTCGGGCTGTCCCGTATTCTCGTCGGGCCGATCCTGCAGCGTCACCTGCATGCCGTAGAACCAGACATCGGTGAAGCCCGCGCTCGTGCGCCCCACCCGGCAACCGAGCGTGTCGACGTAGAAGGCACGTGCCGCTGCCATGTCGTGCACGGGAATGGAGAGGTGCAGGATCGGCGGCATGCCCGCAGCTATCGGCGGCATGCCCGCAGCTTAGGACTGCCTGGTGGAGCGACCGGCACCGAAGAGCACGCACTCGGCCATGAAGAGGCGGTTGGCGCGCACCGCGGGTGCCGCTGCGGCGACACGGCAGATCGGGAGCGACGCCCCCGTTGCCGGTGCGGTGGAGGCCCAGCCCGGTTGGAGCTTCCACACCCAGGCGCCGTCCGTCGAGATCGGCGCGGCCCCCACCACCATGGTGATGAAGCCCGACGCGTACACGGGATCGCGACTGGCACCGGCCACCACCACTTCGTCGACCTGCCACTGCGCGAGGGCGGCGCGTACGGCGACCAGCTGGGCCGCCGTGCCGGTGGGCTCCGAAGCTCCGCCGAGGCTCAGGTCGGTGAGGATCCGGCGGGCCGAACCGGGCTTCCCACTGCCCACGGGTCCCCCGGTGGAGGCGGGAGTCTTCAGTGCCGCACCGGCCAGGCGGAAGCGCATGCCGTTCTCGGCTTGCCACAGCATGGGCTGCGTGTCGCCGGACACGGCGAAGGGCACCGTGAGCCAGACCGGGTCGCCGCGCAGGGCCGGTGCGGCGGCCCGGACGTAGGGAGGTGTCCGAACCGTGACGACCCGCAGTGGCACGTCGAAGCTGGCGATGACGGGGACGACCGCCACGAGCGTGACGAACACGGTGACGACCACACCGACAGCCGTGCGGTGCCGCGCCAGCACGCCGCCGGGACGGCCCCGCGTCTCGTGCAGGGCGTCGATCCCCACGGCGAGGAGAAGACCGAGGAACAGCGTGATGAACGGTGCGATCTGGTCGGCCAGGATCTCCTTCAAGACGGGGAGGCTCGAGAGCCTGCGCCAAGGCAACCACAGGTGCCACAGCCAAGACGGCGCGCCGATCAGGTAACCCCCGAGCGAGAACCACAGGCTGACCGCGAAGAGCAGCGCCAGCAACCATGTCAGCGGGCGCCGGCGGGCGACCACGAGCGATGCCACGACGCCCAGGGCCACGCCCGGGCCGATGTAGTCCTGCGGGGGTCCGGTGCGTCCCAGATAGCCACCGAACCGGATGTACACGCCGGCGGGAGCGGCGGACGGGCCCGCTGAGACCAGGCCCGAGAGCGGGACACCGGTCAAGGGTGCGAGCGAGAACAGCACCCCGGTCACGGCCTGTGGGCCGGCCAGGCCGTACCAGACGGGATAGGCGAGGATCACCGCGGTGAGGCCGGCAGCGAGGGCGAGCGCCGGGAGGGCGTGGCCCGCACGGCCGACGAGCTGGCGCCAGCCGATTACCGTCACGGCCACGACGCCCACCACCCCGAGGAGCCCGCAGATGACGAAGATCTCGGGCGAGATGAAGAACTGGGCGACGAGCAACGCGGCCAACACGAGGCCGTCACGGCGCACCGAGTGCTCCTGACGGACGAGGATCTCGTGCAGCGTGGAGAACAGGAAGGGTGGGATCACCAGCAAGCTCACGGAAACGTGGCCGAACGTCAGTGACGAGACGACGGCCGCCGAGTAACCGAAGACCAAGCCGGCCGGGACGGCGGCGGGTTTCCACCGGACGAGCGGGCGGGCGGCGGCGAAGCAGGCCCAGGCGCTCAGCGCCGGCGCCATGGTGAGTGCGACATTGGCGGAGGCCACGGGACCGAACGCCCACGTGACGGGAGCCAAGACGACGCCGACGAGCGTTCCCGACGTGTTCGAAAGCAGGTTGGCACCGTCGGGCACGTTCACGGCGTCGGAGAAGAACGGGGTGTGGAGATGGGCGACCGCCCATGCCGGCCACTCCATGAACCAGACCTGTTGAGCGGGATCGCCGCAGCTGCAGGTCAGGGTGGCGCTCGGATGTCCGGACCAGACGTGCCACCACAAGACGAGCGCCGGCACCGTGAACCCGGCGAGGGCGACGAGGTGAAAGGCGAGCGTGCCCAGGAGCCGCCGCCCCCGATCGGGGCCCCTCGTCCTCGAGGTCGGCCCGGCGCCGGCGCCGTGCACCGTCCCCATCCCGGCCTCCGCCACGTCGAGCGCATCGTGGTCGGATGGCGACAGGGTGCGGTGCGCCTCAGGGAGCGCCGACGGCACCTCCAGCCCGCTCGTCACTGTGGCGAGCGTACTGCGGGCCCTCGGGAGGACCGCTGCACATCGACGGGCCGCCGGCGTCGCTCGGGTCCGGAGGCACCGGGGCATTCCTATGATCGTCGGCGTGCGCGCCGACCACCGTTGCCTCGTCGTCGGTGGCGGTCTCCTCGGCCTCTGCGCCGCCAGTGCGCTGGCGCAGCGGGGGTGGTCGGTCGAGGTCCTCGAAGCCGGTCCGGCGATCGGCCACGCATGCGCCGGCTCGAAGGGTGACGCGCGGATCTTCCGTCTTGGCTACCCGGAGGGCACCTATGTCGACATGGCGATGCGCGCCGCCGAACGGTGGCGGCGACTCGAGGAGGCCACCGGCCGCGCACTGCTCGTCCCGACGGGGCAGTTGTCGCTCGGTGACCGGTCCTCCCTGACCGCCGTCGCCGCGGCGCTGGCCGCGCACCAGGTGCACTACGAGGAATGGTCTGCGCGCGAAGCCCGGGAGCGTTTTCCCTCGATCGCCTGCCGCGGTCCGGTGCTCTTCGAGCCGTCGTCGGGCGTCCTGGTGGCCGACGAATGCCTTCGAGCGCTGTGCGACGTCGGGCGCTTCAGCGTGCGCGCCGGCGTCGTCGTCACGGGGATCCACGACGATGCCGACACGGCGCGCGTGCGTACGGCGCGGGGCGAAGAGCTCCGAGCCGACATCGTCGTCGACTGTGCCGGCCCGGCCGCGCTGGATCTGCTCCCCGGCGCGACGGCCGCCGGCGGTGCCGGGGTTCCCGGTCCATCGGTCCCCCAGGTCGCCTACTTCCGGGCGGGGGCGGCCGAGGAGCTGCCGCCCGTGTTCATCGAGTGGGGTGAGGACATGGTCTACGGCCTGCCGGTCCCCGGAGGGGACAGGCTCTACAAGGTCTCCCACCACACCCCCGGTCCCCTGCTGCCCAGCTACGACCCCACCGACACCTGGACCGTCCCCGACGACCCGACCCTGCTCGCCACCTTGAGGCACGCCGTCGGCAGGCTGCTCCCGTCACTGGACCCCGAGCCGGTCCGCACGGAGCGCTGCGTCTACGACAACACGGCGGACACCCATTTCGTCCTCGACCGCAGAGGCAATGTCGTCGTCGGTTGCGGGACCAGCGGACACGGTTTCAAATTCGGGCCCGTCCTCGGCGAGATGCTGGCCGACCTGGCCGAAGGCCGCGTGCCCAGCGTCGACGTGTCTCGATTCCGCCTGGATCGGCCGGAGCGGCTCCGGCCACCACAGGCCCGATAGGTTGCACAGATGCCCCGGTACGTGGCCTTGCTCCGCAGCGTCAACGTCGCCGGGCACGGGCGTCTGGCCATGAGCGAACTGCGGTCGTCCGTCGAGGGCCTCGGCTACGAGGACGTCTCCACGTATATCCAGACGGGGAACGTTCTCTTCTCGGCCACGCCGCGACGCGACGCAGCCGTGGCCTCGGCTCTCGAGGAGCGGCTCGCCCAGGACTTCGGAGCCGCCCCGGCCGTCATCGTGCGCTCGGTCGCCGAGCTGACGAGGATCGGCTCGTCCAGCCCCTACGCCGAGGCAGGAGCCGACCCTGCTCGCCACCACGTGACGTTCCTGCGGAGCGCTCCGTCCACGAAGGCGCTGGCAGCACTGGACCTTCCGCCGAGCGGCCGTGACGCCCTCGTCGTGGAAGGAAGCGAGGTCTACGTTTCCACGCCCGACGGCTACGCGGGCACCAAGTACACGGGCACGTTCCTGGAGCGGCGCCTCGGCGTGCTCAGCACGACCAGGAACTGGAACACCGTCACCAGGCTGTGCCAACTGGCCCGCGGCTGACCGGCTGACCGGCTGACCGGCTGACCGGCTGACCGGCTGACCGGCTGACCGGCAGACCGGCACCCCCTCGCCCGTCCCACCCGTAGGATCGGACCGTGGACGGCGACACGCAGTGGCGGGGCCAAGACGCGGGCGGGGCTGAGGACAGGGATCCTGCAGCGCCGGTACCGTCCCCGGGTGGCGGGCGGCGGCCCACGCTCGACACGGCCGTCCGGCGCCGCCGTGCGGATCGCGCCTTCTCCTTGCGGTTGACCACCGCGCTGCGGCAGAACGAACGAGCCCTGGAGCGCCTGAAACGATGAGTCCGGACGCATTCGTCGGCGCGGGCACCGACACCGTCCGGGCGCTCGAACTGGCCGACTTCCTCCTCATCGCCGAGTCCGTCCTCGAGATCCCGGCCAAGCGCGTGGCGGAGACATCGAGCCTTCATCTCGCCGACTCGGCGCTCCACGCCCCGCTGGCCAGCTTCGGCGGCGAGGATTTCTATCCCGACTTCGCCACCAAGGCCGCGGTGCTGTGCGCGCACCTGGTGAAGAACCATCCGCTCGAGGACGGCAACGCACCCGTCGCCCTGGTCGCCACCATCGAGTTCTGCCTGCGCAACGGGCACCCCTGGAAACCGCCTCCCGACGACCACGACGGCAAGGAGACCGCGGCACGGATCCTGGCGCTGGCCGCCGATCCGCTGACCGAGGCCGGCATCGAGGACATGGCCCGGTGGATCCGGGACCGCATGTCATAATCACCCACGTTCTTCGGGGTGAATCGGATGGAGGGGCAAATCGTGAGACTCCTGCGATCTCGCAGCGTCCTGGTCACGTTGGCGGCCGGACTCGTCGTGTTCGGCCTCGCGGCGTGCACCCGGTTCGGCGCGACGCTCTCGCGTCCGTCCGATCCTGTCGTGCTGGACGGGAGCTCGCTCCCGAAGCTCCTGGGGACCGACCCGATGCACATCGTCGGCTTCGCGTGGGACGGGACGACCTGGCATCAGATTCCGGTGCAAGTCGACCAACGCGATTGGGTCAGTCCGGGCCAGATCTACCACCTGCCGACGTCGGCGTATCCGACGCTCTACGGCACCAGCACCCCCTACAAGATCCTGGTGTACACGCCGCCGGCCACCCTCACCGCCGGGTACTCGTCGAGCCCCACCTACACGCCAACGGCGTCGGACCCGAACTTCGACGCCCTCGATCAACTTTCGTTCCTGGCCAACGACTCGGGCCAGCAGGTCGGGAGCTCCGTCGCCGATCCCCCTGACGTCACCGCCTCGACGCGCGAGGAGGTCAAGGCCACCGATCCGCTGAACACCTCCCAGTTCGGGTACGTGTACCTGTTCCACAGCGACACCTTGACCGGGGGCAGCGCCGGGACCGACGGGGTCAAGTACACGTTCAGCCTCGACTCGGGCTCCTACACGTCGACCTACAAGATGGGCACGAGCTCACTGGCGCCCAACAACACCTGGGGCTTCAATCCGGAACACTCCACGGTGTCGACGCCGTTCTATTCACAGACCTACGGCGATCGCTGGCTCAACAACGGCCTTTCGATCACCGACGGAGGCTCCAGCGGCACCAACATCCTCGAGCGCACCCACTACTACGTCGTGAACACGTGCAGCCGGAGCGAGGACACGTTCGACGGAGGTGCGAACAACCCCGGAGAGGGCGCCTTCGTCGTGAACATCTCCGGCCCGGTGCGGGCGATCCGCTCGTACATCGGCGCCAACAGCTACAAGTACACCGTGAACACCGACATCTTCTATCCCGACCGCGAGGACACCGTGACGGAGCTCCGCGGTCATGCAGGCCTCCCCGGGTACGGCAGCGCGGACGACTTCGTGACCGGCACGACGGGCCTGACCTACTCGGACCCGTCGAACAGCAACGTGCCGATCGACGGAAAGCCCGATGCCGTGAAACCGATCTCCTGGACCACCGGCTCGACGCCGCCCGCATCGTGGCAGATGGTGTCCGGTGCGCAGGGGTCGCTCGTGACGGTCCGATCCATCAGCACCGATATCAGCGGACTGGCCGCGACGACGGTGTACGAGGACAGCAACCCCGCATCGCCTCCACAATGCACGGGCGACGCCGCAGCATGGGGTCAGAACGGTGTGAACCTCACCGCCCCATCGGGTTCCGTCCCGATCACCGATCCCACGCTGACCGCGACGCCGGCGACCTTGGTCCTCACGCGCACGCGCTTCTTCCAAGCACCCAACCTGCCGGCCTCGACAGCCGCCACACTGAGCCAGGAGGCACTGTCGCCGCTCCAGACGACCGTCAGCGGATGATGGACCCGGACGAGGGCACGACCGGAACGGTTCGGACGACCGGAACGGTTAGAAGTAGATGATCCCCTTGGTCCGCTCGGCGACCTCGTCGAGATCGCCGGTCCAGACACCGGTCGAGAGGTACTTCCAACCCCCGTCGGCCGAGATCACGACGATCGAGGCCTCCTCCCCGTCAGGTACCGACGCGGCGCACCTGACCGCCCCGGCGAGGGCGGCGCCGGTCGAAATGCCGGCGAAGACCCCCACTTCGGTCAGGCGCCGGGTCCACTCGATCGACTCCCGGGGGCGCACCACCGTCTTGCGGTCGAGCAGCTCCGCGCCGCCCAGGTTCTCGAAGATCGGCGGGATGTAGCCGTCGTCGAGATTGCGCAGCCCGTCGACCATCTCCCCCGCCGGCGGCTCGACGGCCCAGATCTGCACCTTGTCCCCGAGCTTCTCGCGCAAGAACCGGCCCACGCCGAGCAAGGTGCCCGAGGTGCCGAGACCGGCGACGAAGTGCGTGACACCAGGGCAGTCCCGCAGGATCTCGGGACCGGTGCCCTCGTAGTGCGCCTTGGGATTGGCCGGGTTGCCGTACTGGTAGAGATAGACCCACTCGGGATGCTCCTCCGAGAGCATGCGCGCCAGGCGCACCGCACCGTTGGACCCCTCGGAGCCGGGTGACTCGATGATCTCCGCGCCCCACAGCTCGAGCAGCTGCCGGCGCTCCAACGAGACGTTGGTCGGCATGACGGCCTTGAGCCGGTAACCCTTCACCCGGCACACCAGGGCGAGGCCGATCCCGGTGTTGCCCGAGGTCGGCTCCAGGAGCACCTGGTCCGGCTTGCCCGGCACGAGGACACCCGCTCGCTCCGCCTCCTCGACGAGGGAGAGCGCGATGCGGTCCTTGACCGAGCCGCCGGGGTTCTGGCCCTCCAGCTTGAGATAGAGACGAGCTGCGGGGTTGGGACTGAGCTCGCTGACGTCGACCAGCGGCGTATTGCCGATCAGGTCGAGGACGGAGGAGAAGAGCGCCACGACGGCAGGCGGTCCGCGGCCTCAGCCCCCCGCCACGGCGGGAAGGATGGACACCTCGGCCCCGTCGTGAACCGGCGTGTCGAGGCCTTGCAGATAGCGGACATCGTCGTCGTCGACGTAGACGTTCACGAACTTGTGCAGGGAGCCGTCCTCCGTGAGGACCTGGCCGGACATGCCGGGATACTCGGCCAGCATCTTGGAGAGGACCTCACCGATGGTGGCGCCGTCCACCTGGACGACGGAGGCACCGCCGGCGTGGCCTCGCAGCACGGTCGGTAGGCGGACATCGACGGCCACAGGGCCTCCTCGTGGGGTCTTCGGGAGCTGACCGGCCGGGCCGACCTGGTCAGGTGATTGTTGACTGATCCGGTAACGATTCTACAAGCCGCCGGCCCCGGGCCGGCCCAGCCCCTCAGCCTGTTGCCTGCAACCCGCCCGCACCGGGGTTCTCAGGGTCTCCCGGGTCCGGGCCGGGCCCCGGGTGGGCGGGCCGGTCCGGGTCGGGCCCCAGGTCGGTGTGCCCGTCCAGGCCGGGAACCTCCAGGCCGGGGACCTGCACCTGCTCCTCGCTGACGTGCCCATCCCGGATCAGGTAGCTGCGGACGACCGGGTGCGTGTCCCGCAACGAGACGAGGACGTAGTGCCAGGCCGGGTCCGTCGCCTGCGCGACGTCGGTCGGCGAGGGGTAGGCATCGGTATGGGTGTGCGAGTGGAAGACGCCCATGATGTCGGCCCCGAGCGCCCGGGCCTCGCGGTCGACCCGCAGCATCTCCTTGGGGTCGATCTCGTAGACCATGGCCGACCCGGCGGCGTTGGGGGTGACGAAGAGGTGGGCGACCTCGTCCCCCCCGTAGGACCCCACCAGGAGGCCGCAGGCCTCGTCGGGCAGGCCTTCGAGGCAGTGGGCGACCATCTCCATGTACAGGGGACGGGGCAGGCGGAGCACCCTCGAAGGGTACCCTCGTACCTCTCATGGCCAGGGCGAAGAAGCAGATCGCCAAGCGGGCGGCCGCCCGCGAGGATCGTGGTGGCGACCGGACGGTGGCCACCAACCGGCGCGCTCGGCGCGAGTACGAGTTCCTCGAGACCTTCGAGGCCGGGATCGTGCTGCGGGGTTCGGAGGTGAAGGCCCTGCGGCAGGGCAAGGCGCAGCTCAACGAGGCCTACGCCCGGGTGGACGACGGCGAGCTCTGGCTCTTCCAGATGCACATTCCGCCCTGGCAGTTCGCCACCGGCGTCGGGGCCCACGACCCCGATCGCAAGCGCAAGCTCCTGGTGCACCGGGCGCAGATCGACGAACTGTTGGGCAAGACCCAGCAGCAGTCCCTGACGCTCATCCCGGTGTCCCTGTACTTCCGCGACGGAAAGGCCAAGGTGCAGCTGGCCCTGGCCAAGGGCCGACGGCTCTACGACAAGCGCAACCT
This sequence comes from Acidimicrobiaceae bacterium, assembly GCA_027306605.1. Taxonomy (GTDB): domain Bacteria; phylum Actinomycetota; class Acidimicrobiia; order Acidimicrobiales; family RAAP-2; genus Bog-473. The sequence goes on from DAHUZK010000070.1 coordinate 40,016, forward strand.
CCTCAAGGCCAGGGACGCCGCACAGGAGGCCGCCCGGGCCACCAAGGAGATCAGCCGCTGGGCCGGCTAACGGGGGTGCCCGCCCGGTACGGCCCGATCAGAGGGGTCCGGAGCTCTTCCCCCCCGCTCCGGCCGACCCCGCTCCCCCGGTCCGCCGTCGGCCGTACAATGGAGGAGCTGGCCACGGTGGTCCGCAACCCGTAGACGGGGGTGATCGGTTTCGACTTCGGTCGTCAAGGTAGGAGAAGCGAGCCGTGGTCTCCGGAGCCACGTTAAAGAGCCGGAACCAAAAACAAACGCCGAGCAACCAAAGCTCGCGCTCGCTGCTTAGGTAGCGACGTCCGCCCGGTCCCCGCCCTACGGATCGGATCTCGGGCGTCATTCAGTAGGGCTCACTCAGCGCCTCACACCAACTGAGCACTGAGGACACTTACGTTGGTTACGGGGCGGCACTGCTGCCGGCAGACGTGCCGCCCTCGACAATCTCTTGCCGGCTGCGCTCGGAGAAGGCCTACTGCGGCTCCGGAGGACGCGGGTTCGATTCCCGCCACCTCCACGAGCGGCTCGGATGCGAAGGTGCAGGCCGGGACGCTGGTGGAGGTGTACCGACACCTCGTGGGACACGCCTGGACACGGCAGGACACAAAAGGGCGGTCCGGAAGCAATCCATCTGACCGGTCGTCGAGGTCGCCGCGTGGTCGGCTCGACGCTTCTTGATCAGGTAGAGGAACTCCTCACAGCTCCCCCGCCGGTACGCGTCGCCTTCGTCTCCGGTCTACGAACAGTTCGAGAGCTTTGCGACATTTCGGTCTGGGCGCCGACGGTCCTGTGGGGCCGGCGGCGCCCACAACCGAGCGAGGCGGAAAATTTCTCAGAATTGTTTCTGTGTCCCCCTGGATACCGCTGGCACTCCCTGGGTACCGCTGGTGCTCGCTGTGTCTCGCTGGATACCACTTCTGACCTGGCAAGTTGTCGCGACCGTTCTCCATCGTGGTCGGCCATGGATCCTGAGGATCGTGCGATGGTCGAGGCGTTGTGGCGCCATTCGCGTCGAAAGCAGCTTCACGGCTTCCTCGATCAGGGCGCCGGCTGCGGCTGGTGCAGTCATCCGATCCGTCTGCGCGGCTACGCCAGCTCCGCGGTCGACGGCAAGCGCTCGATCGTCTTCTCGAGCGCGTCAATGCCCGACGGCGTGGTGCTCACGGCATGCGGGTCGCGCAGCGAGCTCCAGTGCCCCGCGTGTGCGGCCGT
>DAHUZK010000049.1 GCA_027306605.1 Acidimicrobiaceae bacterium
GTAACTGTTCAGGCCCCTTGACGGTCGCGTCCACCACCTCCGCTATCGACGCGCGTACCGTGGGGAATTCCGACCCGCGATTCTTCCTCTGACGCTCCGACCTACGACCAGCTGGTCGCACTGGTCAGTCAGTTGCAGGGCGTGGTGACGACGCAGTCGGCGGAGATCGCTGCGCTGCGGGCGGAGGTGGCCGATCTTCGTGAACGTGTCGGCCGCAATCCTCGCAACTCGTCCATGCCGCCATCGGCCGAAGGATTCTCCAAGCCGCCGTCTCCATCGCGTGCCGAGCGTCGGGCAGCGGCCCGCAAGCAGGGCAAGCAGCCCGGAGCGCCGGGCAAGCACCTGGCCCAGGTGGCCGATCCCGACCACGTGATCCACCACGCACCACCATCGTGCTCGTCGTGCGGATCTGGCCTGGAAGATGCCGAGGTCGTCGATGCCGAACGTCGACAGGTATTCGAGCTGCCCGAGATCCGCCTCGTTGTCACCGAACACAGAGCGGAGCGCCGGCGGTGCCGGTGTGGGTGCACGACCAAAGCGGAGTTCCCGAGGACAGCCATCGCCCCAGCCTGTTACGGGCCTTCCGTCCGAGCCCTGGCCGCCTACCTGGCGGTCCACCAGCACCTGCCCATGGACCGGATGGCCCAGTTGTTCTCTGACGTGCTTCGAGCACCGGTGTCGGTCGGGGCCCTGGCCCAGATGGTCACCGAGGCAGCAGAGGGCACCGGGCCGTTCCTGGAGAGCACCCGCCGGTTGCTCCACGACGCCCCGGTCGTGCACTTTGACGAGACCGGCGGCCGGGCGGCCGGGAAGCTGCACTGGGTCCACTCGGCCTCGACCGGCCGACTCACCTTGATCGACTGTCACCCGAAGCGGGGCCGGTTGGCCATGGACGACCTCGGGGTGATCGGTGAGATGACCGGTATAGCGGTCCATGACGGCTGGAAGCCCTATCGCCACTACGACATCGACCATGCCCTCTGCAACGCCCACCACCTCCGCGAGCTGAAGGCGGTCGCCATCGGCTGGGACCAGGGATGGGCCGACGACCTGGCCGGGTTGTTGGTCGAGGCGAAGCACGCCGTCGAAGCTGCCCGCACCAAGGGAAGCGACCACCTCGATGACGCAACCCTCCACTCGATCCGGGTTCGCTACGGACAGTTGGTGGCGAAGGGGTTCAGCCTCAATCCAGCACCCGAGGTCGGTAAGCGATCGGGCTACGTGAAGAAGGCGTTCAATCTGCTCGTCCGCCTCGACACCCAACGCACAGACGTGCTGCGGTTCACAACCGACTTCGACGTGCCCTTCGACAACAACCAGGCGGAGCGAGACATCCGCATGGTGAAGCTCCAGCAGAAGATCTCCGGGTCGTGGCGCACGCTCGAGGGTGCGAGGAACTTCTGTGCCATCCGCAGCTACCTGTCGACCCTGCGCAAGCAGGACTACAACGTGCTCGCCGGACTACGCCAACTGTTCGAGGGTCACGCCTGGCTGCCCGCCGGGGCCTGAACAGTTACAGTGGACCCACTGAAATGGGTTCCGGAAGCCTTCCCGAAGAGTGGGGGACTTTCTGCGGCGGGCTTCTCGAAGCTGCTCGGCCGGCCGCAGCTCGACCCGCTGGCGGTACTGATCAGGGAGGCGGCCCAGAACAGCTGGGATGCCCGACTCGATGAGGAGGAGTCCGTCTGGTTCACCCTGGAAGGCTGGGATCTCACCGCGTCCGAGGTGAGCGGGCTACGTGAACTGGTCTTCACCGATGCGGAGCGCGCCGTGGGGACGGGCTTACCGGAGGCGCTCACCTCCGTCAGCCTGCCCGTCTTCCTGATCTGCGACCGCAACACCGTCGGACTCGGTGGGCCGCTGCAGGCAGGAGACGAGAGCGCTTCGGATGTCTACGACTGGGTCGACTTCGTATTGAACGTCGGAAAGGCGAACGACGCGGGTGGTACCGGAGGCACATACGGGTTCGGCAAGACCATCTCCTACGTCGTCTCGACGGTGAGAACCGTCGTCATCCACTCGAGGACCATTGAAAAGGGTCATCTCCAGACACGGCTGATCGGCTGCGCCATCGGCGATGAGTTCACCCGGAACAAGCGGCTCCATACGGGAAGGCACTGGTGGGGGGCGGACGTCGACGGGGCCCCCGTGCCGGTCACCGGACGTTCGGCCGATGACATCGCAAGACGGATTGGTATGCCCGAGTTCGATGATGGAGCGACGGGAACCAACCTGATGATTCTGGCCCCCGACCTGGGCGGCAGGACTCTTGAGCAGGCGATGAACTTCCTCGCGGAATCCGCAGCATGGAACCTCTGGCCGAAGCTCATCTCCCGCGACGGCCTCACGCCGATGGAGATCTGGATCGCCTGCAACGGCAATGAGGTCAAGGTTCCCGATCCCAGGGCACGACCACCGCTCGACCTGTTCGCCCGGGCGTTCCGACTGCTGCTCGACGATCCGGATGAGGTGACCGGGATCGGTGAGCAGCATGACCTGATCGAGTGCCTCCGGCCCCGCACGGAGATCGGAGATCTGGTCACGGTGGCAGGTATCAGGAGGGCCCGGGCCGAGGTGGACGACGGTTCCGACGCCGACGATGCTGACAGCCCGGGCCCGGCGGCTCTGATTGGGAAGCTAAGTCACCACGTCGCACTCCTCCGGACTCCCGAACTCGTCGTCGAGTACCTGGAGGGTCCGCCGGCTCCTTCGGGGTCGATGGAGTGGGCGGGCGTCTTCCTCTGCCGTCCGGATCACGACGCAAGCTTTGCGGCATCGGAGCCGCCGACGCATGACTCGTGGAAACCGGACCTGCTCCCGGACAGGACGCGTCGATCCATCGTGAATGTGGGTCTGAGGGAGATACGGCGGGCCCTGGAGGATCGATGGGATCCAGCCGTCGAGGAAGACGAAGAGGGCACGCTGAGTACCGGTCTGGTGGCATCACAGCTCGCCGACCTCGTGAGGACCGTGGATGCTTCCGGGCCCGGTAGGCCGACCGGTTCGGGCGGGGCCGGAGGTGGTGGCGAACGGGGAGCGAGGGTGAGGACGGTCTCCGCAGGACCCGAACTGCTCGATGGGGTGCCGATCACGGTCGTCCGTATTGCCGTCGATCCGCAGCCCGGATCCGCTGGCACGACATTGCATCTCGCCTGCGGCGTCGCACTCGACGGAGCATCCAGTGACGCGGATCTCGATCCCTCGCTTCGGCTGATCCGAGCGAGATTCAATGGCGAGAGCGTCTCTCTGGATGGAACCGAGGCGGCATTGGAATTGCCGACCCCCCACCACACCGAGATCGAGGTCTCGATCGCACGAGGTCACGATACGTCGGTCCTTCTCGATGTTCAGCCCGAGGCGATGGACGGATGAGAGTCCCCGTCGCCCCCTTTCGCGTCGCACCCGACGAGTACGTCCGCCATGGTGATTGGATCGCTGCGTACTCGGGCTACACGGGACCCCTTCCGTCCGAGGTTGATCACTGGGACTATCAGGCTGAATTCAGTGTCACCGCCCACATCTGGCTGGACCGACTGTCCATCCTGAAGGCATGCCGTCTGGATCTATTGAGCCAACTCACACTCGTCGTCCTCGTCCGATCGGACACGACCAGGATCGAGAGGGCGGTCGCCGTCGTCCCTGTTCCGGACGTCCACGTGTTCGATGGTCAGATCGAATGTCAGCTCGACAGCAGCGAGTTGGGTGGACGGCTGACACTGGAGACGCTGCTGACGACGTCCCGTCCGGAACCGATGGACCTGCTTGCTCCGGATCAGGTCGGGAGCATCCTCTGGCGGGCGAGTTCTTCCACTCTCCTCGAGGGGACCGGGGCCCAGTTTCCGACGGATTCATCCGACTTCGGCGTCTCCCACCCCCAGGACATCAACGCCGGATGGATTCTCGAGATCGATCTGAGCGAGCTCGACGCCTTGTTCATGGCCTCGGCCCGACTGACTCTCAATTCCGGGATCGAAGCGGTGAAGAGAATGATGGAAGGGTCGGATGACAGTGAAGCGTCGCGGCTCAGGAGCGTGCTGCGTTGGGACGTCATGAGACTTATGGTCATGCTGGCGTTGTCCAACGACGAGATCGTCCACTCCGACTTCGATGCCGAGGCGACATCCGTGGCGGGGGTGCTCCGGAACGTCCTGTCGACCGTCTGGCCCACTGACAGCCCGACGACGATACGGAACTGGTGGCGGACCGATCCGTCACGGATCGAAGCTCGGATCCAGCAACGGAGTGGACTGTTCGATGCCCGATAACGAATCACTCCTTCTCTACCCCCGCTTGGGACATGACTCGGCCCTTCGCCTGATGGAAGAACGGATGGGACTCCCTCTGGAGATACTCAGGGAAATGGGTGCCGTTGACCATCCTGATGCTCCGTTTGCTGCCACCGGTGGCCATCCTGTGGGATCCACAAGGATGCTTCATGTCCAGGAGCGAATCCGGAAGGTCGCAGCTGCGGCGGGTTATCCGGAGCCGTTGAAGCGGGCCGCTGGGCAGTCATTTGACCGGCCGGTGGGGAATGCGCTGTACGAATCGATGGGGATCGTCCCCGGTGATGCCGCGGCCGAAGGGGTCTGGTCGTTCCTGACCCTAGTAGTGGTCCCGGAGATCGGCCCCTGGCGATTTCCCGACCGGGCAACCGATCGGATCATCGGGCACCCGAGGAACGTGCTGCGTCGGACCTGGTGGCGAGCCTGGGCATTTGAAACCGACCTCGATGCCGCACCGGACGGATGCACACCACTGGGTGAAGATGAATTCGTCCAGATCATGGAGCGTCCATCTCTCGGAGGAAATCGGCACACATCCCAAGCGCTGCTCTCAGCGATCTGGAGAGCGGAGCTCGCGGGGTTGACCGTCGCACGATCCGAGTTCGTCCGCGAACTGACCCGTCGAACCCGAGCCGTGAGATCTCACGTCTCACTTGACGTGCTCGGTGATGCCGAGTTTTCAAGGCTTCTGAATCGGATCTCGATCGAGTCGAATGCCGCCCTGGGTGGCGCCCCACTTGAACTCGACGAGATTGGCACTGTCCGGAACTAGAAAGGCCCCGAATGCCTAACGCATGGCTGGCGATGGCCGTGGCTGGACGCACTCAGCACGGAGGCAATGACGGGTACGAGGACGCCCCGAGTGAGCGCTACCTGTGGGACAGTACGGTTCCCAACCATGACGCCGTCGCAGTAGGCGATCGGATCGTCCTGTGGGACAAGTTCACGCTGCTCGGAGCATCCACGGTGGAGGCGATTGAGACCGGCTCGGCCGTCAAGATCCTTCGGAAATGCCCCCGGTGCGGCAAGGCGGCGATAAAGGCGCGGATAGATCTCAGCCCGACCTTCAAGTGCTACAAGTGCCAGCACGTCTTCGACGCTCCGCTGGAGATGGAAATCCAGGTCACCACCTACTCGTCACGCCACGATCGGGACTGGATAGACCTCGGTGGTGGCCTCTCGGGTCCAGAACTGCGGGATCTCTGTTTCAGCCCAGGCTCGCAATTGAGCATCCGGAGCTTCCGGTGGGTGGACTTCATCCAGGCTCTCGTGACGAAGGGGTACGTCGGAGAAGCCCGGTTCCTCGGAGACGGAGACTCGGCGGGCCCAGGCGGACACGTCCTGGCGAAGGTACGGGTCCGAGTCGGACAGGGAGAATTCAGGCGCCATCTCATCGACCAGTTCCGGCTGACGTGCGCGTTTTCAGGTGCAGCCCCTCCCAGCGCACTGCAGGCCTGCCATCTCTACAGCTACGCCGAGGAGGGAAGGCACCATGAGGATGGAGGACTGCTTCTGCGGAGTGACATTCACACGCTCTTCGATATCGGGCTCATATTGGTCGATCCCGGGACCGGGCACATCACCGTCTCGGATGAGCTGGCCCCCTACGCCCTCTACCGGCAGTTGCACAACACACTTCCGCACGTGAAGCTCTCGGCCAGACATCTCGACTGGCTCGGAAGACACTGGTCAATGCACCAGGCGAGGAAGCCGCGTCTGGTCTGACCATGTGACCCTCGACCCGCGTCAGAAGGTGTTACTCCTTCTGCGGTACAGATCGAAGGTGTCAGACGCACCATGATCAGCCACCTCACCCCCTACCGCCCCCGACGAGTTCCGTTGAGATGTCACCCTCGGACATCCTGGCGGCCTTCCCAAATTCGTTGCCGCTGAGGTCGCCCGGCATCGCTTCCATTGAGTTGTTCCGACAGTTTCGCGACATGGATCAGCCAACGGCCACCTACCTTCACCCCCGGAAGTTTCCCCGCCCGACATTGCCGGACGGGTCTGCTGCACGATCCGGTGACAAGTTGGGTTAGGCCGCCTGGACTGCCGGCGGGGTCATGATGGTTTCGTGCTCGATGGGGGTCAAGCGACCCAGGGCGTCCTGACGTCGCCGACGGTGATACGTCCGCTCGATCCAGGTGACGATGGCGATGCGGAGCTCGTCGCGGGTCGCCCAGTGCTGACGGTCGAGGACGTTCTTCTGGAGCAGCGAGAAGAAGCTCTCCATGGCGGCATTGTCGCCGGCCGAGCCGACCTGACCCAGGGAGCCGACCATGTGATGGCGGACCAGGGATCGGTGGACTTTCCGAGCGCGAAATTGCGATCCTCGGTCCGCGTGGAAGATGCAACCGGCCACGTCTTCCCGCCGGGCGACGGCGTTCTCGATGGCCTGGACGGCCAGACGGGCCTTCATCCGACTGTCGATCGAGGAGCCGACGATCCGGTTGGAGCAGGCGTCCTTGACCGCGCAGAGGTAGAGCTTGCCTCCGCCAGTCGGGTGCTCGGTGATGTCGGCCAGCCACAGCTGGTTCGGGGCCTCGGCTTCGAACTGGCGGCGCACGAGGTCGTCGTGGGCCGGGGTGGTCACCTTGGCCGTCTTGCGGGCCTTCTTCTTGCCGAACACCGACCACCAGCCGTTGGTCGAGCAGATCTTCCACACCGTCCGCTCGCAGACAGTGAAGCCGGCGTCGTGCACCTCGTCGGCCAGGAACCGGTAGCCGAACTCGGGGTCGTCCCGATGGGCGTCGAAGACGGCGTTGGTGAGCTGCGCCTCGTTCCGCTCGGCGTCGGTGACCGGGTTGGCCAGCCAGCGGTAGTAGGGCTGGCGGGCGATCTTGAGCACCCTGCACGTCACCGCGACGGGGATCCCGTCAGCGGCCAGATCCTTGACGAGCGGGTAGATCATGTTCCCGGCAGATTCGCCTGGGACAGGTAGGCGGCTGCCCGGCGGAGGACCTCGTTCTCTTGCTCGAGGAGCCGGTTGCGCCGACGCAGGGCACGGTTCTCCTCGAGCTCGGCACTGGTCGGGCCGGAGCGGATGCCGTCCTCACGGTCGGCCTGGGCCAACCAGTTGTTCAGACACGACTCACTGATC
>DAHUZK010000082.1 GCA_027306605.1 Acidimicrobiaceae bacterium
CTGAACAGTCGCCTCGTTTTCGAGCGACATGCGGTCGGGTTCATCGAGAGTGGCAAGCGGGTGCTCGAGATCGGTCCGGATGCGAAACCCTCCACCTACCAGAGTCTCGTGACGGCAAGCGACGTCGAATGGACGACGGTCGATCTCGTCTACGACCCCAATCGAGGGCGTCGCTTTGCCTCTGACGGCAGCGGGGTCGACTACGCCATGACCGACCCCTACTCGCTTCCTTTTCCCGATGAGAGCTTCGACGTCGTGGTCTCGGGACAAGTGCTCGAACATGTGCCGCGGGTGTGGGCTTGGTTCGTAGAGATCGCTCGGGTCTGCAGACCGGGCGGATACATCCTCACCGTCAACCCGGTCAGTTGGCCGTACCACGAGGCGCCGGTCGACTGCTGGCGGGTCTTCCCTGAAGGGATGCGTGCTCTCTGCACCGAGGCTGGGCTGCAGGTTCTGACATCTCAGGTCTACGCGCTGGAGCCGCGCATCTCTCGACGAACTTACCCAGGTGAGAGCCACCGGTGGAACGTGGCGACGACGAGGCGGACACAGTTGAAAGATCGGATACGTTGCGCCCTAGGCTGGCCGACACCAACTGCGTTGGACACCCTTACGATTGCCCGGAAGCCGGCGACGGTGGACGCCGAGGAGTTCGCGTCCAGCGACAGCGTCGGCAACTGAAGCAGCTATTTTTCAGGATTTGCGGCCCGGGTGCCTGGCCTGGTCCTGGTCGGCGAGCTGCGCCAGATATGCGTTGTAGGCCACGAGCTCGGGGTCTTCGTCGACCGTGTCCCCGTCGGTGGGGCGGCCGGTAGAGCCCGTGTCGGTGTCGGCGGACGGCGTTTCAGATGTGTCCTCGTGCAGGAAGCGCCACCACATGTAGACGGCGTAGCCTGCGAAGAGCGGCCACTCGAAGACGTAGGCCCACGACAGGTTGTTGCCGCCGGTGGCGCGGTAGATCTGCCACACACACAGGGCCATGAAGGCGGGGACGACGATGAGGATGACCGCGTGAAGCTTCAGGGCGCGGGGCGAGAGCCAGGTCTTCCTGTCGAACTTGGCCATCAGCCGGTTGCACCCATCAGGCGTCGGGGAAGAGGAATTGACGGATGATGGCAGCCAGCTCGAGAGGCCGGTCGCCCTGGACGCTGTGGCCGGCACCCTCCACGCCGACGATCTTCGCCGAGGGCTGACGGCGCAGCAGCTCCGCCACATCGGCGTCGTCCACGACGGACCATGCCAGCCCCCGCACGAGCAGCACGGGCACCGTGAGTCCCGAGACCGCTTCCCAGAGGTCTCCGAACTCGGGGTGGGCGCGCACGGGCTCCGTGCGGAAGCGGGCGTAGCGCCAGACCCAGGAGCCGTCCTCGCGCTGGACGGCGTTGTGCAGGATGCCGCGCCGCAGCGAGGATTCCGAACGGCCGGGATTGTGCTCCATGGTCCGCGCCAGCAGGTCCTCGAAGCTGGCGAAGCTCGTCGGGCCGTTGACGAAGTTTGTGATGGGCGCAGCCTTCTCGGCATTGACACCGGGGGTGACGTCGACCAGCACCAGGGCACGTACGAGCTGCGGCGCCTGAGCAGCGAGGGCGAGCGACGAGATGCCGCCGAGCGACATGCCCACCACGCCGCGGGCATCGGGCGCCAGCTCGGCGATCACGGCGGCCAGGTCCCGCCCGTTGCTCGCAGGTGAGATCGCTCCGTCGGGCCCGCCGTCGGAGTGGCCGTGGCCGGGAAGGTCGATCGCCAGCAAGGGGCGGCCGAGGGCGAGCGCCACCGTGTCCCACGTATGGGCGTTCTGGGCGCCACCGTGCACCAGCACGAGCTCGGGCGGCCCGGTACCGGCGCCCCAGAGCAGGCTCGACACGTTGCGTCCGGGGGCCACCTCGACCGCGACACGCTGGACGTCCGGCGGGCCGGCGTAGGGGATCCCGTACTCCTCGGCGTTCTCGTGGAACATCGAGAATTCGTCGTAGGGGAGCAGCTCGGCCATGCCCCGAGTGTCCCATACGCACGCCGGGGGCCGCCGCGGGGTAAGAAGTGGTCCATGTCCGACCGCCGCCTCTCCGCTGTGGTCCTGGCTGCTGGAGAGGGCACGCGGATGCGCTCCGAGCGGCCGAAGCCGCTGCACCGTCTGTGTGGACGTCCCATGATCCTGCACGTCCTCGACGCCATGGCCGAGATCGACGTGCGCCGGGTCGTCGTCGTGGTCGGCCACCGGGCCGAGTGGGTCACCAAGACCCTGGTCCAGCACGCCCCTCCCACCATGGAGATCGAGTTCGTCGAGCAGCTGGCCCGGACGGGAACGGGCGACGCGCTGGCCGTTGGGCTGACGGGGCTGCCCGACGACGACGACGAGATCGAGGACGTCGTCGTCCTGCCGGGTGACACCCCACTGCTCCGGCCCCAGACCCTGGCGGCGCTGGTGCGGGAACACCGGGCCGAGGATGCCGGCGCCACGCTGCTCACCGCGGTGGTCGAGAACCCGAGCGGCTACGGCCGGGTGGTGCACGGCAAGGACGGCGCGGTGGCCCGTGTCGTCGAGGAAGCCGATGCCACCGACGAGGAGAGGGCCATCGCCGAGGTCAACACGTCGATCTACTGCTTCCGCCGCAGCATCCTCGCGCCGACCTTGCGGCGGCTCAGCCCGGCCAATGCCCAGGGCGAGTACTACCTCACCGACGCCGTGGCGGTGCTCTCGAGCGCCGGCTACACCGTGCAGTCGCTCGTGCTGCCCGACTCCATGGAGGCGGCCGGCGTGAACGACCGGGCGCAGCTGGCGGTGGCCGAGGCCGAGCTGCGCGACCGCATCAACGAGCGCTGGATGCGCCGGGGCGTCACCATGTGGGACCCCGAACGGACGTACGTGGACGCCGGGGCCCAGCTGGAGGCGGACGTCACCCTGCTGCCGGGGGTGATCCTGCGGGGCGCCTGCCGGGTGGACGCCGGCGCCGAGATCGGGCCGAACACGGTCCTCACCGACACGACCGTGGGCCGGGGTGCCGTCGTGGCCGCGAGCATGTGCACGCATGCGACGATCGGCGCCGATGCGCGCGTCGGTCCGTACAGCGTTCTCGAAGCCGGCGCCGAGGTCCCCGACGGGACCGAGGTCGCGCCCCACTCCCTCGTCGCCGGCCCGGAGGCCTGAGCCGACACCAGGGCCTGGCGGGCACGGCCGGAGTCCGCCGGCCTGCCCAACGGCGACGCGACCCGTGACGGCGCAGTAGCGTTGGGATCGTGGAGCTCATCCCGCGTCGTCGCCTCGAATTGGTATCCGGCCGCGCCCATCCCGCACTGGCGCGTGACATCGCAGGCCATCTCGGTGTCGAGCTGGGGGAGGCGAACCTGCGGGAGTTCGCCAACGGGGAGATCTACTGCAAGTACGACATCTCCATCCGCGGCTGCGACGTGTTCATCGTCCAGACGCACGCCTCCCCGGTGAACGACTCGCTGATGGAGCAGCTGATCATGATCGACGCCGCCAAGCGCGCGTCGGCCAAGCGGATCACCGCGGTCTGCCCGTACTACGGGTACTCGCGCCAGGACCGCAAGTCCACCGGGCGTGAGCCCATCACCGCCAAGCTGGTCGCCGACATGCTGTCGGCGGCGGGCGCGGACCGTGTAGTCAGCGTGGACCTGCACTCGGGACAGATCCAGGGCTTCTTCGACACGCCGTTCGACCACCTGGTGGCCGCGCCCGTGCTCGAGGGCTACATGAAGGAGAACTTCGGCGGCGACGTCGTCGTGGTGGCACCCGACGCCGGGCGGGTGAAGGTGGCCGAGCGCTACAGCCAGCACCTGGGGTGCGACCTGGCCCTCATCCACAAGACACGCCCGCGCGGCACCTACAACGAGGTGCGGGCGCGCCATGTCATCGGCGAGGTGGAGGGCCGGCACTGCGTGCTCATCGACGACATGATCGACACAGCTGGGACCATCTGCGCCGCCGCCGAATTGCTGGCCGAGGCGGGAGCGTCCGAGGTCTGCGCCATGGCGACCCACGGAGTCCTCTCGGGTCCCGCGGTCGACCGCCTCAAGGCCTCCTCGATCTCTCGGGTCGTCGTGACCGACACGCTGCCCGTGAACGAGAACCACGCCTTCGACAAGCTCGAGGTGCTCTCGGTGGCCAAGATCATCGCCGACGCCATCGACGCCGTCTTCGAGGACACGTCGGTCTCGGAGATCTTCGGCGGGGACAACCTGGCCTAGCGACGGGCCGCTGCGGGTACCGTCCGACCGCCGGCGGGCCCGGGGTCAAGGCCCGGTGGGTGGCGCGTGGCCGGCGCGGCTACGCTGGAAGGCCGTTCGCCGGAGGATCGCTCCCTCCGCGCTCACCGCTCTCGCCACCCGAGGAGATTCCATCATGGCTGAAGTCGTACTTGCCGCCGAGATCGGGCGACCGCTCGGCTCGCGCGCCGTGCGCCGCCTGCGCCGCGAGGGGAAGATCCCCGGCGTGATCTACGGGCGGGGGACCGACCCGATCCCGGTGGCCGTCGTGGCCCGCGAGCTTCGGGTCGCTCTGAACAGTGAGGCCGGCTCCAACCAGCTGCTTTCCCTCGACACGGGATCGGGCACCTACCTGACACTGGCCCGCGAGATGCAGCGCCATCCGGTGGCGCAGACGGTCACCCACGTCGACTTCGTCACCGTCCGGCGCGACGAGGTCATCAGCGCCGAGGTCCCGATAACCCTGGTGGGCGAGGCCATCGAGGTGCACCACGGTGATGGTCTGGTGGAGCAGCAGATGTTCAGCCTGACCGTCAACGCACTCCCGACCGACATCCCCTCCGCGATCGAGGCCGACATCAGCGGGCTCACCATTGGCGGTCAGGTCCGGGTCTCGGATCTCGTGCTGCCGGCGGGCGTCACGACGGACGTGGACACCGAGACGGCCGTGGCGATCGGTCAGCCCCCACGGGTGGTCGTCGAGGAGGCGCCGGCCGAAGGGGAGGCGGCAGAGGGTGCCGAGGCCGCGGAGGGCGAGGCTGCCGGGCCCACCCAGGCGAGCGGGGGAGCATCCGAGGCCCAGTCCGAAGCGAGCTAGGCCCTGCGCCGCCCCTTCGCCCGGTCGGAGCACCGGGGGACCCCGGCGGACCTGCTCGTGGTGGGGCTGGGGAATCCCGGGCCCGAGTTCG
>DAHUZK010000083.1 GCA_027306605.1 Acidimicrobiaceae bacterium
GGGGTTGATCTTGTAGACGACGGTCTGGGGATCCTGGCTCGTCACCGTGGCGCTCTCGAGCAGCTGGCTGTTCATCACCGGCTGCAGCTTGTTGTTCACGATGAAGGCCTGTGGCCACACCATGTTGAGGATCTCTTGGAGCACGTAGGAGTTGGCGGCCGAGGTGTTGATGTTGAATCCGGCCAGGTTCTCGTCGAGGGCCATGGTGGCCGTGCCTCCCGAGGAGGACGCCTTGGTCGACGCACCCGCTCCGCCGGTCGCCGGCGCCACGGCCAGGATCGACACGCTCAGCACGATGGCGGCGAAGCCCCATCGCTTCAACAGCCCCTTGGTTCCCATCACACTCCCTCGTCTCGCGGCCAGCCCCGATGACTGGTCGTCGTCCCGATTCCGCCTCTGCGCAATATCGGAACAAATGACGAAAAATGAAGCGGACCGTAACCAAATTGTCACAATCGGGTGTCTTCGACGGGAATCCTGCGAGATCGCGGCCCGGAGGAGCCGCGATTCGGCGCGGCTTTCCGTTGCGCGCATCGAATGTGCGTCGTCGGGCGATCGACGGGCATTCCCGCGCGCCTGAGTGCGAGCTGTGAGTCGGCTGCATGAGCCGTGACACCCCACCACTAAAGTCGCAGTCGAGGCGATGGTCTATGTCCTTGCAGTCGCGGCGGCACTTTCGAACGCGCTGACGAGCGTCTTTCAGCGCATGGGGGTAGAGGACGCCCCTGAAGAGACCACGATGCGGTTGAGCCTCCTGACGCACGCCATCCGGCGGGGCGTCTGGCTCCTGGGTTTCGCCTTCATGGTCTTCTCCTTCCTGGTGCAGTCCTTCGCGCTCCACATCGGGCGGCTCTCGGTCGTCCAGCCCATCCTCACCATGGAGCTCCTCTTCCTGGTGGCCATCCTGGGGATCTGGTTCCGGTTCTCCATCTCGATCCGGGAGTGGATCGGTGCCTCGGCCATCGCCTTCGGCCTGAGCGGGTTCCTGTACTTCTCCGCTCCCGGAGGCGGCAACGAGGTCCCGACCAACTTGGGCTGGATCGTCGTCGGCGGGACCACCACCTTCGTCATCGCGCTCTGCGTGGTCGCCACTCGCTGGGGTCCTCGCTGGTGGAAGGCGGCGATGTTCGGGAGCGCGGCGGCCATCTCCTACGCCTTCACCGCCGCCCTCATCAAGGTGGTCAGCAATTACGCAGCCAGCAACTGGCTGACCATGTTCGGGCACTGGCAGACCTACGGCGTCGCCGTCTTCGGCGTGTTGGGCCTGTTCCTGACGCAGAACGCCTTCCACGCCGGCCCCCTGGCGGCCTCCCAGTCGACACTGGTCCTGGTCGACCCGCTCGTCAGCATCTGCCTGGGCATCGTCCTCTACGGCGACAGCCTGCGCACCTCGGGTCCCTATGGACCGCTCGAGGCGATCTCGCTGCTCGTCATGTTCATGGGCGCCGTGTTCCTGTCCAACTCTCCGCTGGTGACCGGCATGAAGAGCGAGGGCAAGGGCGCCGAGTACGACGAGATGCTGTCCCGCCGTCTCAAGCATCCCCACGGGCCGTCGCCGGCCCACGACGGCGGCCTCCCGTTCAGCTCGGCCTGATCGTCCATCCCCCGCGCCGGAGCACCAACCTGGTCAGCCCGGCGAAGGCGTCTGGATGGGACAGGTGGGCGCCGTGCTGGGCCGCCTCGATCTCGTAGACGTCGCTGCCGCGGACGTTCGCTCCCAGCCATCGCACCGTGCGTCGATGATGCGGCGCCGACGACGGGCCGCCCACCCCGAACACCGCGGGCACGGCGAGCGTCGTCACGTCGAAGGGCGCTCCCTCGCCGCGCAGGCTGCGCAGGTCGGCCACGAGCGCCGGCCCGTCGGCCCGGCGCGCCGCCTTGCCCTCCTCGGTCAGGCGCGACCAGGCCGCCCCGCCCATCATCCGCGAGAAGAAGCTCTCGACCTCCTCGGCCGGGTCCTCGGCCAGCGGCGGCCAGGGACGGGGTGCCGTCCCCGGCCGGCGGAAACCCAGCCACGGCATGGGCGGCTCGTAGGCCCCGATCGCTGCGAAGGTCCGGGGCGACGCCAGCGCCGCGCCGATCACCACGTCCCCGCCGAGGCTGTGGCCGACGGCCACCAGTGGGCCGCGCCCGCCGTTCTCGGAGCGGGCCGCCTCGGCCACCGAGAGCAGGTCGTCGATGTGGCCACCGAGGCCCACCACGCCGCCACCCCGCGAACCTTGGTACCCGCGGCGGTCGTACGTCACGGTCCCGACCTCGGGCAGCCGGCGCACGACCCGGCGGAAGCTGTCGCCGCGGTCGAGCGAGCCGTGGACGAAGAGCACGGTGGCGGCGGAGCCGGAGCCGGGTCCCGCTCCGGGGGCCGGCCGCGGGGTCACGTGGAGGGCGGCCGGATAGGTCATGGGCAGGGCAGACGCTACCCGCCTGCCCCAGGTGGCCGATCGCCGCCGGTAGGGTTGGCTCATGACCCAGTTCGGCGGCGAAGGAGGCTCTTTCGGTCCCAACGCGTGGCTGGTCGACGACATGTACGACCGCTTTGTGTCCGACCCCGACTCGGTCAGCGAGAGCTGGCGGGAGTTCTTCGCCGACTACCGCCCCGCCCCGGTCCCGGCCCCGTCCGCCGCGCCGAGTCCGGCGGTGTCGCCGGCGGTGGCCACCCCCTCGTCGGGCGAGGCAGCACCGTCGACAGCACCTCCGTCACCGTCCGCCTCCGTCCCGGCGTCCGCCGCCTCGGCGGCCGCCGCCCCGGCTCCGGTGTCCACCGGTGAGGCGGGGATCGAGGAGGCCGTGCCATTGCGGGGCGCCGCCTCGCGCATCGTGGCCAACATGGAGGCCAGCCTGGCGGTCCCGACGGCCACGAGCGTGCGGACCGTGCCGGCGCGCCTGCTCGAGGTGAACCGTCTCATCCTCAACAACCAGTTGGCGCGGACGACCGGTGCCAAGGTCAGCTTCACGCACATCATCGGCTACGCCGTGGTGCGCGCCTTGCAGGACGTGCCCGCGCTCAACGCCGCCTTCGTGCCCGACGCCGGTGGCGGCAAGCCGGGCATCGTCCATCACAAGCACGTCGGGTTGGGGCTGGCGGTGGACCAGGAGAAGAGCGACGGCAGCCGGACGCTGCTCGTCCCGTGCATCAAGGACGCGGACATGCTCGACTTCAGGGCCTTCGTCCTGGCTTACGAGGATCTCATCCGTAAGATCGCCACCAACAAGATCGCGCCGGACGACTTCGCCGGCACCACGGTGTCGCTCACCAATCCGGGGACGCTGGGTACCGTGCAGTCGGTGCCGCGGCTCATGCCGGGGCAGGGCGCCATCATCGGCGTCGGCGCGCTCGGCTTCCCCCCGGGCTACGAGGCCGCCGACCCGCGCATGTTGGCCGAGCTGGGCCTGGGCAAGGTGGTGACGCTGACCTCGACGTACGACCACCGCATCATCCAGGGCGCGGAGTCGGGGCTGTTCCTCGGTCGGGTGGCGGCGCTGCTCACCGGAGCCGACG
The DNA here is from genome assembly GCA_027306605.1 of Acidimicrobiaceae bacterium. GTDB lineage: Bacteria > Actinomycetota > Acidimicrobiia > Acidimicrobiales > RAAP-2 > Bog-473. Next base: position 3,500 of record DAHUZK010000083.1, read on the forward strand.
GTTTCTACGACGCCCTGTTCGAGTCGATGGGTGTGCCCTACGAGCCGGTGCGCTGGCAGACGGACGACAACGCCGGGCTGGGCGCGGACGGAGGGGAGCGCCAGCGCCTGATCAAGCAGGTCCACGTCCAGACACTCATCAACATGTACCGGGTGCGCGGACACCTCATCGCGCATCTCGATCCGCTCGACGCCGAGCCCCCGCACATCCACCCCGAGCTCGACCCGCTGACCTACGGGCTGACGATCTGGGACCTGCCGCGTCAGTTCGTGGCCGACGGCCTGGCCGGCCGCGAGGTCGCATCCCTCGACGAGATCCTCCACGTCCTGCGCGACGCGTACTGCCGGACGCTTGGCATCGAGTACATGCACATCCAGGACCCCGAGCAGAAGCGATGGATCCAGGAGCACGTCGAGGGCATGCCGATCACGCTGAACGTCGAGGAGCAGCGCCACATCCTCGAGCGGCTCAACGCCGCGGAGGTCTTCGAACGCTTCCTGCATTCGCGCTACGTGGGGCAGAAGCGCTTCGGTCTCGAAGGCGCGGAGTCCACCATCGTCCTGCTCGACGCGCTCCTCGACGCTGCGGCCGGCTCCGGCGTGGCCGAGGTCGTGATGGGCATGGCACACCGCGGTCGTCTCAACGTGCTGGCCAACATCGTGGGGAAGTCGTACCGCGAGATCTTCGAGGAGTTCGAGGGCAACCTCGACCCCGAGTCCGTACAGGGCTCGGGTGATGTGAAGTACCACAAGGGCGCGCGCGGCGTGTTCGTGGCGAGCGCGGGGGAGGAGCTCCCCATCACGCTCGCCTCGAACCCTTCGCACCTCGAGGCGGTCGATCCCGTGGTCGAGGGGATGACCCGGGCCAAGCAGGATCGTTTCTCGCCGCCCACCGACGGCACGCCGACGGCGGCGGCCGAGGCCGCCAGGGCCGGCGGTGCCAGGGCCGGGGGCGCCACGGCCCGGTACCCCTGCATGTCGGTGCTGGTGCACGGCGACGCCGCCTTCGCCGGGCAGGGCGTGGTGGCCGAGACCTTCAACCTCTCGGGACTGTCGGGCTACCGCACCGGGGGCACGGTGCACGTGGTCATCAACAACCAGCTCGGCTTCACCACCGCGCCGGCCTCGGCCCGCACGTCGGTCTACCCCACCGACGTCGCCAAGATGGTCCAGGCGCCGATCTTCCACGTGAACGGTGACGATCCCGAGGCGGCGGTCCGTGCTGCGCGCCTGGCCTTCGCCTTCCGCCAGACCTTCCACAAGGACGTGGTCATCGACCTCGTCTGCTATCGCAAGCACGGGCACAACGAGGGCGACGACCCCAGCTACACCCAGCCGCTGATGTACCAGCGGATCGAGGCCAAGCGCTCGGTGCGCAAGCTCTACACCGAGACGCTGGTGCGGCGGGGTGACATCACGCTCGAGGAGGCGGAGTCCGCGCTCGACGACTTCAACGGCCGGCTGCAGGCCGTGCTCGACGAGGTGCGCGGCGAGCCGTCGCAGGCGCCGACCCAGCTCCCCGTGCCGGACACGGGCCTGGGCGACACGCCGGCGCCCGAAACAGGTGTCGATCCCGAGGTGCTGCGGGCGCTGTCGCTCGTGGTGCGTTCCGTGCCCGAGGGGTTCATGATCCACCCCAAGCTCGAGCGGCAGTTCGTCCAGCGCGACGAGCTCGTGACGGGTGGGCAGGTCGATTGGGCCCTGGCCGAGTCGCTGGCCATCGGTTCCCTCATGTACGAGGGCGTCAGCGTCCGACTGACCGGCCAGGACACGCGACGTGGCACGTTCAGCCACCGCCACGCCGTGCTGGTCGACTACGGCAACGGGGAGGAGTACGTCCCACTCGCGCACATCCGCGACGCCCTGCGCCGCGTCGGAGCGGTACAGCTCGAGCCGAAGGGCGAGATGGGCAACTTCACGGTTCGTGATTCGCTGCTCTCCGAGTACGCCGCGCTGGGCTTCGAGTACGGCTACGCGGTCGAAGCACCGGAGGCACTGGTGGCGTGGGAAGCCCAGTTCGGCGACTTCGGCAACGGCGCCCAGATCATCATCGACAACTTCCTCGTGGCGGCGGAGAACAAGTGGGGCCAGTACGCCGGCCTGACACTGCTGCTCCCGCACGGGTACGAGGGACAGGGCCCCGAGCACTCCTCGTCGAGGTTCGAGCGCTTCTTGTCGTTGTCGGCCCGGGGCAACCTGCGGGTGACCGTCCCCTCGACGTCGGCCCAGTACTTCCACCTCTTGCGCTCGCAGATGCGCCTCGATCCAAAGCGCCCGCTCGTCGTCGTGACGCCGAAGTCGTTGCTGCGAGCCCGCGTGTCACGCTCGACCTTCGCCGAGCTGGAAGCCGGATCGTTCCAACTGCTGATCGACGACGCGTCGGTCGAGGACGCTTCGGCCGTGCGCCGTATCGTGCTGTGCAGCGGCAAGGTCGCCCATGAGGCGCTGGCACGGCGCGGCGAGCTGCCGCCGGAGGCGGCGGCACAGGTCGCCGTGGTGCGGGTCGAGCAGCTCTATCCGTGGCCGGTCCGTCTCCTGACCGAGATCTTCGAGCGCTACGGGTCGGCCACGGAGGTGGTGTGGTTGCAGGAGGAGCCCGAGAACATGGGTGCCTGGTCCTTCGCACACGCCCGGCTCCACGCCTGCCTGCCCGACCGGCTCCGCCTGCGTCACGTGAGCCGGACCGAGTCGGCCAGCCCGGCGATCGGGAGTGCCGCCCTGCACCAGCTCGAGCAGGCTGACCTCTTGCGGCGTGCCATTGGCTGAACCGCAATACGTCGTGGTGGACGGGTCGAACCTGGCCACCGAAGGGAGGACCTCCCCGAGTCTGAAGCAGCTCGACGAAGCTGTGCGGGCCTACGCGGCGGAGGATCCCCGGGCGAGCATCATCGTGGTGGTCGACGCCACCTTCGAACACCGCGTCTCCGAGTCGGAGCGCGAGGACGTTCGTGAGGCGATGCTCAAGGGGGAGGTGATCTCACCACCGGCGGGGGCCATCGGCCGGGGCGACGCCTTCGTGCTGCGCATCGCCGAGCGCACCGGTGCCACCGTGCTGTCCAACGACTCGTTCCAGGAGTTCCACGGCGAGCACCCCTGGCTCTTCGAGGACGGCCGGCTGATCGGCGGCAAGCCGGTGCCCGGTGTGGGATGGATCTTCACGCCCCGGCTTCCCATTCGGGGGCCCAAGAGCCGGGCCGCCACCGCCGAGGCCAGGGCCAAGAAGGACCCCTCGTCGGCCCCGGCCAAGGCGGCCGAGCTCGCCAAGGCGGCCAAGAAGGCGGCGAAGGCCAAGTCGTCGGCGAAGGCCAAGTCGTCGGTGCCGCCCCCCGTCGACACCTCGTGGCCCATCACGCCGGCGGTGCCGCCACCGGGGCGGGCCAGGGTCGACCCGGTGTTCTCGAGCGCGATCGACGAGGCGGTCGAGGAGGCTCTGCACCCGTCCGAGCCCGCGAAGGCGAAGGGGCCGTCGAAGAAGGTCGCCGCCGCGAAGAAGGCAGCGCCGTCGCGAGGCACCAAGGCGAAGAAGGACACCGTCGGCAACGGAAAGGCCGGCAAGCACCGTATGGACGGACCGGCCCCGGCCGGCGCTGCCGCCGACGGCGCCGAGCGAGACTCGGGTCGGGGCCGGTCGAAGAAGCCTGTGACTCCGCCACCTGCGGTCAACGAACCCCTCGCCTTCATCAATTTCGTGTCCGCCTTCAGCGTCGGCACCACGGTGGAGGGGGAGGTGGTGTCCTTCACATCGCACGGGGCCATGGTCGACGTCGGCATCCCGGGCGGGGGGGAGCTCCACTGTTACATCCCGCTGTCGGCCATGGGAACGCCGCCGCCGACCAAGGCACGGCAGGTCCTGTCCAAGGGTGAGGTCCGACCGTTCGTGCTGGCCGGGCTGGACGCGCCACGACGGGTGGCCGAGCTGGCGATCCCGGCATCCGCCGGCCGGCTTCTGACGGGCTCGGCCCAGCCCGCTCGACTCGAGGACTCTCCGGGGAGCGGGACGAGGACGCGCGGCGGAACTCCCACGAAGGCCGCGGGCCACCCAGAGAAGGCCGCCAAGAAGGCTTCGAAGGCCGCCAAGAAGGCGTCCAAGAAGGTGGCAGAGCTCCCGCCGCCGACCAAGGCGGCAGCGGCCACGGCTTCCAAAGCGTCCAAGGTCGAGCAGGTGACGGCGAAGACCGCCAAGAAGGTCCCGCCGGTCAAGAAGGCGCCGGCCAAGGGAGCGAAGAAGAAGGCGCCGGCCAAGGGTGCGAAGAAGACGGCGCCGGCGAAGAAGGCGGCGAAGGCGCGGCACTGAGGAGACAGGGAAGCCCATGACGACAAGCGGCCTGCCCAAGCCCGAGGAGGTCCTCCCGCATCGCTCTCCCTTCCTCTTCGTCACGACCGTGGATGTCGTCGAGCCCGGCGTCTCGGCGCGCGGGCGTTGGCAGCTGACGGGCGACGAGCCGTTCTTCGGTGGGCACTTCCCCGGGCGCCCGACCCTGCCGGGCGTGCTCATGGTCGAGTCCCTCGCCCAGCTGGGTGGCATCGCCGTGCTGCTGGACTCGCGTTACGCCGGGAAGCTGCCCCTCTTCGGGGGTATCGAGCGTGCCCGCTTCCGGAGGCAGGTGCTCCCGGGGGACACGCTCGACCTCGAGATCTCCATGGGCCGCCTGTCGGCCCGCGCCGGGAAGGGTCACGGGAGAGCGTCGGTCGACGGCCAGACCGCGTGCGAGGTCGACCTGCTGTTCGTGATCGTCGACGGAGGGACCGCGTGATGCGCCTGGCTACCTGGAACGTGAACTCACTGACGGCTCGTCTGCCCCGGGTCACCGAATGGCTCGATCTGCAGAAGCCCGACGTGCTCTGCATGCAGGAGACCAAGCAGGCCGACGAGAAGTTCCCCGAGAAGGAGTTCGCCGAGTTGGGCTACGAGTCCGCGCACTTCGGGGACGGCCGGTGGAACGGTGTCGCGCTTCTGAGCCGGATCGGGCTCGAGGACGTCATCCGGGGGTTCGGCGCGGAGGAGGACAGCCACGGCAAGCGGCTGGTCTCTGCTGTGTGTGGTGGCACCCGGGTGGTCTCGGTGTACGTCCCGAACGGGCGCGCCCTCGATCACGAGTTCTACCGGTTCAAGCTGGCCTGGCTGGCCCGCCTGCGGAAGAAGCTCGACGAGTGGTGCCCTCCGGGTTCGTCGCTGGCCGTGTGCGGCGACTTCAACGTGGCACCCGACGACGGAGACGTGTGGGATCCTTCGGCCTTCGTGGGTGCCACGCATGTGAGCGAACCCGAGCGTGCAGCCCTGCGCGACGTGGAGGCATGGGGCCTCGAGGACGTCTTCCGGCGGTTCAACGACGCCGGCACGTTCACGTGGTGGGACTACCGAGCCGGCGACTTCCATCAGGGACGCGGCTTGCGCATCGACCTCGTGCTGGTCAGCGAGGACCTGGCCCGTCGCGCCACGGGAGCGTTCCGTGACCGCGACGCCCGCAAGGGCAAGAAGCCGTCGGACCATGCGCCCGTCGTCGTGGATTTCGAGAACCCCTAAACCTTCCGGCCCTTCAGGCCGAGAACAGAGTTGATGAAAAGTTGACAGGGTTGCGGCCGGCGCTGCCGATCGCCCCTCGTCCGACAGCTCGACGATGCGGGGCCCGGACTTCGGGCTGACCCGGGCAGTCCATGCCTGTCCCCGGGGCTTCCAATGGGCGTCGTGACGCGGGGGTGGTGGCGTCGACCCCGGTCGGCCCAGCCGAGACCCCTCAAGGGGGAGCACTCGGCGTCCGACCAGGGTTCAAGGGATGTGAACGGGCTGCGCCCGGATGAGGACGGTCGCAACGAGGCGAATGCGGCCGGCTCGCTTGGAGAGGGTGAGATTGGCGAAGCGACGATTTGGCGATGGTGCGCACACGGAAGGGGAACACGGTCCCTTTCCGTCTCTCGGCGCGCGCCGGTACCTCGATCGCGTGCGACCCCGCCACGACGCTCGTTCGGACGAGGGTTTCACGCTCATAGAGCTGCTCATCGTGGTGGCGGTCATGCCGCTCGTCATCGGTGCCCTCACCGTGGGCATGCTCTCCGTCTTCTCCCTCAATACCAGCGTCACGGGCCGCCTGACCGACTCGACCGACGCGCAACAGGTCTCCTTGGCGATGCAGAACGACGTGCAGAGCGCGACCTGTATCACCATGGACAGCTCACCGACCAGCGCCGGTCAGTGCCCGTCGGCCGGAACGTCCCAGCCGCAGATCGCTCCGTGCCTGCCGGCCGGAACGTCCCAGCGGCAGATCATGGCGGTCCTGCTCGGCAACGGCGACGAGGTCAGCTACGCCGTCACCCAGTCGGCCACCGACAAGGGCGACAGCCTGTGGCGCTACGAGTGCCAGCCGGGCTCCACGACGCCGAGTGACACCACGGTCGTCGCGCACGACGTGGCGAAGAACCTGGGGAACCAACCAGGCCAGGTCGACCCCTTCACCGTCACCTGCACTCCGACCGCCTCGGCCTGCGTCACGACGGCCGGAGTCGCCGCCTACCAGGTGGGCTGGGTCTCGACGGTCGGCATCACCAGCGTGACCTTCAAGGTGACGACGCCGGACACCTCGTACAGCTACCAGGTCACCGCGGTCCCGCTGGCCACGGCCAACACCGTGAACCCGTCCGTACCCGTGCAGGGAAAGACCAATTGCAACTTCGCCGTGGCATCTTCGGGCACCTACGCCCAGCAGCTGTGCTTCGTCGACTTCAGTCCCTGGAACACGCAGACCGCGGCCAGCTACACGTGCCAACCCGCCGGCGCCAACCAGCTCATGCTTCCGATGGCCCAGTCCATCGCCAACACGCCGTTCACCCTCGAGTTCTGCATGTACGTCAGCGGTTCGAATGGTCAGGGTCCGATCACCGGGAAGGGGTCGGCCCCGCCGGCCTGCGGCGTGGCCGGGCGGACCGGGTACAACGACATCGCCGCCGTCCCTCTGCCCACCTACGCCTGCCCGGGAAGCGATGGATCGGGCAGTGAGGCCTTCCTGGGCAACAACGGCTTCTACACGGGTGTCGGCGGTGATCCGGCCCTCTACGAGGTGAAGCCCGGTTCGACGGCGACCATCACGTTCGACAACATCCGACTCGTCAACTCGAACGACCAACCGGCGACCGGTTGGAAGCTGGTGACCGGGGACGCCGAGTCCACCGACCAGGGCGAGTCCATGACGTGGCAGTCGGACCAGCGGCTGGCCCTCCTGCCCAACAGCCCCGACTCGCCGATCGGCAACGCCTGCGACAGCATCGGCCAGTACGCCCCCCCGAACTACAACAGCGTCAACGGTCTGACCGGCGTGAACACGACCCAGGTGACCTGTGCCAACTCTCCCAGCCTGAACCACACCGGGACGCCGATGCTCCAGGCGACCACGCCCAGCTCCTTGACGGTGACCATGGTGGGGGGTGGCCTCGAGGCCACGTTCCTCGGGGTGATCCTGCCGTGACACGGGGCCGGGGCCGGGATCCCCTCTCCACGCAGGCTCGGTCCGGGACGATGCGGGACCGGCTCCGTCGCGGACGCGGTGACGCAGGCGACACCCTGATCGAGATCCTGATCAGCCTGACGGTTATCAGCTTCGCCGCCGTCGCCATCCTGCTGGCCTTCGCGACGTCGATCTCGGGGTCGGGCGTCCACCGCCAGACGGTGACCTTCGACACGCTGCTGCGCACCGCCTCCGCCGAGGCCACGGCGGCCTATCAGACCCTCCCGGCCAGTGCCTTCACGAACTGCTCCGCGGCCGACACCGTCAACAACGCGTCGTCACCTCCGACCTTCTCTCTTCCAGCCGGGTACTCGGCGACGATCGAGGACGTGCAGTACTGGAACGGCAGCACCTGGACGAACGCCCAGGCGCCGAGCCAGACGGTGAACGCGTGCCCCGCCCTCTCGACGCTGCAGGTCAGCACGGGACCGCAGCTGCTCACCATCCAGGTGACCTCCACCGGGAACGGGAAGACGGCGTCGACGACGACCGTGGCGAGCAACCCGACCGCACCGGCGAGCACGCAGTCGACCTGCACGGGGCAGAAGGTGTTGCAGTGGGTGTCCCAGCCCGCCAACGGGCAAGCCGGACAGGCGTTGAGCCCGGTCCCGGAGGTGGCGATCGAAGACGCCTCGTCGGGCGCCATCTGCTCCACGGACGCCTCGTCCGTCCAGATCTCCATCGTTCCTGGCACCGGAACGGCCGGGGCTTCTCTCGGCAACTGCTCGCCGAGCCTCGGTCTCGGATCCACCACGTTCCTCAATTGCTCCATCGACACGCCGGGGAACGGCTACCAGCTCACCGCCAGCGACCCGACCGACAACCTGACGGTCCCGCAGCCCAGTGTGCCGTTCAACGTCGTGGCCGGCGTACCTGTCCGGCTGGTCTTCGCGACCTCGCCCAGCAACGGGACCGGCGGCCTCGCCTTCCCGACCCAGCCGGTGGTCGACATCGAGGACTCGGCCGGCAACCTGGTCCAGGGAGACAGCACGGCCGTGACGCTCGCCATCGGGTCCAACCCGGGGAGCGGCACACTGGCCGGCTGCACCGACACGACGTCCAACGGCGTGGCCACGTTCAGTGGCTGCAACATCGACAAGGCCGGCTCGGGCTACACGCTGACAGCGACCGATGCCGCCGACAACCTGACCACGGCATCCGCGCCGAGCAATCCCTTCAACATCGCCGTGGGGCCGGCAGCCAAGCTGGCCTTCACGTCCTCGCCTGGGACGACGGTCGTCGGTGACCCCCTGTCCCCGCGCCCGGTGGTCGCCGTCGAAGACGCAGGTGGCAACGTGACCACTCAGAAGACCGGCGCCGTCTCGCTGGGCATCGGCTCCAACCCGGGTGGAGGCTCCTTGTCCGGGTGCAGCCAGGCCTCGAGCGGCGGGATCGTCACGTTCTCCGGGTGCAGCATCGACCGGGTCGGCAGCGGGTACACGCTCGTGGCGACGGACGGCTCGCTCTCCCAGGCCACGAGCGCACCCTTCGATGTGGCGACGGCCGCATTGACCTCGTTCTCGGTCACGCCGCAGACGACGACGCCGACCGCAGGGACGGCCTTCAAGGTCACCATCAAGGCGCTCGACCAGTCGGGATTCGTCTTCCCCAATTTCACCGGGACGCAGACGATCAACTTCAGCGGCCCGTCCAACGCGCCGAGCGGCACCGCACCCACGTACCCGGCAACGGTCAGCTTCAGCAACGGCGTGGGCACCGCCTCGGTGACGCTCTTCGACGCCGAGTCGACCCAGCTGACGGTCTCCCAGGGTTCGGTGACGGGCACCTCGGGCACCATCACCGTCCTTCCCCGGAGCAGCGCGGCCTCCTTCACGGTCGTCAACCCGGGCATCCAGACGGCGGGGCGGCAGTTCAACGTGACGGTCGACGCCGTCGACCAGTACGGGAACACCGCCACCAGCTACGGCGGCAACAAGAGTGTGACCTTCAGCGGGCCGTCCAACGCGCCCGACGGGTCGGCACCGTCCTATCCCACAAGTCGGTCCGTGTCGTTCTCGAGCGGCCAGACCACCGTGCCGGTCACCCTGGTCGACGCTCAGACGACGGCCCTCGCCGTGAGCGACGGGTCGATCACGGGGCGGTCCACGAGCTTCACCGTGAGCGACGCTGGTGCCGCGAGTCTCGCGGTCTCGAACCCCGGATCCCAGACCGCAGGTACTGCCTTCTCCGTCACGATCAAGGCCACCGACCGCTACGGCAACGTCGCCAACACGTTCTCCGGACCGCAGCCCTTGCGGTTCACCGGTCCTTCCGACTCGCCCAACGGAACCGCGCCCCAGTATCCGTCCACCGTCACCTTCAGTGGCGGCACCGGCCAGGCCTCCATCACGCTGTACGCAGCCCAGACCACCACACTGACCGCGTCACAGGGCGCGGCCATCGGGTCCTCGCCGTCGTTCACGGTGAGCGGGACCGGTCAGCTCGCTTCGTTGGTCGTGACGGCTCCTGGCACGGTGACGGCCGGCACCTCGTTCGGCGTCGACCTCAGCGCCGGCGACCCGTACGGCAACACCATCACGAGCTACAGCGGATCGAAGGCAGTGACCTTCAGCGGGCCGTCCAACGCGCCGAACGGTCAGGCGCCCTCGTACCCGGCCAACGTGACCTTCGCTGCCGGCTCCGGCACGGCCACCGTGACGCTCTACGACGCCCAGGATGTGACCCTGTCCGCATCGCAAGGGGCCCTTTCGGGATCGGCCCCGCTGACGGTGTCGTCGGCTTCGGCCACCAAGCTCACCGTCGGGAACCCCGGGACCCAGACCGCAGGGACACCCTTCCCGGTGACCGTCACCGTCTTCGACCAGTACGGCAACACGGCGACGGGCTACGCCGGTTCCAAGGCGCTCACCTTCAGCGGTCCCGCCTCCTCGCCCGGCGGTCGAGCACCGACCTACCCCTCCTCCGTGGTCTTCTCCAACGGTGTGGCGAACCCGTCGATCACGCTCTACGACGCGTCCACGGCCACGACGCTGACGGTGGGGCAGGGCTCCTTGTCCGGCACGTCGAGCGTCTTCACGGTCGACCCGAGCGCCCCGAGTACCTTCAACATGTCGAACCCGTCGACCCAGTCCGTCGGGGGCCCGTTCACGGTCACCCTCACGGTGACGGATCTGTGGGGCAACGCCACCCCCGGATACGCGGGATCCAAGGTGGTCCACTTCGGCGGCCCGTCCGACGCGCCGAACGGCCAGGCCCCGAGTTACCCGTCCAGCGTCACCTTCAGCAGCGGGACCGGCACGGCATCGATCACGCTCTACGACGCCCAATCGACGTTCATCACGGCCACGGAGGGCCTGGTGACGGGTGCCACCAATTCCTTCAGTGTGAACCCGGGGAGTGCCGTGTCGCTCGACGTGTCGGCCCCGTCGTCCGCCAGCGCCGGGTCGGCTTTCGACGAGCAGCTCACGGCGGTCGACCGGTACGGAAACATCGCCACCGGGTACAGCGGCCAGAAGAGTGTCAGCTTCAGCGGTCCGGGGGCGGCGCCGAACGGGACGAGCCCGACCTACCCCAGCAGCGTCACGTTCTCCAACGGGTTCGGAACGGCCTCGATCACCCTGTTCGACGCGCAGGACACGACCCTGACCGCCACCGCGAGCCCCCTCTCGGGCACCTCGGGGACCTTCACGGTCAGCGGTGGATCGTGGGCCAGCCTGAACGTGACCAACGTCTCGCAGCAACCGACGCCTGCACTGACGTGCAGCGGGCCGGTCGGGACCCTGACGACCTGTTCGTCGACTGGTGAGCCGAGCAGCGCGCAGACCCTGACCGCGTCACTGCAACTCGTCGACGACTATGGCAACCCCACGACCAACACGACGGGCTGGTACATCACGGTGGCCGTCAGCCGATCCGGATACCGCACGACGTACATGCGCATCGCGCCCAACGAGTCCACCACGATGACGCAGTTCACCTTCACCCGCGGCGACGCCGGCGGTGGGAGCTCGACAGCGACCATGAACGCCAGGGTCTACTACTCGACCCGCCTGACCATCACCCTGTCGACATGACGATCCGGAAGAGGCGAGCAGACATGATGCCGAATGGAGAACAGGGGAAGAGGCGGCGCGACGCCACGGACGGACCGCGCCCGCGGCGCCGTCGCGACGACGCCGGCGCGACGCTCCTGTTGGCCCTGCTGTTCTTGGGCGCCATCGGGACCATCGTGGGCGCGATCGCCTCGTGGACCTCGAACGACCTGAGCAACACCCTGGTCTTCCAGCAGCAGGCCAACGTGCAGTCCGCGCTCTCGATGGCCACGAACGTCGCCATCCAGAGCATCCGCTACACCCCGCTGATCGGTGCGGGCCAGACGCTGAACGCAAGCCCGCCTTCGGCGTGTTTCGGCACCCAGAGCACGTCGGAAGTGGCATGGACGAATCCCCGGAACGGCGACGTCACGTGGGTGGACGTCTGGTGCTCGACGTTGTGGGACCCGACGAGCGCTCAGACGCGTACGGTCACGGTTTCGGCCTGCCTGAACGACAACGGCGCGGACACCGCGGTGAACTGCGGCAAGGCTCCGGGGTTGCAGACCCAGGTCGTCTTCGACGACTACTCGGCCGCCAATCCCACACAGAGCCTTGCGCCGTGCAAGCCGCCACCGACGGGCACCTGCGGCAGCGGCATGACGATCAACAGCTCGTTGCGCGGACTCCCCGCGCCCGACGTGACAGGCCTGTCGAGCACCGCGGGACCGGTCACAGGCGGGGGGACCTTGACGGTCTCCGGGGACAACTTCGCGCTCACCGGCACCAAGGTGTACTTCTTGTTGAAGCCGAGCTCGAGCTCGAGCTCGCAGAACCTGGTTCTCCAGGGCACGTCGGTCGACGTCACCTCGGCGCAGGCGCTGCAGGTGAAGATCCCGGCCGCCACCACGACCGGTACCTACAACGTGGTGGTCAGCAGCTCGAGCGGGACCAGCCCGACCGGCCCACAGACGCAGTACGTCTACAACCCGGTGGTACCGGTGGTCTCGAGCGCGACCACGACCGTGACGACGGCAACCGGGGGCCCGACCGGCTCCGCAGCCGGTGGGACCACGGTGACGATCACCGGGAGCGGCTTCTTGGACTCCACCTTCGGTGACCTGACGACCGTCGAGTTCGTCGACACGGCGACCGACACCGTCTACACCGCGCCGACCAACACCGTCTCATTGGTGACCGGAAGCGGCATCGCCCCGGGAACCGAGCTCACAGTGGCGACCCCCGCGGTCTCGACGACGGACACCACCTTCTGGGTCGTGGTGGTGACTGCGCCGGGTGGCTCCAGCGGCACGGCCAACGCGCCGGTCTTCACCTACCAGCCGCTCCTGCCGCTGGTGGCCAGCGCCGTGACGACCAGCGGTGGTGCGACCCAGGGCGGGTCGGGCACGCAGGTGACGCTCACCGGTGTGGGGTTCATCTCGGGGAACACGACGGTCCAGTTGGTGCCGACGTCCGGCGGCTTTAGGAACCAGACGTTGACCCTGACCAGCGTCTCGGTGAGCGGGTCGACGTCCCTGACGGCCACCTTGCCCTCAGGGGGCAGGGCGAACTCGACGTACTACGTCGTGGCGACGACACCGAGTGGAACGAGCGGTACGAACAGCGCCCCCGTCTTCACCTACACCTGACCGGCCGGGCGCGCTCCGGTCAGCGTGCGGCCCGGCCGAAGAGTCGGGAGGACCGCTGCGCCAGGTGCCTCCGGGTCTCGCTGCCGTGGCGCGCCGTGGCGCGTCGGCGCGGTCGGGGGCTGCGGCGCTCCGGTGCGCCCCAGGGCCACTCGCTCGAGCGCGTGAGCCGGGTGCGGCTGATGCCGGCGGGGACCAGCCCCTCGCAGGGTGTGACTCGTGGAGCCCGGTCCAACCGGTGCAGGACGTGCGGACCGTGCGGAGCGTCCGTTCCGTGCCGACGGCAGCGGGGGTGCTTCATCTCCATCGGGGGCCTCCCTGAGGGAACGTGGTGCAAATGGGGCTCGAGTGTCCGGCCGGGACACGGGCGGGCCGCAGCTGCCGCCGCCGGGCCGCCCACCCGGACCATGCTGCGGCCGCCCGTGCCGTCGCGACGCCGAAGAACGGCGTCGCGACCATGGCGACAGCGGGGAGGGCCCCACCAGGGAGGGCTCGGGCGCCCATCATCGCCCACCCGCCGTCGTCATGGAGTCCGTCATCCGGATGCCCCCTTCCGTGTCCTCGCACTCCGCCGACGCCTGGCCGTCGCCAAGAGCGGCAGTGCCAGTGCCGCTCGGCCAGACGCCGCCGTCCCGTGATCCGCCTGGCCGTCGCCAAGAGCGGCAGTGCCAGTGCCGCTCGGCCAACCGGATCTCCACGGTTCCCGCCTGTTTCCCGTCGCTCTTCGCGCTTACCGCAGGTCCAGCAGCAGGTCCCGCAGGGGAACGCCGTCACAGATCTTGACGATCTCCTCGAAGTCCTCCGGGGTCAGGGAGCGCTGCACCTCGGGCCAGCTCCGAGCGCCGTCGCGCATGGAGCTCATGAAGATCTCCCAGATCGCCAGTCGCTTGCGCATCCGCTCGACCTCGAATTCGAGAGAGGCGAAGTCGATCGGCTCGGGCCCGACCGCCATGGCCCTGGCCGGTTCGGGTGCGGGGGCGTCGAAGAGGTCCTGACGGAGTCGCTCGAGTGCCGCGTCGATCGCTGCATCCGACAGCTGACTGTCCGCCTTCATCCTTGGCCCCTCCTCGGATCGTTTCGTTCCAGGCGTCTCCGACGAGCGCAACCCGGTGTCCAAACGCATCGTGACAGGGCGGTTCTCGGGGCTATAGATCCGTTCGTCACTAATCGGGACGACGGCTGCCGTTGTTGTCGCGTCATTGCGCCCGTTGTGTCTCCGTTGTCGAGACGGTGACGGCCGTTGTGCGTCCGTTGATCAACGCCGCTCGGGCTGCGTTCCCGGGACCGCCGCCCGGGCACCCCCGGCGTGTCGTGTTACAGCGGTACCTCTATCAACGCCGGCCCGGGACCGTGCAGGCCGGCTTCGAGCGCGGCGGCGAAGTCCTCGGCGGTCTCGACGCGCCGCGCCGGCACACCCATGCCGCGGGCGAGGTCACAGAAGCCGAGCTCGGGGTCCGTCAGGTCCAGCAATCGCCGCGCCGCCGGTCCACCGGCGTCGGCGCCGACCCGGTGCAGCTCCATGTTCAAGATCGCATAGCTCCGGTTGGAGAGCACGACCGTCGTCACGTTCAGTCCCTCGCGCGCCTGGGTCCACAGGGCCTGGAGGGTGTACATGGCGCTGCCGTCCGCCTGCAGGCAGAGCACCGGCCGGTCGGGTGCGGCCACCGCCGCCCCCGTCGCCATGGGCAGCCCGATGCCGATGGCCCCCCCCGTCAGCGTCAGCCAGTCGTGCCGTGGCGCACCGGCGGTGGCCCCCGCGACGAAGAGCCCCGACGTGTTCCCCTCGTCCACCACGATGGCACCCTCGGGCAGGACCGCACCGACGGCGGCGGCCAGGCTCTCCGTGGTGAGGGGGCCGGCGGGGCGAGCGGGTCGGGCCGGGACGACGGGGGCGGCGGCGTCGGCCGGGGCGCCGACCGCCTCGGCGAGCGACTCGAGCGCCAGCGCGGCGTCCTCGCCCGGGCGGACCAGCGTGTGCACGGTGCACCCCGGGGGGACGAGGTCGCTCGCCTTGTCGGGATAGGCGAAGAAGGACACGGGTGCGGCGGCGTCGACCAGCACCAGATGGCGCACGCCCTCCAGCTGGGCCTGCGCCATCTCGGCCAGGTAGGCCAGGCGCTCCACCGCGGGGAGGCCGGCGCCCCGCTCCAAGTTGGCGGGGAACGTCTCGCCCAGCAGCGCCGCACCCGTCGTGACGGCGACGCGGCCGGCCGCCTGCAGGGCGGCGGCGCGCACGGCCGATCCGCCCACGAGCAGCGCGGATCGTTCGCCCGAGCGCAGTGCCTTGGCCACCTCGTCCACGGTGTCCGGCGGGACCAGGTCCGGCCGCCGGGCGGGCGCGGGCGGTCGGGGCCCGGTGGCCGTGGCGGACCACGAGGCGTCGGCCGGCAGGACGAGCGTGGCCACA
The DNA here is from genome assembly GCA_027306605.1 of Acidimicrobiaceae bacterium. GTDB lineage: Bacteria > Actinomycetota > Acidimicrobiia > Acidimicrobiales > RAAP-2 > Bog-473. The sequence continues at coordinate 19,040 of DAHUZK010000083.1, forward strand.
CAGCCGGGCGGGCCGAGGGCGGCGGCCACGGCGTCGGCTGCGTCCGCGCCCACGTCGTCGGCCCGGGACGAGGCGCGGTACCAGCCCGAGACGGCGCCGGCGATGGAAGCGATGTCGGATTGGAGCGGCGCGTCGAAGCGGGCGTGGTAGGTGGCATGGTCGCCCACGATGTTGACCAGCGGGGTGCGAGCCCGGCGGGCGTTGTGCAGATTGGCCAGTCCGTTGCCCAGGCCCGGGCCGAGGTGCAGCAGGGTGGCGGCGGGGCGGCCGGCGATGCGCCCGTAGCCGTCGGCTGCGCCGGTGGCGACCCCTTCGAAGAGGCAGAGGACCCCCCGCATGGCGGGGACGTCGTCGAGCGCGGCCACGAAGTGCATCTCCGAGGTGCCCGGATTGGCGAAGCAGACGTCGACGCCCCCGTCGACCAGCGTCGTCAGCAGGGCGCGGGCGCCGTTCATGCCGGCCTCCCGCCGTGCCCGTCACCGACGAGGGGCACTCCGAGCACCCGTTCGGGGCCCAGGATGCCGGACGGGTCGAACACCTGCTTGATCGCCCGCATGAGGTCGACGGCGACCGGGTCCTGCATCTCTAAGAAGTACGGCAGCTTGGCCGTGCCGATGCCGTGCTCGCCCGAGATGGCACCGCCCGAGGACACGGCCAGCTCGAAGGCGGCGTGCATCAAGGCGTGCCGGCGCTCGTCGTCGGGCTGGAAGACGGTGACGTGCACGTTGCCGTCGCCGATGTGTCCGCACCCGGTCACCAGCGCGCCGTGCTCGGTTGCCAGGACGGCCAGCCGGGCCAGGTAGTCGGGGATGGAGGCGCGGGGGAGGACGGCGTCGATCAGGTCGTCGCAGCCGGCGGCCTTGCCGACGAAGAACGCCCGCTCGCGGGCGGCGATGAGCTGCGCGCCCGATGTCGAGGGGAGGACGTAGACGTCGATGGCTCCGAGCTGATCGAGCAGGGTCCCGAGGCGTTGGACGTCCTCGTCCACGCGGTCGGCCTCCATGCCTTCGAGGACCACGACGAGATAGGCGAGCGTGCGCGCCTTGACGTCGTCGGGGATGCCGAGGTCGAGGCCGGCGGCCTGGGTGATGCCGGCCATGACGAGGACGTCGACGTACTCGAGGATCGACGGGTCGACCCCACTGTGGACGATGTGCGGCACCGCCTCGGCCACCTGGGCCAGGTCGGCGAAGGGCGCCAGCACGGTGGAGGACTGGGTGAAGCGGGGCTGGAGCTTCACCGTGACCTCGGTCGTGACGGCGAGCGTTCCCTCGGAGCCGATCAGCAGCTGGGTCAGGTCGTAGCCGCTCGAGCACTTCACGAACTTGCCCCCGGTGCGCAGGACGCGCCCGTCGGCCAGGACCACCTCGAGGCCGAGGACGTGGTGCCGGGTCACGCCGTAGCGGACGGCGCGCATGCCGCCGGCGTTGGTGGCGACGTTGCCCCCGAGGGAACCGCTCTGCTCGCCCGGCGACACCGGGTAGATGAGCCCGAGCGGGGCCAACTCGGCGTCGAGCTGCTCGAGGGTGACGCCCGGTTCGACCACGGCGATCTGGTTCTCCGTGTCGATCTCGCGGATGCGTCGCATGCGGTCGAAGGCGAGCAGGATGCCGTCGGCGCGGGGGACGGCGGCGCCCGACAACCCGGTCCCGCTGCCCCGGGCCACCACCGGCACGCGCTGTTCGGCGGCCAGCGTGAGCACCTCGGAGACCTCGTCGGTCGAACCGGGCAGCACGAGCGCCAGCGGGACCACCGGCGCGGCGGTCAGCGTCTCGTCGTGGGTGTAGTCGGCGTGGACGGCCTGGCCGGTCACGACGTTGCCCTCGCCGACGACCTTGCGCAATTGCTCCAGGAGTTGCGACATGCGACGGGCTCCCCCCACGCTCGGGATCGATCGGGCAGACCGACCTTACCGGTCGCTACTCCGTCCTGTCGGCGCTCTCGATCCCCTCGGCCAGCCGCTGGCGCAACTCGGCGACCCTGGCCACCACGTCGCCGGTCGCCGTCGGCGCCGCGCCCTTCTGCAGCTCCGCGATCGTCCGCTGCACCGGAGCGAGCCACGGGCTGGGCCCCTGCACCGAGGCCGCGTCGCCCGCCTGCTCGAACCAGCTGCACCACAGCTCCTCCTCGGCGCGGGTCAGCGCCACGTAGAGGAGCCGGCGCTCCTCCTCGATGGCGGCCGGCGTCTGCGCCGAGGCGATCGGCATGAGGTTCGACCCCAACCCGAGGACGATCACCGTCTGCCACTGCAGCCCCTTGGCGCGGTGGAAGGTCGTGAGGACGACGCCGTCCTGGCCCGCCGGGCCCGGTGTCGGCGGGGGGGCGGGATCGTCGCCCGGCTTTCGCTCCGCCTCGGCGCGCAGGTCGGAGGCGGGACCGAGATCGGCGCCGGCGACGGCGGCGGGTACCCGCGCCGCCTCCATGGCCGCCTGCACCTTGGCCAGCTGGGCGTTGGTCCGGGTGAGCACGGCGATGCTGGACCAGCGCCGGCCGGGGGTCCGTGCCATCTTGGCCCGGGCAGCCGCCCAGCGCGCCTCGTCTCCGTCGGTGGCGTGCGCCACGACCGCCGGAACCGGTCCGTCGACCCGTGTCGTGGTGGGTGGGGTCACCTCGCGATCACCGCGCCGCCCGCCGTCGCGCAGGACGGCGGTGGCCACCGCGACCACCTGAGGGGTGCAGCGATGGTTCTCGTCGAGGCGCAGGACCCTGGTGCCGCGCAGGAGCTCGGGCAGGCGGTCCAGCAGCGTGGGATCCGCTCCGTTGAACCCGTAGACGGACTGGTTGGGGTCACCGACGACGAAGAGGTCGGGCTCGTCGGCGAGCATGGCGGTGAGCAGGCGGAACTGGGCCGGGTTCACGTCCTGCATCTCGTCGACGAAGAGGTGGCGGGTGCGCCAGCGGATGGACCCGGCGAATTCGGCGTCGCCGGCCAGGGCATCGGCGCAGGCGACGATGAGGTCGTCGAAGTCGAGGAGGCGGCGGCGCGAGCGTTCCGCCTCGTAGCGGGCGTAGGCATCGGCCACCTGTGCGGTGCTCATCCCGCTGCGCCGCCTGTGCCGGCGCGCCTCCGCCTCGTAGTGGTCGGGCGCCACCAGCCGCGCCTTGGCCCAGCCGATCTCCCCGTCCAGGGCCCGGGTGCGGCGGGGGTCGCCCGTCGTGATGTCGGCCAGGAGGCGGCGCCGGTCGGGGAGGAGCTGGGGCGCGGCACGCCCACGCAGCTCGCGGTGCTCGCGGAGCAGGCCCAGGGCGGTGCGGTGAAACGTGCCGGCCTTCACCCCGGCAGCACCGAGGGACCGCAGCCGGGCGCGGAGCTCTTCGGCCGCCTTGCGGCTGAACGTGGTGACGAGGGTGCGGTCGGGTTCGATCGAACCGTCCCGCACGCGACGGGCGACCCGGAGCGTGAGCACCCTGGTCTTCCCGGCACCGGCACCGGCGACGACGCACAGCAGGGGCTCCTCGGATTCGATGGCCTCCCGCTGAGCCATGGTCAGGCGCGCCGCTCCGGGCAGGGTCTCCCAGGTGTCGCTCTCCAGGCCCTCGAAGGTCATGACCACGCTCCGCACGGTACCGAAGGGGTGCTCGGGGAGCACCGGCCGGCCCGGGTTCCCATGGTGGCCGACGCGGGCGAGGCGTGCCCCATCGCTCGAGGTCAGAGGATGCGAGAGGTCCGCAGGGCGCGCCGACGTTCGTGCCGTGCGCGCGCCAGGGCGACGAGCCGCTCCACGACCTCGGCGAACGCCAGCCCCTCCGCCTCCCAAAGCTTCGGGAACATGGAGATCGGGGTGAAACCCGGCATGGTGTTGACCTCGTTGACCACGATCGCGTCGTCCCCGCGGAGGAAGAGGTCGACGCGTGCCAGTCCTTCGACGCGCAGGGCACGGTAGGCCGCCGCAGCCACCCGCTGCGCCTGGTCGAGCTGGGCCGGGGTCAGGTCCGTCGGCGCCACCGTCTCGGCCGTCCCGAGGAGGTACTTGTCCTCGTAGTCGTAGAACTCGCGGCTGGCGATGATCTCACCCGCCCGCGACACCCGGACCTCTTCGTTGCCCATGACGGCGAGCTCGAGCTCGCGGCCGGGGACGAACTCCTCGACGATGACGTTGTCGTCGAATGCGAAGGCGGACACGACGGCATCGCCCAGGGCTGCCGCGTCGGAGGCCTTGGTCACGCCGATGGAAGAGCCCAGGTTCGCCGGTTTGACGAACAGGGGGAGGCCGAGCGCGTCGACGGCGTCGGCCACGGCGTCTGGTCCCCAGGCCGCCCGTGCCACCGTCCGCCAGTCGGCCACCGGGAGGCCGTTGTCGCGGAGCACCGATTTCGCGATGCCCTTGTCCATGCAGATCGCCGACGACAGGACGCCGGCGCCGACGTAGGGGATGCCGAGCGTCTCGAGGTGCCCCTGGATGATCCCGTCCTCACCGAAGGGGCCGTGCAGAGCCGGAAAGACGACGGCACCCTCGGGGAGGGCGGCCCCGAGCCCGCCGAGGGCGGCCGACGGGAACTTCTCGAGCAACTCGTCCGGTGAGTCCAGGGCATCGCCCGCCTCGACGTCGACCAACGAGGCCTGCGCGTCGACCCACTGCCTGTCGTGGGTCAGCCCGATCACGGTCACGTCCCAGCCGCCGTCGAGCGCGGTCTGCACGATCCGGCGCGCCGAGATGCAGGAGATGTCGTGCTCGGCCGACGGCCCTCCGTAGACGACGGCGAGCGCTCCCGGACCAGGCATCGACCGAGGCTATACAATCGCCGCGAGGGTGATGCGTGCGCTTCTCGACCTCTGAACTGGCAGCGCATCTCCGCGCAGAGCTGGTCGGGCCCGACGTGGTGGTCGACGGGGCGAGCATCGACTCGAGGACCCTCCGACCAGGGCAGCTGTACGTGCCGATCGTGGCCGAGCGCGACGGTCACGGCTTCATCGAGGCGGCGCGGCGCGCGGGCGCCGCCGCCTACCTGACGTCTCGGCCCCCCGCGGGCGGCAGCGCCATCCGGGTCGGCGACACCGCGGAGGCGCTGTTGCAATTGGGGGTCCTGGCCCGCGGCCGCGTGACCGGTGGCGTGGTCGGCATCACGGGCTCCGTGGGCAAGACGACGACGAAAGACCTGCTGCACGGCTGTCTGGCGTCTGCCTTCCCGGCGGCGGCCAGCGAGCGGTCCTTCAACAACGAGCTCGGGCTTCCGCTCACCCTCCTCAACGCGGCAGAGGGGACCCGATGGGTCGCCCTCGAGATGGGCGCACGCGGTGCCGGACACATCGCCCGGCTGGCCGAGGTGGCGCGTCCCGACATCGGCATCGTGACGAGCGTGTCCATGGCGCACGTCGAGTTCTTCGGCGACCTCGACGGTGTGGCCGCGGCGAAAGGTGAGCTGGTGCAGGCCCTGCCCGCAGAGGGCGTGGCCGTGCTGAACTTCGACGACCCGCGTGTCCACCGGATGGAGTCGGTGAGCCCGTGCGCCGTCCTCGGCTACGCCGTCGAGTCCGCAGCGGATGTGCGCGCCGAGGACGTGTTGCTCGACGACGAGCTCCGACCCCGGTTCACCATGATCTCGCCGTGGGGGGACGGTGCCGTGCGGCTCTCGCTGCACGGTGTGCAGCAGGTCCCGAACGCGCTGGCGGCGGCGACGGCCGCACTGTGGTGCGGCGTGCCTTTCGACGACGTCGTCGACGCCCTGGGCACGACGACCGGCTCGCCGCTGCGGATGGAGGTGCACGAGGTGCCCGGTGGGCCGGTCCTCGTCGTCGACTGCTACAACGCCAATCCGGCGTCGGCCGAGGCGGCACTCCGCTCGCTCGGTTCCCTGCGGCGGGAGCACAAGCTGGCGGTGCTCGGAGTGATGGCCGAGCTCGGCGACCAGACGGTGCCCGAGCACAGGCGCCTGGCGGCGTTGGCCGATGAGCTCGGCATCGAGGTGGTCGGCTTCGAGACGGACCTCTACGGCGCGGCTCGGGTCGACGGCCCGGCCGACGCCGTCGAGTTGCTCCGGTCGACGGGTCCCGGCGATGCGGTCCTGATCAAGGGCAGTCGGGTGGCCCACCTCGAGGACGTCGTGCGGACCTACGGTGCCGAGGTCGGCGCTCAGTCGCTGGTGGCCGGCTCGTAGAGACGCCGCGGCCGATCCGGGAGGGCGCGCGCTGCGCCCAGGTTCCCGTGCCCGGGGCGGACCTGGTGGCGCAGCTGGGCGTAGAGGGTCTCGGTCTGCGGCGACGGTGAGCATCCCGGGTCGAGCTCGTCGAGCCGTCGCTGGCACTCGTCCCACTCGTGCCGGAGACGCTCCGCGTCCCCTTCGGCCGCCGCCAGGCGCATGGCGGAGCGGGACAGGGTCTCGCTGTAGGGCGCGACCAGGCGAGCGCGTCCGAGGCCCCAGCGTGCGAGCTCGAACTGCTCGTTGTCGGCGGCGAGGGCGGCCAGGGCACAGGCGGCGTCGACGAGCACGACGCTGATGCGGCCACCGTGCCCCTCTGCTTCCCACCACGTGTAGCCGGAGAGCGCGTTGGCCAGCGGTTCGCTCTCCACCAGATCGAGCGCGGCGCGGAAGTGCGCGACGGCCAGTCCGGCAGCCTCCGCTCCTCCCTGCTCCGCGTAGGCGCTCCCCTCGGCGGCCAGCGCCGTGGCGCGCCGCACGTCGACGGTGACGTCGGGCGAGATCTGGTACTGGCCCGTCCGCGTGCCGGGCGGCAGGAGCGGCGCGCCCTCTGCGTCCGCCCCCAGGGCCCGTCGTGCCGCGTGCGCCACGTTGAACAGCGTCTTCGACGCCGCGTCGGCGTCGGACGAACCGAGCACCCGCGTCCGCAGCCGGTCACTGGTGATCACGTCGGGTGAGTGCAGCGCCAGGTAGGCCACCAGCTCCACGGCGCGTCGGACCCGGTTGGGTGGCAATTCCTCCTGGAGGCCGTCGAGTCGGGGGGTCATCGTGAGCAGGCGGACGTCGACCGCACCCGGTGTGACCGCCGCCGTCCCTGTCGGGGGCGCGGCGGCGCCGGGGACCATGTCCCGAGAGCGGGTCGCGGTGCGCACGAGCAGCGGGGACCCGCCCGACCGAGTGTCCCGGGCCGGCGCGTCGGAGGAGAGCAGCTCCTCGAGCGACGCCGCCACCTCTTCGGACTGCAGATGGGGCCGGACCACGCGCCCGAGCGGGTGGATCGTCGCTCCGTGCCGGTCGACCAGCACGGTCAGGTCACCGGCGGGAGCCGCCGCCGTCGTGACCACGGCGGCGCGGCGCGCCACACCGGCCGGCAACGTCTCGGGAGCTCCGAAGTAGACGAGGTGCCGGGCGATCGACCTGGGGACGAGGGCTTCGCGGAGGAGCCCGGGGTCGGTGGCCTCGTCCGCCGCGACGAGTGCGTCCGACCATTCCCATGCGGCGGTGGCCGATCGCATGGAACGCACCAGCGTTCGTGCCGACGGGCCCAGGACGGGCAGGACCTGACCCGGTCCGACCGCCACCAGCCACGTCCCCTCGTCGTCGTCGCCCACCGGCAGCACGACCGGGGCCAGGGGCGGGCAGCACCGCAGCTGCGGGTGACGAGCCTCCGCCTCGGCGAGGCCGTCGTGACCGACGTGCCAGGCCGCGCCGTCCTCCACTGCGACGAAGCCGTCCGGGAGTTGGAGGTCGTCGTGACCGGCGAGCCAGAAGGTGACGCCATCGGGCGAGACGCGAGCGGCCCGGACCGTGGGCGCCGAAGGGCCCTCCCCGAGGAGCCAGCCCAGCAAGCGGTTGGCCGACTCGAAGGCGGCCAGCACCGGCACGCCGTCGAAGCGGTGCAGGAGCGCGGCCGTGTCGACGGCCTCTTCGGAGAGGAGCAGCTCGACGTCTGGATCCTCGGTGAAGCGCGTGGGGCGGACCCGACGGGCGCGGCGGGCGAGACCGGCGCAGACGAGGGATCCCATGCCGAGCGCCGCGATCTCGGGGAGATCCGTCGAGCCCGACCCGCGTGCGTGATGGGAGGCGCTGGCGCGACGCGGGTTCACGACCTGCGTTCGGTCCAGCTCGGCGAGCGTCGCGCCAGCGGGGAGCGCGAGGTGCCAGCCGGACCGGACGTGCGCGGGGTCGACGAAGTGCCGCCCTTCTCCCACGTCGCGGCCGAGGTTGAGGGAGGCGAGGGCCGTCCATGCCGCGCCGTCCTGGAGGTGCTCGTCGGCGATGCTCCACAGCGAGTCGCCGCGTTGCACGATGTACACGGCCCCGTGGGGCGGACCGGGGTCCGAGCTCGTGCCCGGGGCAGCTGGTGCCGTGAAGGACGCGACGGCCCGGGCCGCGAGAGCTGTCTGCCCGGGCCGCGGGGCGGCGGCGCTCGAAGGCGGGGCGACGCCGAGGGCCAGCGGACCGCCGAGGGAGGAGAGGCCCAGCACCCCCACCGCGATGCGTGCCGCCAATCGGTCGACGACCGTCGCCGGCGAGCCCACGACGCCACTGCGCACGCGCCCGGCCACGCCACGCAGCAGTTGCACGCTGCAAGCCGCCCACGCGACCCACGCCGCCAGCGCCGCCGCGCACAAGGCGTCGCGCCCGGCGGGCCGCCAGCCGTGACCGAGTCCCCCCGAGAGCGGATCGCCGACGACCAGAGCCAAGGCCGCGGGGACGGCGACGAACGCCAGCAGCGCCGCCGCCGCGGCACCGAGGACGTCGAGCGTGCGACCGAGGCGCCGGGGGGACGGCGCTGCCTCAGCCACCGGTCGGCCCGATGGAGATGGTGAAGGTCACCGGCGTGCTCTCGGTCGGAGGCTCGCTCACCGATGCCCGGCAGCTCCCGCTCGCAGCCGGCAACGAGGCCTCCATCGCCGAGGTCCCGCCGACCGTCTGGGACCCACTGGGGCAAACGACGCTCATGGTGAGGTACGCCGCACCCGACCATACGGCTGACACCGTCATGGCCCCGGCCCCGGTGAAGCCGAAGCTCGTGGATGTCTGGACCGGCGGGTCGAGATAGCCCTGCGACTGCGTCCTGTCGGCGGGCTGGACGAAGGCCGGCGTCGCGGCCGCGGCCGCGGCCGGGGCCGGCGCAGGTGGTGCCGTCGTGGTGGTGGTGGTGGGGGGCACCGTCGGCTGTGGCGACGCCGGCGCCGAGCGGCTCGAGGTCAAGGCGGAGCCCGCCGTCCCACCCGCTGTGGCCGGGGCTCCTGCGGGCAGGCCGCGGGACGTCGTGGTACTGGTGGTGGTCTGCGCTCCCCGGGGGGATGTGCCGGGAGCCGCGGAGGCGGGACGGGGTCCGGACGGCACCGCCGTCCGGGCGCGGACGCCGGTCGGGGCCGTTCGCTGCGGACGACCGCCGGCGGTCGCTGCCAACAGAGCCATCAGGGCGAGTGACACGGCGAGGATCACCCACCAATTGGGGCGAGCCCGGGAGGGCCCGGCGACACCGGATCGGGCGCGGGAACGGGCACGGGCGCGGGCGCGGAGATCCTCGGAGTCGCCCGGCCCGCCAGCCACGGGTTCACGATACGCACGCACTGTCTCGGACACACTGGGCCGTTCGGGCCTTTCAGGCGCACAGGCGGCGACGGCCGCGGTCCCGGCGGGCGTAGAGGGCACGGCGGTCACGCCCGGTCAGTGTGGCGAGCTCGGCGATCGAGTACCCGAGCACGTGGTGCGAGTACAGGACCTGCACGTCGTCGGCCCGCATCCCGTCACGGTGGAGTTCGATCAGCACCCGCGCCAGCGTCTCGAGGTCCGATTCGTCGTGGGCGACGGGGTCGAGGCGGGCGCGCTCGAGCGACACGACGCCCGGGGCCTGGTCCTTGGCCCCGAAGAGCTGGCGCCGGAGGCGGCACCGGATGGCCGAGAGCAGGTCGAGCACGGCGTAGGGGCGGTCCTGACCGCCCCATTCCTGGACGACGAGCCAGGTGGTGGTCAGCACATCGGAGAAGAAGTCCTCGGAGGTCTGCCAGTCCCCGCCGAGGCCCCAGCGCAGCTTGACGGCGACCGTGACGAGGCCCGGCAGCAGGGCCTGGACGAGCAGGCGACAGAGAAGGGGGTCGGCACCCAGCTCCTTGAGCAGGATCCGGACGATCCGGGCGGCTTCCTCCCGCTCGGCTCGGCCTCGGGCCCGTCGCATGTGCTCGACGAGGTCGTAGGGGGTGGGACAGCGAACGCCGCCGGCGGGGTCCTCGAAGACCAGCGAGGCCAGGAGCGCGTCACGGTGGGCGAGCCGCCGGAGGGCCCGGACTGCGTCAGGGGAGCGACCGACGGACCGCCACTCGGCGGTCATCCGGTCGAGACAGAGAATGCGCGGCTGGGAGCGAGGGGTGGGCATGGCCGCATGGTGGAGCCGGCACCTCCTCCGATCGCTCCCCCCGAGGAAGTCACCCAGCACGTCGGCCTTCTTGACGGAAACGCCCCAGCTCGGCAGTAGTGTGCCCGCCGATGGACATCGACGAGTTCTACGAAGCCGACCCCCGCCGGCGAGCCTCCGCCGAGCTCGAGCTCGGGACCGACTGGCTGGACACCGACAACGTGCGCCACGAGCTCAACTACGTCGAGGACACCGGCGAGCTCTACGTCCTGCGCGAACCTGCCCCGCACGTGACCGAAGACCCCTTCGGCGGGCTCTACGTCAGTGCATCCCCCGACTACGACAAGAAGATGACGGTCCACGTCATCGCCAAGATCGCCACCAAGGAGGACGTCCACCGCGTTCTCGACGGCTGGCAGGATGCCATGAAGCGCCCGGACGCCGCCCAGTGGCTGGGCGACCGTCTCCGGGATGCGGGGGTGGCGATCGGGCCGGGTTCCGGATCCGCCATCGAGGACGACGGCCCGGACCTGAAGAGCTGACCCTACGTCGGCGGTTCGAGGTCGAGCATCGTCGCCAGCAGCTGGGTGGCGATGTTGTTGGACCGCATGTCGGCCTCGGCGGGCAGGATCTTCGTCTCGAGCAGCAGGTCCGAGAGCCGCAACATGACGACGGCGAAGCGGAAGCCTGAGAAGACCTCGTAGAAGAAGAGGTCCCGCATCGGTCTGCCCATCTGCTGCGAGTAGTACTCGATCGTCTCCTCGTGAGACGGGAAGCCGGCGGGGCGGGGCACACCCAGCGGTTCGGTGAACTGGCGGTCGAAGTAGAGGAACCAGCCGAGATCCATCTCGGGCTGGCCGAGCGAGGCCATCTCCCAGTCCAGGACGGCCGCGGCGCGGAAGTCGTCCCAGATGATGTTGCCGATGCGGCTGTCGCCCCAGCTGAGCACGATCTCGCCCCGCTCCTCGGGCTCGTGGTCGACCAGCCACTGCCAGGTCGCCTCGACGACCGGGACGCGCAGACCCTTGGCCGACCAGTCGAGATAGTCGCGGTAGTAGGACATCTGCTGCTCGATGCCGGGCTTGCCCCGTTTCGGCATGCCCAGCCAGTCGAGGCCGAGCTTCCGCCAATCCGTCCCGTGCACGGCGGCGAGGGCGTCGATCCCGCTCCACCACATCCGCTCCTGCTGCTCGGGTGTGGCCTCGACGACCCAGCCCTCCATGGTGTAAGGGATGTTGTCCGGTGGGACGAGGCCCTCGACGTGGTCCATGGTGAAGAAGGGCACGCCCAGGTACTGCGGGTCCTCCTCGTAGTGGCCCAGGCCCGGGAGCGGCACGTCCGAGCCCCCGGCCAGCGCCTGCATGACCCGGTACTGCGTGGAGAACTCCGCGTCCATGAAGAGCAGGTGCCTGGTCGGCGCTACGCGGACCACGAGGCGGCGCTCGGTTCCTTCCGCGTCACGGGTGCGGCAGAGGATCGTCTCGTTCGAGAAACCGTTCGACGCGGGCGACTGCACGTCGAAGACCTCGAGACCGCGCCCGGCGCCCGGCGTCGCGGCGTGCGACCCGGCCCCCGACCGGGTGGACAGCCACCGGGTGAGCACGGCGGCGACCTCCTCGGGGTCCCTCTGGTCGATGTCGGGCACGGGGCGGCACTCTACCGAGGGCAGGGCCTACCCGGGTAGCGTCGGCGAGATGCTGATCGTCGTGCACCTCCCCGAGCGGCGGGTGGCTCTGACCGAGCCGGCCGAGTTCACCCGCTTCTCCGTCGAACTGCGAGGGGAGGGCGACCGGGCCGACCTGGCCGAGGCGGTGCAGGCCTCGGGGCTCGGCCGCCTGCGCGAGGACGGCGAGCACGTCGTGGTGGACCCGGCGGCCCTGCGGGCGCTGGCAGGCCCCGCGGCCGACGAGGCCTGGGAGGCGGGCCTGTCCGGCATGATCGCGTACGCCGCCGGGAAGGGCTGGGTGGAGGACGGCGGGGTGGTCGCCCACATCGAAGGCGCGGCATGACGCACGGGCGCGGCATGACGCACGGGCGCGGCGCGCCCGGCTGAGGCGCCGGCAGGTTCGTCGAGCGGCTGCGACGAGCAATCGGACGGACTGTCCGATCGGGGGTGCCCGAAGCTAGCCTGGGGCGGCCGCGGCAGCGCCGGCGGTGGGGCTGCGGCCCCTCGAGATCCTGGGAGGGACGCATGGCGATTCGGGACTACGACCGTTTGTTCATCGGCGGCGACTGGGTGGCCCCCGAGGGCACCGACACGATCGGGGTCGTCTCGCCGGTGACCGAGGAGGTCATCGCCCGGGTGCCCGACGGCACCGAGGCCGACATCGACAAGGCGGTGGCCGCCGCCCGCCAGGCCTTCGACAAGGGCCCATGGCCGCGCATGACGCCGGTCGAGCGCGCCGAGATCGTGCGCACGGCGGCGGCGCAGGTGGCGGCCGAGATGGGTGACATGGCCGAGATCATCACGCGGGAGATGGGGTCGCCCATCACGTTCTCGGGCATGGGCCAGGTGCTGGCGCCCACCATGATCTTCAACTACTACGCCGACCTCGCCGGCACTTACGCCTTCGACGAGGTGCGGACGGGCGTGCTCAACCCGCAGGTGCTCGTGACCAAGGAACCGGTCGGTGTCGTCGGTGCCATCGCGCCGTGGAACGTGCCCCTGTTCATCGCGGCGGCGAAGCTGGCGCCCTCGCTCGTTGCGGGCTGCACGGTGGTCTACAAGCCCGCGCCCGAGACGCCGCTCGACGCCTTCCGCCTGGCCGAGATCTTCGAGCAGGCCGGGCTCCCCAAGGGAGTGCTCTCCGTCGTGCCCGCCGGTCGCGAGGTATCCGAGCACCTGGTGACCCACCCGGGCGTCGACAAGATCAGCTTCACCGGCTCGGGCGTCGGGGGGAAGCGCATCGGCGGCTTGTGCGGCGAGCGTCTCAAGCGCTGCACGCTCGAGCTCGGCGGCAAGTCCGCTGCCATCATCTTGGACGACGCCGACCTCTCGACGACGATCCCGACGCTGTTGCCCAACTCGATCATGAACAACGGGCAGGCCTGCATCGCGCAGACGCGCATCCTGGCCCCCCGGTCCCGTTACGACGAAGTGGTCGACGCCGTCGTCGCCGGCGTCTCCGCCATGAAGGTGGGCGACCCCATGGACCCCGCCACCGAGGTCGGCCCCGTGGTGGCCGAGCGTCAGCGCGCTCGCATCGAGGGGTATCTCGAGAGCGGACGCGAGGAGGGGGCGACGGTCGCGCTCGGCGGAGGCCGCCCCTCCGGCTCCGACTTCGCCAAGGGCTGGTTCGTCGAGCCGACCGTCTTCTCCGACGTCGACAACAAGATGAAGATCGCCCAGGAGGAGATCTTCGGGCCGGTCCTCGTGGTCATCCCCTACGACGGGGACGACGCCGCCGTCGACGTCGCCAACGACTCCAACTACGGGCTCTGCGGCTCGGTCTGGACGGCGGACAACGACCGTGGGCTCGGCGTGGCCCGGCGGGTGCGTACCGGGACCTACATGCTCAACGCGCCGGTCCCGATCGACTTCTCGACGCCCTTCGGCGGTTTCAAGGAATCGGGGGTGGGCCGGGAGTTCGGTCCGGAGGGCCTCGAGAGCTTCCTCGAGATGAAGTCGATCGCCCTGCCGGCGGGCTACACGCCGACGACCTGACAGCGCTGCGGCGGCTCGGTCCGGCGGCGGGCCGGTCCTGACCGCCGGACGAGCCTCAAGTGCGGGCCCGAGACGGCCGAGGAGTACCTGAGTAACGGTTGGGGAAGGTGAAAATCCCAGCTCATTCTCAGGGCCTACCATCGTGCCGTGAAGGCGGTGACTTCCAGTGGCGCTCCGGCTGTCTCGCCGCATGATCGATCGAGCCGCCCTCCTCGACGCGCGCCCGGCCCCGGGCGGCCCCTCGGCGCTGAAGCGTTGGTTCGTCGGGGAGGAACACCACCTCTCGGAGCTGCGGCGGCTGCTCACCACGTTCGGGTACCTCGTGGCGAACCAGGGTGCGGTCGCGCTGATCGGCCTCCTGTACTGGATGGTGGTGACCCACCTGTTCCGTGCGACGTACGTCGGACTCGCCGCGGCCGCGGCATCCACGGCGGTCCTGCTGGCGGCGGTGGGTGCGCTCGGCATCCCGCTGCTCCTCCTGGCCGAGATCGAGTCGCTGCAGAGCGCAGAGCGTCGTGTGTTCTTCACGACGGGAACGGCGATCGCCTCCTTCGTCGTGCTGCTGCTGGCAGTCGGAACCGTCGCGCTCTCGCCGTGGCTCGGGCCGAGCCTGCACGTGATCGGGTCGAATCCTGTCTCAGCCCTGTTGTTCGTCGTCGGATCCGTCGCCACCATGGCGGGGCTCTCGCTCGACGGTGCGGCCGTCGGCCTCCACCGCGGTGCCGCGCAGCTCTGGCGAGGCGTGCTGAGCTCCGTCTTCAAGCTGGCATGCGTCGGCCTTCTCGTCCTGGTCTCGGTGCGCACGGCCAACGGGCTGATCTTGGCGTGGGCCGCGACGTCCGTGCTCGCGTTCTTCATCTGCATACCAATGCTCCGGCTCGAGCAGAGCCGGAGCGGAGAGGGAACGCTGACGCATCGCCAGGCTCTGGTGCGTCGCTACGGCACGCTCTCGCTCCAGCACCACGTGCTCAACCTGTCGATCAGCTCCGTCTTCTACACCATCCCGCTGATGGCCACGCTGCTCGTCACACCGAGAGAGGTCGCCTATTTCTCCGCGGCCTTCCTGCTCGGTTCGGCGCTGATGGTGTTCCCCTATCTCCTCGCCCTGTCGCTGTTCGCCGAGCGCTCGGGCGATCCTGCGCTCCTGCAGCGCAACGTACGGCGGACGCTGCCCCTCGGGCTCGCTCTGACCGGGCTGCTCATCGTGATCGTCGAGGTCGGAGCTCCGTACGCGCTCCATCTCTTCGGTGCGGCCTACGCCGCCCACGGGACGACCGCACTCCGCCTCTTGATCCTCGTCGGGCCCGCCTATGTGATCAAGGACCATTACGTCTCCATCCGCAGGGCGCAGCACCGCATGGCGCACGCGGCCACCATCATGTCCATCGGGACCGTGGCCGAGGTCTCCGGAGCTGCGGTCCTCGGTGTGCTGTGGGGTTTGAACGGCATCTGCCTCGGCTGGGTCGTCGCTGCCTCGTGCGAGGCCCTGTTCCTCCTCGTTCCCGTCCTGCAGGTGCTCCATCGGGCGCCGGATGACCCCTCCCCGGCGGCCGATGTCGCACACTGAGTCCGTGCAGACGGTCGCGCCGTCCCCGGCCTCGAGGCAACGGACCACAGGCTCGTTGCTGGGACGGGTGCCCAAGGGCGACCGCCGGGAGGTGCCCCCGCCCGATCTCGACACCGACGTGCCCGTCCTGGTGGTGCGGGTCGGCCACTACCCGATCCACCACGGCACGGTGGGCGTGATCAGAAGCCTGGGCCGTGCCGGCGTGGCCGTCTACGCCGTGACGGAGAAGGGGATGACGCCGGCATCGACCAGCCGGTACCTCACCGGTCGCCTCACGCTGGCCTCGTCGTCCGGGCTCGACCAGTCGGCACTCCTCGAACGTCTCGTCGAGGCCGTCGACCGTTTCCCCGTCCACCCTCTGCTCGTCAGCACCGACGACGAAGCAGCGGTCCTGGTCGCCGAAGGCTGGAGCGAGCTGGCGGGCCGTGCCGTCCTTCCTCCGGTTCCCCCCGGCCTGCCCCGGCAACTGGCGAGCAAGCGGGGGCTCCACGAGCTCTGCGTCCGCCACGGTGTCCCGACCCCCGCTGTCTGGCCCGTGCGCAGCGGGGACGAGCTCGAGGCCGTCCTGGCCGAGGTGGGGCTCCCCGTCGTGGTGAAGCAGACGGACCCGTGGAGCCGGCTCACGCACACGGTGGTGACCGGCAGCACCGTCGTGCACGATGCCGAAGACGTGGCCGGCCTGCGCGATCGGTTCGGCCGCTGGCCCGAGGGCTCGGACATCGTCGTGCAGGAGTACCTGCCGGACGAGGACGCGGAAGACTGGTTCGTGCACGGGTACTGCAACGGGACGTCGGAGGTGACGCGGATCTTCACGGGGCGCAAGTACTGGTCGTGGCCGCCACGTGCCGGCGCCACCGCATACGCGCGGACCGAGCGGAACGATGAGGTCGAGCGCGCCGTGCGCGAGCTGTGCGGTCGCCTCGGGTACTGCGGGATCTTCGATACCGACTGGCGATACGACCGGCGAAGCGGGACCTACAGCCTGCTCGACTTCAACCCACGCGTCGGCGCCCAGTTCCGCATGTTCGAAGACGACGGTGGTGTCGACGTGGTGCGGGCGATGCATCTCGACCTCACCGGCCGCCGCATTCCTCCCGGTGCTCCGGTGGAGGGGGAGCGGTTCTTCGTCGAGAACTTCGGACTCGCAGCCAGTGGCTCCTACCGCAAGGAGCCGCGACCGGCGGAAATCCCCGAGGCCCCGAGACGGGCTCGTTTGGCGTGGTACAGCAGGGACGACCTCCGCCCCTTCTTCACCATGGCCGTGCAGCAGGTGGCAACGTCGATGCGGCTGCGCCTGACCTCGAGGCGATCCCGGTCCTCAGGCGGCGCGTAGACGAGCGGCGACACCCCGGGCCGCCCGCGGCCCGGCGAACTCGGAGCCGCAGACGAAGCGCATCATGGGTCCGAAGGTCGCGGCCGAGGCCAATCCGCTGAAGAACAGTCCCGGGACGGAGGTCTCGAAGCCGGCGGAGAGCCGCGGCGACCCGGCGATCGTCTTCACGGAGCTCGCCAGCTCGTCGGAGAGCAGTCCCAGGGAGCGCACGTCGACCCGGTAACCCGTGGCGGCGATCACATGGTCGACATCGAGCTGGGAGCGGGCGCCTTCGGAGCCCAGGAGATCGAGCCGGACGCCGTCCCCGTGCGGCTCGGCGCCGCTGACCCTCGTCGACAGGCGGACGTCGATCCCGTCGAACCGGAGCTTCAGCCACCATGCACCGAACGGGCCCAGGATATTCTGGACACCCCTCAACCTCATCCGATCGGGCAGGTATCGGTAGGCCCCCGTGTAGCGGGTGATGAACAGGTGGGTCCAGCCGTTCCCGAGTTGGGACGGTGGTGCCTTGAGCTTCTCGAGGAGCGTGAGCTCCTCGGGGGGAGGCGGGGGAGGTCCGCCCCAGATGAGCCCCGGCGACCGGACGAGGAGGTGCACGCTCGCCCCGGCCTCGTGCAGCAGAACGGCGGTCTCGAGCGCCGACTGACCGCGGCCGAGCACGGCGACGTCCTGGCCGGCGAACACGGACAGGTCGGGATGGTCGGCGGAGTGGCTGATCCGCCCGTCACAGCCCGAGGCGGGCCCGGTCTTCAACTCCGGCGGCACGTAGGCGTACGGAGCCGTTCCGATGGCCACGATCACGGTCCGGGTCCCGATCCGCTCGCCGGAGCCGAGCTCGACCTCGAATCCGGACCCCACCCTGGTGACCGCCCTCACCTGCTCCTCTTCGACCTCGGGCACCTCGTTCTGCTGGAACCACCGGCCGTAGGAGACGAACTCGTCCACCGGGATGGGCGTCTCGCCGCCGTCCTTGTCGTAGGGGTCGATACCGGCGACGGCGCACCAGTCGCCGATGCCCATCTTCGGGTGCGGGGAGCCGATGCTCGAGTCCCGCGCCGTGGACTTGAGGAACATGCCCTTGGGCATGTGCTCGAACCACCCGCCCATGGGCGTTCCGAAGGTGCGGTGCTCGACGCCCCGTTCCGTCAGATGCGTGGAGGCGGCCAGCCCGTAGGGGCCGGCGCCGATCACCACTGATCCCGTTTGCTCACTCGCTGGCACGGAGCGACAGGCTATCGGTTCCGCGGCAATCCCCTGGGAATTGCCGCGAAAACCGGGTGCCCGGGCGGGTCCGCCCGAGCGGTGCCCGGAGAGGGCGGGGCTCGTCTGCGAGAATGGACCCCTTCCGGGCCGCCCCGGCGAGCGGCGCCCGCATCCACGAGCTGAAACGAAGGAACTGTTTGATGAAGGACGACGAGAGCGCGGTCTCGCACACTCGTCTGGCCTACCTCCCGGCCCTCGACGGCGTCCGCGCCTTCGCGGTCGTGGCCGTGATGCTCTTCCACGGTGGGATCCCGCACATGGACGGGGGCTTCATGGGCGTCGACGCCTTCTTCGTCCTCTCGGGGTTCCTGATCACCTCGTTGCTCATCGGCGAGTGGCGCCAGTCCCTCACGATCAAGCTCGGGTCGTTCTGGGCCCGTCGAGCCCGGCGGCTCCTGCCCGCGCTGTTGCTGATGATGCTGTTCGTGGCCTTCTTCGCATCGGTCATCGTGCCCAGGGGAACCTACGGGGCCCTGCGGCTGGACGCCCTCTCCACGCTGCTCTACGTCAGCAATTGGCATTTCATCTTGGCCAACTCCAACTACTTCAACGAGACCGCGCAGTCCTCACCTCTCCTGCACACCTGGTCGCTGGCGGTCGAGGAGCAGTTCTACGTGGTGTGGCCGCTGGTGGTGCTGGCGGTGCTCCGCCTCTTCCGGGACCTGCGCGCCCTGTTCGCCCTCTGCTGTGCCGCCGCCATCGGCTCGGCAGTCTGGATGCACGTGGTCTACGCCGGGGGTGTCAACACGAACCGCGCCTACCTGGGCACGGACACCCGGTCGCAATGCCTCTTCATCGGGTGTGCCCTGGCCGTCGGCCTCGTCCTCCTCGCCCAGCGCGGCCACGAGCAGGGACGGCTGTCCCGCGGGGAGCTCTGGCGACCAGAGAGCCGGACCGGCCTCTGGGTGTGCGCCGGGCTCGGCGTGGCCGGTGCGGTGAGCGCGGTCACCATCTGGGTGCTCACCACCACGCTGTCGACCTTCCCCTACTCGGGCGGCTTCTTCCTTCTCGGGCTCTCCGTGGCCGCGGTGATCCTCGCCGCGGTGGCCGCACCGGCCAGCCTGGTGCCGCGACTGCTGTCGTTCTCGCCGATCCGCTACGTCGGGCGCATCTCCTACGGGCTCTACATCTGGCACTGGCCGATCTTCCTCTGGCTCGACAACGGGAGGACGGGACTGCTGGGCTGGCAGCTCTTCGCCGTCCGCGTCCTCGTGACGTTCGCGGTGTCTGTGGCCTCCTTCCACCTCGTCGAGCGCCCGATCCGCATGGGCACGTTCGTCAGCCAGTGGCGGGCCTGGCTCGTGGTGCCCGCCGGCGTCGGTGGCGTGGTGGTGGCGGTCGTGGCCGCCACCACCGGGACCTCGGCACTGGCCGCCGGTCCGGCGACCGCGCCGCCGGCGACGGTGGGGACCGGCAGCACGACGGTGACGACGACGTCACCGGCCACGACGGCTCAGGGCCCTCCCGTCAAGGTGCTCCTCTTCGGTGACTCCGTCGCGCTGACCCTGGGGCTCGGGCTGGGCGAGCCGCAGGTGGAGGCCAAGTACGGTTACACGCTCTGGGACCAGGGGATCCTCGGCTGCGGCGTGGTCGACGGCCCCCAGGTCGAGGTGAAGGGGGCGAGGGCCGACACCCCGCCGCCCTGCAACGGCTCGACGTTGACGCCCGGGGAACCGGTGGCCAATCAGCCGTACCAGAACCAGTGGCTGGACTCCTTGAACCAGATCAAGCCCAATGTCGTGATGCTGCTGGCCGGACGCTGGGAGGTGGTCGACCGCCTGTACCGGGGCAGCTGGACCAACATCTTGAACCCGACCTACGCCGCCTACGTGAAGAGCCAGTTGAACGCGGCCTCGAATTTGCTGACCTCGACCGGTGCCCACCTGGTTCTCCTCACCGCCCCGTGCACCGACGAGGGCGAGCAGCCCGACGGCGCGCCCTGGCCCGAGGACAATCCGGCCCGGGTCGCCGCCTACAACAAGCTGGTGCGCCAGGTCGCGGCGGCGCACCCGCAGACGGACTCGCTGATCCACCTGCATGCGGACGCGTGCCCGGGAGGCAAGTTCACCGCCACGATGGACGGGCAGGTGATCCGCAACACCGACGGCGTCCACTTCACCGCGGCCGGGGGCCAGGTCATGGCGCCCAAGATCATGCCGGCCATCGTGGCGGACGGCCGGGCGCAGAGGGCCGGAGCCGGTCAGACGGTCCTGCCGTCCTCACCCGGCGGATGACGCCGGCTTCGGATTGACGTTCTGCGGCACGGTCGTCCGGACGCTCCCGCCCCCACTCCCGCTCCCGGTGGCTCCGCCGGTGTCGGCGCCGTTGCCGGAGCCCGGCGTCGCCGGGTTGACGTCGGCACTGGAGTCCGCCGCCGAGCACTGGGCGCGCAGTGCCGAGACCAGATGTCCCTCGTCGACGGTTTCGCTCTCCGAGATCGTGGTCATGAGCGCGTTCCACGTGCCGTCGGCCGAGTTGGCCGCCGCCGCCAGCGGCAGCGCGGCGCGGAGCTGCAGGTCGGCCTGGTTCATCAGGGAGAGTGCCGTGGCGTTCGTCGTGCCGGCGTGGCCGGCCCGCACCCAATCGGTCACCGAGCGGTCGACGTGGACACAGGCTTGCTGAGCCAGAGACCTCCCGTCGCTGGTGCTGCTGCCGCACGCACCGAGGACGATCGCGCTCACCGCGGCAGCCACCAGCAGCACGGGGCCCCGACGCCCACCGCGGCGAGGCGCCGGCGGCACGTCAGACCAGCCAGCGTTCGGCCGACTCGAGGAGGAAGCGGCTGACAGCGAGGGCGCGGTCGAACACGTCGCACAGGAGCTCCTCCCCGCTCAGGACGCGCGCCAGCGAGACCGGGTAACGGGCCACGATGCTCAGGCGCCGCTCGGGACCGTCGGTGGCGTTGGCGAACGAGTCGATGGCCGAGACCTCGAGAGGGAGCTCGATCCCGCCCACGCCGGCCAGGTCGATGGCCAGGCGCAGCAAGTCCGGGCTGTTGGGCAGGGGCGGCAGGGCCCAGGTGAAGGTGAGCGGGAAGTGGAACTCGTCGGGCGGCTCCTCGTCGTCGGCCAGGAGGACGACGGCGTCCTCGAAGGACAGCAGGACGCGGGGGTCCACGTCGAGGGCCAGGTGAAGGTCGAGCGGCCCACCGCATCCCTCTTCGGGATGGAGGTCGACCTCCCAGACCTGGCGCAGGGAGTAGGTCTCGACGAAGTGACGCTCGTCGTGCACGTGGAACCCGTGGTCGACGGAGTGGTCCTTCAGGTCGGCGACGTATCCCGCGACGTCAATGGCAGCCACAACCCGGTCAGCCTACCGGGGCCGTGCGCGGACGGGTTTCGACGTGGGCCGGCCGGCACGCCGTCCCGGGTAGGGTTCGTCCCCCGTGGACGACGTTGGCCTGCTGGACGTGCTCGACGACGCTGCCCGCGCGGTCCGGGGCGCGCTGGACCGCCTCGACGACTGGGGTCCCTCGGGGGTCCGACCTGGCCAGTACCGCCTCGACCTGGCGGCGGACGCCGCCGCCATGCCCATCCTGCGTGCCGCCGGGCTCGCCGTGCTCTCGGAAGAGTCGGGAGTGACGGGCGATCCAACATCTGGGTTGCTGGCGGTCATCGACCCGGTCGACGGTTCCACGAACGCGCACCGCGGCGTGCCGTTCTGGTCGACCAGCATCTGTGTGCTCGATCCCGAAGGCCCCCGGGTCGGCCTCGTGCACAACCATGCCAACGGCGACCGCTACACCGCCGTCCGTGGTGGTGGCGCGGAGAAGGGCGGGGAGCCGATCCGTCCCTCGACGTGCCAGGAGCTCGGTCAGGCGACCATCGGGCTCTCCGGTTTCCCGGGGACCCACGCCGGGTGGGCGCAGTACCGAGCACTCGGCGCGGCGTCGCTCGAGTTCTGTGCCGTGGCCGAGGGAATGCTCGACGCCTATCTCGTGGTGGGCCAGAGCACCCTCTACGGGTGGGACTACCTGGCAGGCCTATTGATCTGCCGGGAGACCGGTGCCCTGGCGGCCGACCGGGACGGACGCGATCTGGTGGTCCGCGACTCGTCCCACCGCCGGCCGGTGGTCGCGGCCACGAGTGCACTGATGGACCGGCTCCTCGCGGAGACGGTGCTGTGAGGCCCACCGGCACGAACCAGCCGATCGGTTCGGCAGGTGCGCCCGACGACGGCGCAGCGCTCCTGGCGCGGAGAACGTGGCGGACGCTCGAGCCCCTGCACGGGATGATCTACTTCGTGCCCGAGGCGGGGGCGGCCTACGAGCGTCTCGGCCTCAGGGGCGTCGGCGGTTACTTCGCGTCGCGTGCGGCGCCGATGGGGGCCGTCTCGGCCGACGTCGTCGTGTCCACGTTCTTCAACTTCAACCCCGAGCTCGTGCACTCGGTGATCCCAGCGGCCTGGGAAACGGCGCCGCCCGATCGGCTGGTGGCGGCCCGCCTGTCCGCTGCCGACGGTGCCTTCCGCCGCCTTCTCGGCGACGCGGTGCTCGCCTCCGGAGAGATGCGCCGGGCAGCTCTCCTGGCACGCGCCGCAGCCGAGACGGCACGCGAACATCTCGAAGGGCGCCCCCTGGCCGCCG
The DNA here is from genome assembly GCA_027306605.1 of Acidimicrobiaceae bacterium. GTDB lineage: Bacteria > Actinomycetota > Acidimicrobiia > Acidimicrobiales > RAAP-2 > Bog-473. Next base: position 41,677 of record DAHUZK010000083.1, read on the forward strand.
GGCACGCAGACCTGGACTGGCCCGACGAGCCGCATCTGCAGCTGTGGCACGCCCAGTCCATCCTGAGGGAATTCCGCGGTGACGGCCATGTGGCCCTGCTCGTGGTCCACGGCCTCTCGGGGATCGAGGCCCTGATCACGCACGCCGCCGCCGGAGAGGTGCCGGCGCGGTTGTTGCAGTCGACGCGCGGGTGGCCGGCGCAGGCATGGGAGCAGGGGGTCGATGCGTTGCGCCGACGCGGCTGGTTCGAGCAAGGTGACGAGCTCCGCTTCACGGAGTGGGGCGCTTCCCAGCGCGACGCCATCGAGGTGGGAACGGACGTGCTGGCGGCGCGCCCCTACGAGGCACTGGGCGAGAGCCGCTGTGCCGAGTTGCGGGGTCTGGTGCGGCCGTGGAGCAAGGTCTTCGCCGACGCGCTGCGCTGAGGCTCAGTGACAAAAGGAGCAGGTAGAGTTCCCTTTTTCCGGGGCGCTTAGCTCAGTTGGTCAGAGCAGCTGGCTTACAACCAGCAGGTCGGCGGTTCGAGTCCGTCAGCGCCCACACCCCCTGGTCAGGGGGGCTTTTTTCGTTAGGAGGCCGAAAGCGCACCGCATAGTCACCTGCTAGTTATATGATGTTGGGTAACAGCCTCCGGGCATGCTGGAACATTTCCCGGAGGCCTGACGACACCCTGGTAAGGAGGGCATCATCCATGAAGCAGGCTACAGCGGCGGCTCGATTAGGCAGCCTCGAAGTGAACGACGTGGCCGAGCTGCGGCGGGGCTGGGAAATCAGCCTCCGCGCCCGCAACCGGTCACCGAAGACGATCAAGAGTTACCTCGAGGCGATCGACCTCTTCCGGGACTTCGCCATGGTCTCGGGCTTCCCGACGACCGTGGACAGGATCAACCGCGATCACGTCGAGACGTTTCTCGCCGACCAACTTCAGCGCTGGCGGCCGAAGACGGCTCAGATCCGCTACGGGGCACTGCGCCAGTTCTTCAAGTGGTGCGTGGAAGAGGGGGAGATCGGCGTCTCGCCGATGGCGAACGTCAAGCCGCCGACAGTTCCGGACGTGCCGGTCCCCGTGGTGGGCGACGACGACCTGCGGGCGCTGCTCAAGGCGTGCGAGGGGTCGAGCTTCGATCTGCGGCGCGACACGGCGATCCTGCGCCTGTTCATCGATGGTGGCCTCCGCTTGGCCGAGGTGGCCAACCTCACCATGGACGACGTCGACTTCGACCTACAAGTGGTTGGCGTAGTCGGCAAGGGCTCGCGGCCCCGGGCCGTCCCGATGTCGCCCAAGACCACGCAGGCGGTGGACAGGTACATGCGCTTGCGGAAGAAGCACGCGCATGCGAGTTCGCCCGCCCTTTGGCTCGGATCTCGTGGTCCGTTGACATCCAACGGGCTGGCACAGCTCCTGCGCCGTCGGTGCAGGCAGGCCGGGATCGAGCAGATTCATCCGCACCAGCTGCGCCACACTGCGGCGCACCAGGCGGCGCTGGCCGGCCTCGGGGATAGCGACATGATGAGAATCTTCGGCTGGCGATCGCGACAGATGTTGACGCGCTACGGCGCATCCGCGGCCGACGAGCGGGCCCGTGACGCGTACAGGCGTCTCGCTCCGGGGGACCGGTTATAGGGCAGAAATCAGGTCAGTTCGCTAGCAACATCTCCAGGACTTTTGCTTTCTGTAGCAACATCGTGAGAGCAAAGGTGTAGGCTTTGCCTCAGCAAAGTTGTGCCTTATAAGCCGGTGACGGTTCCGCGCCCCTGCGAATCTGTTCCAACGCTCTACCAGGCTGTATCAACATCGGTGAGAGCAAAGGTGTAGGCTTTG
>DAHUZK010000084.1 GCA_027306605.1 Acidimicrobiaceae bacterium
GTCGGGCCCACGACCCGGGCCGACGGCTACCGTGGATCCGTGGACACTGCGGACCTGCCTCGATACCGCTGCGACGGCTGCGGCAACCTCACCCGCTTCGACGTCACCGTCTCGGAGCGCACCCGGGCCTTCCACCACTTCTCGGTCGGGGGCGACCTGATCGTCGAGGACGAGATGGTCCTGTCGCGCCAGGTCGACGAGGTCGTGTGCCGCTGGTGCGGGCACGGGCGCAGCGTGGTCGAGATCACGGGGCAGGAGCAACCCGACCCCGGGGCGCCGTCGAGGGTGCCGTGAACTCGACGGTGCCGTGAAAGAGCCGCCGGCCGAGATCCTGCGCCGGCTCCGCCCCATACCGACCACGGTGGGTCCGCCGGCGACGCGCCCGCACGACGTGCGCGGCGTGCGCCCCGACGGCACCCCTTGTCGGGTGGAGGTGATGGAGGCCGCCGCGCCGGTGGTCCTCCTGTTCCTCTCGGCGGCCTGCCTCGGCTGCCGGGACCTGTGGGAAGGCCTGCCCGCGCTCGAGGTGGGGCTCGGCGGCGCGGCCCGGTTGGCCGCGGTGACGCGCCGGCCGGGGGAGGAGGACGCACCGGGCATCGAGGCGCTGGTGTCGGGGGCGCCGACCGGAGTCGAGGTCGTCATGAGCTCGCAGGCCTTCGGGGACTACCGGGTGTCGGGTCCGCCGTTCCTCGTCGTCGTCACCTCCCGGGCCGTGCTCACCGAGAGCGTGGCCTGGGGCGTCGAGCAGACACTGGGCATCGCGCTGCGTGCGCTCGGCGGGCGATGACGGTGCTCGCTGTCACACCCTTCGGCCATGGTGGTTCCGACGAAAGAGGGACACCATGCCGACATCCAGGGACACCATGCCGACATCCAGGGACATCGGGCTCTTCGACGACGGTGCGGCCGCACCGAAGGAACCCGAGGGCGATCTCACCATCGACTGCGAGCGCTGCAGCGTGCGCGACACGGGCGCGTGCGACGACTGCGTCGTCAGCTTCCTGCTCGAGCGCGAGCCCGACGACGCCGTGGTCATCGATGCCGACGAAGCGCGTGCCATGCGCATGCTCGAGCGCGCCGGGCTCGTTCCGTCGTTGCGCTTCGCTTCGCGCGCCGGCTGAGCGGCGTGGCGCTCCGTGAAGCGCCACCTCCTGGTCACCAACGACTTCCCGCCCAAGGTCGGCGGGATCCAGAACTACCTGTGGGACCTGTGGCAGCGGCTGGATCCTGCTTCCTACGTCGTGCTGACGGCGTCGTCCGACCCGGACGCGCCCGCCTTCGACGCGGCGCAGGCCGAGCGGGGTGTGTGCATCGAGCGGGTGCCGGGGCCCATCCTCTACTTCCCGACGCCGGGCGCGCTCGGGGCGGTGCAGCGGTGCGCCCGGCGGCACGAGATCGACCTCGTCCTGTTCGATCCCGCGCTGCCGCTCGGTCTGCTCGGGCCCCGGCTCGGGCTTCCCTACGGCGTCGTCCTCCACGGTGCCGAGATCACCGTGCCGGGGCGGTTGCCCGGAGTCCGCCGCGCCCTCGCCCACGTGCTGCGGGGATCGAGCGTGATCGTGTCCGCCGGGAGCTATCCGGAGGCCGAGGCCCGTCGGGCCGCCCCCGGCCTCACGGCGCCGGTGGTGCGCATCCCGCCCGGGGTCGACACCGGCGGGATCGGGCCCTTCGACGCCGCCACGCGGCGGGCCGCCCGTCGGCGGCTCGGTCTCCCGGCGACGGGTCCCCTCGTCACCAGCGTCAGCCGACTCGTGCCGCGCAAGGGGATGGACGTGGTGATCGAGGCGGCGGGGCGGCTGGCCGGGTCCTACCCCGACCTGGTCGTGGCCATCGGCGGCAGCGGGCGGGAGCAGGCACGCCTGGAGCGGCTGGCGGCGCGCAGCCCGGTGGGGGTCCACGTGCTGGGCCGGGTGAGCGACGAGGACCGCGCCGCCCTCCTCGGGGCGGCCGATGTCTTCGTCATGGCCTGTCACAACCGCTGGCTCGGGCTCGAGCAGGAGGGCTTCGGCATCGTCTTCCTCGAGGCGGCCGCGGCGGGGGTGCCCCAGGTGGCGGGGGACAGCGGCGGAGCGGCCGAGGCCGTGCTCGACGGCGAGACCGGCCTGGTCGTGGAGCACCCCGAGGACCCGGCTGCGGTGGCCGGAGCCCTCCGGACCCTCCTGGCCGATCCGGCGCTCCGCCGGCGCATGGGCCGGGCTGCCCGGGCCAGGGTCCAGGAGTCCTTCGACAACGGCGTTCTCGCTTCTAGGCTGGCTGACGCCCTGGCCGGAGTGGCAATCTGACGCACCGCCGCGCGGCCGGCAGAACTGGGAGGATCCACGGATCGTGGCCGATCAAGCCACAGAGCACATGTCGGTGTCGGCACCGCCCGAGCGGTGCTTCGCCGTCGCGGCCGACATCGAGCGGTACCCGGAGTGGGCGGCCGACATCAAGGAGGTCGAGATCAAGGAGCGCGACGGCCAGGGCCGTCCGCTCCTGGTCACCTTCCGGGCCGCCGCCTTCGGGCGCAGCACGAGCTACACCCTCGCCTACGACTACTCGGACGCACCCCACGCCCTGGCCTGGAAGCTGACGCAGGGCGACATCACCACGAAGCTCGACGGCATCTACGTCTTCGAACCCGCCGAGACCGGGGGCACGGACGTCACGTACCACCTGGAGGCGGAACTGCGCGTGCCCATTCCGGGGTTCATCAAGATGCGGGCGACCAGCCGCATCATGGCGACGGCGATGCGAGAGCTGAAGGCGCGGGTCGAGTCCACCTCGTGAGTCCCGACGGGGGCCCGCCGCCCGCCGGCGCGACCTACGGCGTCGACATCGGCGGGACGAAGGTGCTCGGCGTCGCACTGGGCCCCGACGGTGACGTGGTGGGCGAGGCGAGGGTCCCGACTCCCACCGGCTCGCGCGCCATCGTGGGAAGCCACGTGGCGGTGGCAGTGGCCGAGGTGGTGACCCAGCTCGATGCGGCGCTCGGGATCGAGGCCGCCCCGGTCGGGGTGGGCGCCCCGGGCATGGTGGACCGCACCGGGCGGCTGTGCTTCGCCCCGAACCTGCCGCAGGCGCACGGCGTGGACTGGCACGAGCTCGTCGGCGGGCGCCTGCCCGGGCGGAGGGTGGTGATCGAGAACGACGCCAACTTCGCCGTGCTGGCCGAGCACCGTCTCGGTTCCGCCCGTGGCCACGACGACGTCGTGATGGTCACCCTGGGCACCGGGATCGGCGGTGGCATCGTGATCGACGGGAAGGTCCAGGTCGGTTCGGCCGGGTTCGCCGGCGAGATCGGCCACATGGTCGTCGACCCCAACGGCCCGCCATGCCCGTGCGGGCGCAGCGGCTGCTGGGAGCGCTTCGCCTCGGGCGCCGGGCTCGGGCTCCAGGCGCGAGAGGCGGCGCTGGCGGGGCAGCTGGACGAGGTGGTGCGCCACGCCGGCGGTGACGCCGAGAGCGTGCGCGGCGAGCACGTCTCGGCCGCGGCCGCGGCCGGCGACCCCGCGGCGCGACAGGTGATCGAGGCGGTCGGGTCCTGGATCGGCTTCGGCCTGGCCAACCTGGCCTGCGTGCTCGATCCTTCCTGCTTCGTGCTCGGCGGCGGGGTGGTGCTGGCCGGAGACCTCCTGGTCGACGCGGCGCGCGCCACCTTCACCGATCTGGTCGAGGGCGGGAGGCGCCGCCCGTTGGCGGCGATCGTGCCCGCGGCCTTCGGGGAGCGGTCGGGAGCGGTCGGTGCCGCGCTGGGGGCGCGCCTGGGCGGGCTCGGGTGATGCGCACCGGCATCGTCCTGCCGACGTTCCGGGACACGCCGGACGAGGCCTTCGCGGTGGCCGACGAGGCGGTCGCCGCCGGGGTCGACGGGCTCTTCTGCTACGACCACCTCTGGCCCATGGGCCAGCCGGAGCGACCGGCGCTGGCGCCGTTCCCCATCCTGGGGGCTCTGGCCACCCGCTACGGACACGGCGGCGCCGGCGCGCCGTGCGTCGGCACGCTGGTGGCCCGGGTGGGCCTGGTGTCCAACGAGGTGCTGGCCGCCCAGTTCGTCGCGCTCGAGCGGCTGGCCCCCGGGCGCGTCATCGCGGGACTGGGCACCGGCGACCGTCTGAGCCAGGAGGAGAACCGCGCCTACGGCATCCCGTTCCCGCCGGCGGCGGAGCGGCGGGCCGAGCTCGTGGCGCTGGCCCGAGACCTTGTGGCAGAGGGCCTGGCGGTCTGGATCGCCGGTGGGCCGTCGGGCCGCACCGAGGAGGCCCGGGCCGCGGGGGCGGTGCTGAACATGTGGGACGCCGACCCCGCGCTGGTGGCCGAGCGCCGCCGCGGTGCCGACGGGGTCGAGGTCTCCTGGGCCGGCCCTCCGCCAGCGGCGACGCCCCCTTTGGGCGAGCGGCTCGGAGCCCTGCGACGGGCCGGCGCCTCCTGGGCCGTGTTCGGGTGGCCGGTCGACCTGCGGGCGTTGACGGCGGCGCGTCGCGACGAGCAGCGGTCGTCCGGAGCGCGGGAGTCGTCCGGAGCGCGGGAGTCGTCCGGTGAGGAGGTAGCCGGGTCGTAGACTCTCACGATGGAGTTCCGCCGGATCAACGGGCTGCCGCCCTACGTCTTCGCCACCATCAACGACCTGAAGGCGTCGGCCCGGCGAGCCGGACGGGACGTGATCGACCTCGGCTTCGGCAATCCGGATCTCCCCTCGCCCGACGTGGCCGTGGGCAAGCTGGCCGAGGCCGCCTACAACCCGCGCAACCACCGCTATTCGGCGTCGCGCGGCATCCCGAAGCTGCGCAGTGCCATCACCGGCCTCTACCAGCGCAAGTTCGGCGTCGAGCTCGACCCCGAGACCGAGGTCGTGACGACCATCGGTGCCAAGGAGGGCTTCTCGCACCTCATGTGGGTGCTGGTCGGCCCCGGTGACACGGCGCTGGTGCCGTCCCCGTCGTACCCGATCCACATCTGGGGCCCGCTCTTCGCCGGCGCCGACGTCCGCCAGGTGCCGCTGCAGGGCCCCGGCACCGTCTCCGACGACGCGCCCGACCCCGGCGAGGCGTTCTTCGAGGGCCTCATGCACGCGTGGGAGGAGTCGTGGCCCAAGCCCCGGGTGATCGTCCTCTCCTTCCCGCACAACCCGACGACGGCGTGCGTGGACATCTCCTTCATGGAGCGCCTGGTGGCGTTCGCCCGGGAGCACGAAGTCGTGCTGGTGCACGACTTCGCCTACGCCGACCTCGGCTTCGACGGCTACCGGCCGCCGTCCATCCTCGAGGTGCCGGGGGCGACCGACGTCGCGGTCGAGATCTACACCATGACCAAGTCGTTCTCCATGGCCGGCTGGCGGGTCGGCTTCGTCGTGGGCAACCGCGAGATCGTGCAGGCATTGACGAAGCTCAAGACGTATCTCGACTACGGGACCTTCCAACCGATCCAGATCGCCGCCATCGTCGCCATGAACGAGGCGCCCGACTACCCCAAGGAGATCAACCAGATCTACAAGTCACGGCGCGACACGCTCTGTGACGGGTTGAACCGAATCGGCTGGCACCTGGTGCCGCCCAAGGGGACGATGTTCGTCTGGGCGCCCATTCCCGAGCCCTACCGGGAAATGGGCTCGCTCGAGTTCTCCAAGTACCTCGTCAGCGAGGCCGACGTGGCCACGTCACCGGGCATCGGCTTCGGCCCCGGGGGCGACTCGCACGTCCGCTTCGCCCTCATCGAGAACGAGCAGCGCATCGGGCAGGCGGTGCGGCACCTGCGCAGCGCGCTGACCAAGCTGGGCTGAGCGCCGGATTGGGCTGACTGCGGAATTGGGCTGAGAGCAACCTCCGTTCTCTCAGCTTCCTTCAAGAACGGCGCGTCAGGATGCACCAATGGCGCAGCTGGCGTCCCCCTCCATCGGCGTCACGACCCAGCGCGGCGGTGCGTACCTGCGTCAGTTCGATTCGTACCGCGTCATCGCCTGCGCGGCCGTGGTGCTGCAGCACTCGTTGCTGTGGAACGTCCAGCCGGGCAACACCACGGCGTGGGCGTTCGTCATGCTGTTGCACTTCAGCCGGACCGCGTTCTTCTTTCTGACCGCCTTCCTCATCACCGACAGCGCGCTCCATCGGCCGAGGTCGGTCACGGATTTCTGGCGGCACCGCTTGGCGGAGGTCGGCGTCCCCTTCCTGGCGTGGACCGGCATCTACTGGCTCTTCACCATGGGCGTCGACGGTTCGTGGGACCAGGCGGGCTCCTTGCTGTGGAGCGACCTGGTCTTCGGCTACTACCAGCTCTACTTCGTCGTGGTGCTCCTCCAGCTCTACCTCGTCTTCCCGTTCGTGCTCCGGCTCCTGCGCGCCACCACGCACCACGTCGTCGTGATGGTGGCAAGCCTGCTGTTCGCCCTCGCCCTCGCTGCCGATCTGCACTGGACGACCTCCTTCGGAGCCGTGGGGAGCGCGACCAACGCCATCGGATCGGTCTGGCCGTGGGCCCGCGACCCGATCACGTATCAAGAGCAGTTCGTGGCGGGCATCCTCGTCGCCCTGCACTTCGACCAGGTACGGGTCTTCGTGGAGCGCTTCTGGCGACAGATCGTCGCTCTGGGTGTCGTGATCGGCGTGGTGGCCGCACTGTGGTATCTCGTCGCGGTGTGGACGGGATCGGGCACGGGCCGAGCCTCGGACCTGTACCAACCTGTGGCCTTCTTGTGGTTCACGGCCGCCGTCGCCGCCCTCGAGTGCGCGACCTGGGTCTGGGCACGGCGCCAGCAACGCCTGCGGGCGTCCGGCCGCGTGCGCCGCTGGCCGCGAGTCTGCTCGGCCGAGTACCTGGCCGGCCTCACGGGCGGCATCTTCTTCTGCCACGTCCTCTTCTTGACCCTCATCCGAACCGCCCTCGCCGACGTCGGGATCTCGTCGCACCTGGGATGGGCGGGCCTGGTCGCGCTCACCTTCTTCTCGACGGTGGTCTGCGCCGGTGCGTGCAGCGCGCTCTTGTTGCGCACGCCGCTACGCGCCGTGCTCACCGGTCCGGTCCGCGCCGAGCAACGAGGGCGCCTCGGTCCCGACTCAGCGGTGGTCGAGGCAACCGTGCCGCACGATGGCGGTACGGCGCTGCAACCGGCTTTGGCCTGAACACAGCGCGTGCCGCACAGCGTTTTCACAGCAGCTTTCTCACAAACTCCTTATGAATCCTCATGCTCCTCTCGCCTCTCTCCCAGTGATAGCCCAGGGTTGTTGGGCATTGTGACAAGACATGACATCCGTTCGGCGCGAGCAGACGATCTGGTTGGCGCGCCACGGCGAGAGCACCTGGAACGCATCGGGCCTCGTGCAGGGGCAGGCCGACGGACCCGTCCTGACCGACCGTGGACGCGCGCAGGCTGCGGCACTGGCCGACGCCGTGCGCCAGTTGCCGATCCGTCGACTCGTCAGCAGCGACCTTGCCCGCGCCGCCGAGACGGCGTCTGTCATCGGGCGGAGGCTGCAGCTCCCCTTCGCGGACGACGCGTCGCTGCGCGAGCGGCACTTCGGTGCGGCGCAGGGGTTGCCGTTGAGCGCGCTGGCTCCGGGGTGGTCGGGCATCGAGGGCGAACGCGTCGTCGACGCCGACGTGCGTCCGCCCGGGGGAGAGTCCTTGCGCGAGTTCGGTGACCGCGTGCATCAATTCTTCGAACGGCTGGTGCAGTGCGACGGGGACGGGGACGGGGACGGGGACGGGAACGGGGACGGGGACGTGCTCGTGGTCACCCATGGCGGTGTGGTGCGGCTGGCCCTGGCGCAGTGCGACAAGGTGCCCGTCACGGCCATGAGCTGGGTCCAGGTGCCCAACGCCGGCTTGTGGTCCCTGAGCTCGCGCGAGATCTGCCCAGGGGTCCTCCTCTAGGACCCGGTAACAGGCAAGGAGAGAGACACGGTAAGGAGAGAGACGTGAAGCCAACAGCACTGGACCTGCCGCCCCGGGCCTCGAAGCCACGGAGCCGGGGATTGACGATGATGGTCGACGGGGGTCTGCCCACGCGCAGCTTCGAGGACATCGTCGAGAGCGGGGCCGACTACCTCGACTTCGTGAAGTTCGGCTGGGGTACGGCCATCGTGACGAGTGACCTTCGCCGCAAGATCGAGATCCTGGGCGATGCCGGCGTCGACTACTACTTCGGCGGCACGCTCTTCGAGAAATTCGTGCTGCAGGAGCGCTTCGACGACTACCGGGAACTGTGCGAGAGCTACGGCTGCGCGTACGTGGAGGTGTCGAACGGCACCATCGATCTCGCGGCCATGGAGAAAGTCGGCTACATCACCAAGCTGGCCGACGACTTCCGGGTCGTCTCCGAGGTCGGGTTCAAGGACTCCGAGCGCTCCGAGCACTTCGCGCCCACCCGCTGGATCGAGGACATCCACGACGACCTCGACGCCGGCGCATTCCTGGTGACCCTCGAGTCCCGCGAGAGCGGCCGATCGGGTATCTGCCGGCCCAATGGCGAGCTCCGGTTCGGCCTGATCGAGGAGATCCTGGCCAGTGGGATCCCGGCCGAGCGCCTGCTCTTCGAGGCCCCCTCGACCGAGCTCCAGTGCTACTTCGTGCGGCGGGTCGGCACCGACGTCAACCTGGGCAACATTCCCTCCACGGCCGTCATCGGCCTCGAGACGATACGGCTCGGGCTCAGGGCCGACACGCTGGAGTGCTTCGAAGCCAGGGTCTCATGAGGGAGAGCCGCGACGTCTTCCATCTGGCCGTCCCCGCCTACGACCTCGAAGCGGCCCAGGAGTTCTACGTCGGCGGCCTGGGGTGCAAGCTGGCGCGCCGTTACGCCGATCGGATCACGGTCGACTTCTTCGGGGATCAGCTGGTCTGCCACCTGACCGATCCGCCCCCCGAGGCGCGTCGCGCAGAGCTCTCCTTGTACCCCCGGCACTTCGGGGTGACGTTCCGAGAGGCGGGCGACTTCGACGCCGTCCACGAGTTGTGCGTGCAGCGCAAGCTCGAGCTCTTCGCCGATGTCAGCGTCCGCTTCGAGGGCCTGGTGGAGGCACACCGCACCTTCGTTCTGCGCGACCCGTCGGACAACCTCGTCGAGTTCAAGCACTACGCCGACCACAGGATGATGTACTGACGTGGCGGTCCTGACGCTGACTCCCGGCCGTGGCGAGGGCACGGAGGCCTCGGGCGCACCGGTGGCGGCCGACCCGGCGCCGGTGGCCCCGCCGGCGGGAACCCTGGGCGAGCTGGTCCATCGCCAGGCCCTCGGCCGAGGCGCACAGGTCTACGCCGAAGAGGCGCGCGGCGCCCGCTGGCTCGCGTTCGGTGATCTCGAACAGTGGCGGACGGCTTTCGCCGTCGGAACGGTCGCGCCGGGTACCACCGTGGCGCTCTCGGTGGCCGATCCGCTGCAGTGCGCGGGCGCCCTCCTCGGTGCGGTCGCCGCTGGTCTGTGGGTGGCACCGCTGGACCCGGCCACCCCCGAGGACGGGCCGAGCGGCCTGGGCTCGCTCACGCGGCGCGTCGGCGCAGAGGTGCTCGTCAGCGATCGGCCGATCTCCGTCTCGACCTCCCTGTCCTGTCCCACGGTCCCGGTGGCGTCGCTGGCGCTCCGGGCGCGGTCGCGGGTGTCCGACGCGCCTGCGCCCACGGCCACCGGCTCGGGGGGCATCGTCCTCTCCTCCTCGGGCACGACCGGTGCGCCCAAGGTGATCCGCCTGGGTCAGGACAAGCTCTTGCACACGGCGCGCAGCGTGGTGGCCCACCACGACCTCTCCGAGGAGGACTGCGGCTTCAACCCGCTCCCTCTCTTTCACGTCAACGCGGAGGTGGTGGGGCTGGTGTCGTCGCTCCTGGCCGGTGCGCGGTTGGTGCTCGACGAGCGGTTCCACCGCACCGACTTCTGGGCCCTCATGGAGCGCCGGCGCATCACGTGGATCAACGCGGTGCCGGCGATCATCTCGCGCCTGGTCGAGCTGAGGCCCGGCGAGAGCGTGCCTGGCGGCATCCGTTTCGTGCGCTCCGCCTCGGCTCCGCTGCCCGTCGCGACGGCGGACCGCTTCGAGGCCTCGACGGGCCTGCGGATCGTCGAGACCTACGGCATGACCGAGGCGGCCAGCCAGATCGCCGCCCACCCCTTGTCCGCGCCGAGGCGGCCGGGGTCGGTGGGCCGGCCGGTGGGGACGGAGCTGCGCATCGTGCGCGACCGTCACGACCCGCCCCCGGAGGACCGCGCCGACGGCTCGTGGCAGGAGTGCACCCCGCAGGAGTGCCTCCCCGGCGAGGTGGGCGAGGTCGAGATACGCGGACCGTCGGTCATCGGCGCCTACGAAGGCGGCGGGCACGCCGACCGCTTCCGTCTCGGCGGGTGGTTGCGCACCGGGGACCTGGGCCGCCGTGACGAGGACGGCTACCTCTACCTCGTGGCCCGGACCGACGACGTGATCAACCGGGGAGGCGAGAAGGTGTTCCCCCGCGAGATCGAAGAGGTCATCAGCGCGGACCCGGCGGTGGCCACCGTCGCCGTGGTGGGCCGCGACGATCCCGAGCTGGGCCAGGTGCCCGTGGCCTTCGTCGTCCTGCGCGGCGTCGAGGGCCCCGCCGACGCCGCCGAAGCCGAGCGCGTGGCGTCGCGGCTCACCGACGCGCTGGCCCGCAACCTGGTGAAGAGCCGGCGTCCCGCCGCCGTGCATGTCGTGCCGTCGCTCCCCGCGGGAGCGACGGGCAAGGTGCGCCGCCGCGCGCTGCGCGACGCGGACACACCGATCCTGCGCACGGTCGCCTGCGTCTGATGCCCGACCCGTCCCCGCCGCTGCCGCCCCCGCCGGTGCGCGGCACGCGCAAGCGGCTCGACCACGTCGACGCCATGCGGCCGGTCAAGCAGGTCGGCGTGGTGTCGACGCACACCCTGCTCTTCTTCGCCCCGGCGGCGGCCTTCGTCGCGGTCGGGGCGTCGTTGCAGCTTCTCCACGTGACCCGGGAGGCCTTCCTCTTCGTCTCGGCCTGCATGCTGACCTACAGCGTCCGCGACCAGCCCGGCATCGACCACCGGACCTTCTGGCGCCGGCGCTTCGGCCTCGTGGCGGTGCCCTACCTGTGCTGGACCCTCATCTATTTCCTCCTCACGCTCCGATCGGCGCCCGGCACGCCGGGAGGCGACGCCCTGCACCTCCTCTACCTCGCCGGCACCGGCTACTACCAGCTCTACTACCTGCTGGTGCTCCTCGAGTTCTACGCGCTCTTCCCGCTGTGCCTGATCCTGGTGCGGCGGACCGCGGGGCATCACGGGCTCCTGCTGCTGGCCAGCGGCATCGCCCAGCTCGTGCTGGTCTCGGCCATGCACTGGGGACTGGCCCCCGCTTCCATGACGGGGTACTGGGCGACCCGCGAGGTGACGTCGTACCAGTTCTATCTGATCGCCGGCATGGTGATGGCGCTGCATCTCGAGGAATTCCACCGCTGGGTGTGCACGCACGTCTGGACGATCGTGGCGGGCACGCTCGCCGCCGCCGCTGCCGCCGAAGCCTGGTACTTCCTCTCGGCCGACAACGTCGTCTCGTGGCTCGGCTCGAGCGCCGACCCCTTCCAGCCGGTGGTGATCCCGTTCAACATCGGTGCCATCGCCTGCATCTACCTGCTGGGGGTGGCCCTGGTCGGCCGGCGCCGTTCCGAGCGCACACGCCGAGCGGTGCATTCGGGTTCGGACAACTCCTACGGCATCTACCTGGCGCAGCTGCTCTTCATCACCGTGCTCGGCTGGATCGGCTGGAGCCAGCTCAACAACGTCCTGCCCTGGCCGGTGGTGAGCGCGCTGACGGTCGCCATCGTCTTTGTGGCCTGCATCGGCCTCACCGAGGTCCTGGCCCGGACCCCGTGGGCCAAGCCCTTGACCGGCCGATCCCGTATCCCGTGGCGGGTGCGTTCGACGGCAGCCGCCGGCCCCGCCACAGCCGCAGGCACCGCCACAGCCGCAGGCACCGCCACAGCCGCCGGCCCCACCACAGCCGCCCGTGCTGTCGGCGCGGGCCTGCCCGTCGATGGCAGCGCGGACGAGAGGGCCGGCGTTTGGCTGGAGGCGCTCAGCCGGACGTGAGTTCGGCAAAAGGTGTTGATCGGGTAGCGCCAAACTGTTGTTGGTCCTGGCTTTTCCGGATCTCCCGAGGTGAGCTTCCCCCGGTCTGGCGGACACCGAACATGAGGCGCCGAGAGGCGTCCCTTGGAAGGATGTCCCCATGCCTATCGCATACCCACCCGAGTTCCGGGAACGTGCCATCGCATTGGCCCGCAGCGGAGACAAGCCGGTCACCCAGATCGCAGCTGATCTCGGGATCGCCACCTCGTGCCTGCGCCGGTGGATGAAGCAAGACGACATCGACGGCGGACGCCGCGGTGGACTCAGCACCGACGAACGCGCTGAGCTGGTTGAGCTTCGCCGGGAGCTGCGCACGGCGAAGATGGAGATCGAGATCCTGAAACGTGCGGCCACGTACTTCGCGAAAGAGGCCAGCCCGGGCCCAAAATGATCCACACCTTCATCATTCGGGCCTGCACGGACCTGCCCGTGTCGGTCTGCTGTCGGGTGATGAGGGTGTCGACCTCGGGTTTCTATGCCTGGCAGGCCAGGCCGGTGACCGACAAGGACCTCGACGACGCCTATCTCTCGAACACGATCGTCGACATCTGGACGATGAGCCGGCGCTCCTATGGTTCGCCTCGAGTCCACGCCGAGCTCAGACTGGGCGAAGACATCCGCTGTTCTCGCAAGCGGGTCGAACGCCTGATGCGCCAGGCGGGCCTGAGCGGCATCTATCGCCGTCGACGTCGGGGCTGCACCCGGAGGGACTTGGCCGCCCAGCCCTCCGACGATCTGGTGAATCGGGCCTTCAACCCCGCCGAACCCGATCAGCTCTGGGTCATGGACGTCACCGAGCATCCGACCGCCGACGGCAAGGCCTACCTGGCTGTGGTCCTCGATGCCTTCAGCCGCCGTGTGGTGGGCTGGTCCATCGCCGACCACATGCGCCAAGAGCTCGTCGTCGACGCCCTGCAGATGGCCATCTGGCGACGACGTCCGCCGGCAGGCCAGACGGTGGCCCACTCCGACCACGGCTCGACCTACACGTCGTGGGCCTTCGGACGGCGCCTGCGCGGCGCGGGGCTGCTCGGATCGATGGGAAGCGTCGGCGATTGCTTCGATAACGCGGTCGCCGAGAGCTTCTTCGGCACGCTGCAGCTCGAGCTGCTCGACGAGCACCGCTGGGAGAGCCGCCAGCAACTCGCTCAGGCCATCTTCGAGTGGATCGAGGCCTGGTACAACCCCAAGCGGCGACACAGCTACTGCCAGATGCTCAGTCCCGTGGACTACGAAGCCGCTCACGCGGCATGATCAACACCTAACAGCAACTGTCCGCTGTGCCGGGGGAAGCTCAAGGAGCCCTGAGCGAGCCCGTTAGCGCGCGCGACCGGGCACGCGGGTGGGTGAGCTGCGACCCTTGCGCCCAACCAGGACCGTGCAGGTGGATCAGGCAGGGGGCAGCGGCGAACTCCGGGCCACTGGTCGGTTCGGACCAGGGTGCAGCCCAAGCGCTTCGACGGCTAAACGTCGGATCAGGATCGACGCAGGGTATGCAGTATCTCAAGTGCCTCCGACCCCTCGGCGGTGATGCTGATGTTGAGGGTCGGAACGGCCCAGACTGTGTAAGCAGGAGTCGACGTTTGCACCTCGACCGGAACGCCGTTCACCTTCAGGTGCGCGCCATTTGCCTGCGGACTCTGACCCGTTGGGTGGTAGATCTCGACCAGGCCCAAAGAAGCTGAATAGTTGGGGCAGTGGTAGAGCACCTTTGGGAAGCCCAGCAGAAGTGCTCCGGAGCCAGTCGTGATCGGGCAATTGGTGTTGTGCTCAACGGTCCAAGTCCTCGGCACCGAGACGGTCGCCCCGCTGTAGCTGTAGGACGCCCAGCCCTTGGGGATGTCCACGTGGTTCGAGGGACGAATCGTGTGCATCACCATCCTCGCCTTGGGCCCGCTGCCGGATACCAAGAGGCCAAGGTCGGGGATCCACCAGGCAGGAGAAGACTCGTTCAGCACCCTGACGTGGAACCCATTGATCACCGTTGAGTGGTATCCCTCCGGCAACGACGATGTGCCCGCGAAGTCCGTGACGCTGACGATGCTCGGTGCGATCACGTAGGGAGCCTTTGTCCCGGGCGAGGGCGGGCATCCGGCACCTTGGACCGGGCCGAGCAAGAGTGCCCCGACGCGTGCCGCACCTGGGCAGACCGGCGGCTGCTCGAACACCTTCCACGATGCGGGGACGGAGATGGCCACGCCGGCGTAGGCGTGGGTCTTCCAGCCTGCCGGGGTTGCCGTGCTCGAGCTGGCCGCAGAGACGTCCGTCCACGACCCCATGAGGACCGCCACGGTGAGCGGAACAACAGCGAGCCTGAGCAACCTCGAAACCACCATGCCTCCTATGACGCTGCCACAGTCTGGTTAGTTCGGGACGTGACCGCTGGTCGGGTGCTCCGTCCGCTGTGGCACCCACTGCCCGACCAGCCCTACCTCATGGTGCCGAGAATCCGTCTCGGCACCATGAGCATCCGCGCGCCGGATCAGAGGCGCTAAGAGGCTCGTTCTGGGCATCTCGGGGATCAGATAAAGACCAGGACCCAACACCAATTTTGGCGCTACCCGATCACCACGATTTGCCGAACTCAGCCGGACGTGAGGCTCACGACAGGGCGCGGGCGATGGCGTCGGCCACTGCCCGGTAGCCGGCGTCGTTGGGGTGGAAGTTGGGGCCGAACGGTGCCCGCGCGCACATCCAGGTGAACGAGCAGGCCCTGGCCACGTCGAACGGAACGGTGCCCAGGCCGGCCACCATGTCGGCGCGGGTGTTGTGGATGGCGAAGGCCGCGCCGACATCGGCCATCGGCATGCCGGCCTGTGCGTAGGCTCCCCGCAGGACCTCGTTGAGGCGCGTCATGACCCCGAGGGTGGCCGAGGCGAAGAGCCGACCGGTCGGACCGTGCAGGGCGTCGCCCAGGTACGGGTCGTAGTGGCCCACCCCGACCAGGTGGGCGCCGGCGGGGGCGGCCTGCCGGAGCGCGGTCAGGATCGGGGGCAGGCGGGTGCGGACCGTCGCCAGAGCACCGTCGACGCAGGCGGCATCGACCGCCATGTGGTGCAGGCAGGGAAGCAGGTCGTTGAAGCCCAGGTCGATCGTGACCAGCACCGTGGTGGGGTGGTCGTGCAGGAACGACAAGGCGGTGGCCAGCTCGGAACCGGACCGGTAGGCGCATCGGCCACCACCGTTCGTCATCGTCACCGTCGTGATGCCGGGACAGCCGATACGGACCAGGGTGAGCCCCGGCCAGCGCGAGGCCTCCATCGTGGCCAGGACGTCGGCGTACCCCTCGTCGGTCGATTGGCCGCGCGGGTGGGTCGAGGTGGGTTGGAAGCCCACCGACGCCGATGCGCCCACGGCCAGGTCGAAGGGCGGCGCGGCGGCCTTGGTGTCGGTGGCGCCGGCCGGGGCCGACGCCACCGTCGTCGCCAGGACGACGAGGAGCGCGAGCAGGAGGAGCAGCCCCGACAGCAGGGCGGCGCGGGCGGAGGCGATCACGGCAGGCCGGCGCCGGGGGTCCCGGTGCGCACGCGCTCGATGGCGCCGTTGCGGGCCGCCCTGGCCTTGGCGTCGTGGCTGTCGACCGCCGTCACGAGGTAGAGCGTGCGCCGGTCGTCGTCGCCCAGCATGCAGGCGTAGCAGTGCATCGACGTGACGACGCGCTCGAGCACCGCGCCGCCTTCGGTCACGCGCAGGCACTCGTTGCCGAAGGCGTTGGCCACCCAGACCGTGCCGTCGGCGCACAGGCAGATGCCGTCGGGCGCCACGCCGGGCAGGGCCGCCCACTCGCGGCGGTTCGACAAGGTGCCGTCGCCGGAGCGGTCGAAGGCCGTGAGGCGCCCGCCCATGCTCTCGGCCACGATGAGCAAGGCGCCGTCCTCGGTGATGACCGTCCCGTTGGGGAAGGCGAGTTCGTCGGCTGCCTCGCAGCTCGTGCCATCGGGGTCGACGCGCACGAGGGAGGCCGTCCGGATGTCGGCGCCCGTCACCCGCCCCTCGTAGAGACCGTCGAGGTCGAAACCGAAGTTGCCGGCGTAGGCCTGTCCGTTGGCCGCCACCACCATGTCGTTGGCGTGCCAGGTCGCCCACGGCTCGAGGGTGCCGTGGCGGACGAACGTCCCGTCAGGCTCTCGCCGCACGATGGCGCGGTCGTGCCGAGAGTTGATCAGGAGGCGCCCGTCGGGCAGCCACCCCAGACCGGCCGGCTCGCCGTCGAAGTCGACCTCGACCCGTCGCTCACCCTCGGGCGAGGCCGAGAACACCTTGCGGTCGAAGAAGTCCGAGTACCACAGCCGGCCCTCGTGCCAGCGCGGGCACTCGCCGAAGAAGAGGCCAGAGACGAAGGGCTCGGCGGTCAGCGTGGTCTCGCTCGTCACGGTGTCTCCAGTCATGGCGGCCCGGGTCGGTCCGCAGTACAGCACAGCGTCGCTGCCCGGTGCAGTCGGCTGCAACCGGCGCTACCGTTGGCACGTGGCCTACTGGGTGCTCAAGGCGGTCTTGACCCCGATCTTCTTCGTCCTGTTCCGGGTCCGGGTTGAGGGCCGCGAGAACGTCCCCAAGACGGGTCCGGCGGTCTTGGCGGCCAACCACCAGTCCTTCTGTGACTCGTTCTTCATCCCGCTGGTCGTGACGCGCAAGGTGACGTTCCTGGCCAAGGCGGAGTACTTCGACTCGTGGAAGACGGCGTGGTTCTTCCGGGCCGCCGGTCAGATCCCGATCCGCCGTACGGGTGGCAGCGCCTCGGAGCGCGCGCTCGAGACCGCCCGCACCGACGTGCTCGAGAAGGGCCGGATCCTGGGCCTCTACCCCGAGGGCACGCGCAGCACCGACCGGTACGTGCACAAGGGGCGCACCGGCGTGACCCGGCTCTCCCGCGAGTGCGGCGTGCCCGTGATCCCCGTCGGGGTGGTCGGGACGGTCGACGTGCAGCCGGTGAACTCGTCCTTCATGCGCCCCTTCAAGACGGTGACGATCCGCTTCGGGGCGCCGATGCAGATGGACCCGCCCGCGGACCCCGCGCATCCGCTCGAGAACCACGACCACACGATGTGCCGCGCCTTCACCGACCGGCTGATGCGGGAGATCGCCCGTTTGTCCGAGCGCGAGTACCTCGACGAGTACGTCCCCGCCCGGGCCGCCGCGGCGTGATCGGCCGGCCGGGTGCCGGTCGAAATGCCGGGTGGCCGGCTGGCCGGGTGGCCGGGTAGCCGGTCGGACGGACAGTCGGACGGACGTCTCGCAACGACCTCGAAACAGCCAGTTCACATTGGTCGCCTAACGTCTGGCCCATGGTCGGTTACGTCGTGCGGATCTCGCTGCCGGACCGGCCCGGTGCGCTCGGCCTGGTCGCCAGCCGCATCGGTGCCGTGGGCGGGGACATCGTGGCCATCAACATCCTCGAGCGCCAGGGCGGCCACGCCATCGACGAGTTCGTCGTCGAGATCGGCGGCCATCACCTGATCGAGCTGTTGCGCAGCGAGATCCACGAGGTGGACGGTGTATCCGTCCTCGACATCCGCGACGCCGGGTCTACGGCGCCGGCGGGCTGACCACATAGGCGCACACGTGCGCGCCGTCCATGAGGTGCGCCACCCGCCGCACGGTCGCGCCGGGCAGGGCGTCGCGGATGAAGGCGAGCTCGCTCGAGCAGGCCTGCCGGTAGCCGGTGGCCACGGTCAGGATGGCGCAGTTGTGCTCGACGATGCGCCACCCGCCGTCGGGCAGCGCCTCGAGCTCGGCCAGGTAGCCGTCCTCCTCGAGGATGCGGGCCAGCTCGGCCACCCGTGCGGGGAGCGCCAGGTGCCCGAGGCGCTCTTCGGCGGCGGCCAGGCGCCGCCGTCGCCGCTCGTCGAAGAGTCGGGCGACCTCACCGCTCGCCGGGCCACCGAGGTAGCCGAGCAGCTCGGCGGTGAGGTCGCCGTAGCGCTTGGGGAACAGCGCCTCGGCGGAGGGGGTGAGCGAGTAGTCGTGCACCGGGCGCCCCCGCCCCTCGGGCCGGGAGCGG
>DAHUZK010000018.1 GCA_027306605.1 Acidimicrobiaceae bacterium
CGAGTCGCGAGCAGAGGTGAGGCCGCAGCGACCTCGTGGAGCGTGAGCGCCCCGTCCTGGCGGTTGGTGATGCTCGCCCATTGGCGCAGCACGCCGTGGTCATCCGCGAGGAACGACAGCGTGAGCTCGAGCGGGCAGTCGTGGTCCAAGAGGAAGATATCGGTCCTGGAACCGACCACCCGGACGTCCTCTACCCTCAACCGGGTGGTCGTGGTGCCATCACTGTGCGTGACGCGCAACGCAGGTGCCCGAGTCGGCTCCTCGTCGTAGGCGGGATAGGCCAGGGGGTAGAGGGCCGGCGGGATCCCGTCCGGCAACTGCTGCATGTGGGCCTCGATCCCCGGCCCGAATCCAGCTTGACGCAGCCGGCCCCGGTCGTCGACCACGAAACCGTAGCCGGTGTCCGCGGACGACACGACGATGGTGTTCACCCGCCTACCTTGGCAGAGGGCTGCAGTGGTGCCAAGCGCCCGCGCACGCGGGCCCTCCGGATATCACCAGAGACCTCCCAGCGCGCTCCAATGTCCGCATGGACACTTGGGTGGCGAGACAGCACTGGTGACCCGTTGAAGGAGCCAACATGAGAAGACTTGCTCTGCTGTCGATCGCCATGGGCGGCCTGGCGGCGATCGTGGGAGCCGTTGCCTTTTCGGCCGCTGACGCAGCCCCGAGCTCATCGGCCCCGAAGACATCAGCTTCGAGACGGTCACCGACGAGTTCGCCGTCTCGTCGGTTCGGGCTGGGCTCGGGTGTCGCCACCTGGCCCGGAAGCACCGTCTCACCCACGGCCATACCGATCGGAGACCACAAGGTCTCGAGCGTACCGAGGGTGGGCGACACCGACTCGTGCGTCACGAGCTTCCGGAGCGCTCCCGGTCGGGACAACCGGCCCTGGATCGATGCGTCGACCGACACCTGGAACATGAATGAGAAGATCCACGTCGAGGGGAAGCACACCTGGCCCGCGGCTGAGCACAGCTTCACCGTTCGCGGATCCAATCGCATCCTCCAGACGAACGACTTGCCCAAGGGCAAGGGACAGACCACGGGCACCTTCCCGATCTCGCCGTCGGACCCCGCCTACCAGTACGACCGGAACCCCAACTCGATCGCGGCGCAGGACTTCACCTGGACCGTGCCCGCCGAGCCCACGGCCGCCGCAGCTCCCGCGTGCGTCCCCATGGGACCGATCGGGGTCGCGACCAACGGTGTCGTTCTCTTCAACGCCCTCGACGCCTCAGGACGCGACGCCGGCGTCCACGAGGTGCAGGACAGCTGCGATGGCCATCCCCAATCCTCGGAGATCTACCATTACCACGACTTCTCGGCGTGCCTGGACACTGCGGCGACCGAGAAGCCCGGATCCTCGACGCTGGTGGGCTACGCGCTCGACGGCTACGGCATCTACGTCGAGCGGGACTCGCACGGCAACCTGCCGACGAACGCCGATCTCGACGCGTGTCACGGTCGGACGTCCACAGTGCTGTTCAACGGCAAGGAGCAGGTCATCTACCACTACGACGTCACGCTCGAATACCCCTATTTCGTCGGCTGCTTCCGCGGCACCCCGCACACGGACTCCTCGACGGGCACCCTGCACAACCGTGCGCCCGGCCAGAACGGGGCAGGCCCCTCCGTGCCCCGGCGCGCGTCCGCCCCTCCGGCTCCCGGCGCGGCGCCCTAATAAGGCCCTCATGACCCGTTCACTCCCGCCTCACACGCGAGCTTCAGGGTGCAACCGTGTCCAGGTGCTCCCGTCGCCGTGTCATGGGAATCGCGTGCTCCGCATCGATCGCGGTGCTGGTCGCCGCCTGCTCCGGTGCGCCGGCATCATCGACGCCGGCAACAGACGCGGGAACGTCACGGAGCTCGGCGTCCATCGCCACGGGTGGAACCACGGTGCCACGGGGGGAGAAGCCACCGCTGGCCGGCCTGATCGACATGGGGATCCAGACGCCGTACCAGACCGGCCAGCCCTTCCCCGTCACGGACCCGAGCACACTCGACGCCTACGCGGGAGCGTTCAGCGGCATCGTGGTGAACGAGTCCTGGTCACAACTCGAACCCTCGCCGGGTGTCGAGTCGTGGGGCCCGCTCGATCAGTCGCTGGCTGCGGTGTCGTCATGGAACGAGGCACACCCCTCGACACCCCTCGCGGTCAAGCTGCGGATCTTCGCCGGGCGTAGCGCCCCGGCATGGGTGACGTCCCAGAGCGGAACGGTCACCATCGAGGTCCACGGAAACCAGGTCTCTGTCGGCAGGTGGTGGACACCGCCGTTCGAGACGGCGTGGCACGCGTTCCAGGGAGCGCTCGCCCGACGGTACGACTCCAACACCCTCGTGCGGCAGGTCTCGGTGTCGTCCTGTTCGAGCAGCACCGGTGAGCCGTTCGTTGTCAGCGGAGCACTCCTCTCCCAAGCCGATCTGAAGTCGGCTGGGTGGACCCCGCAAGCCCAGGAGCAGTGCCTCTCGGGAGCGCTGTCGGACTACTCCGGATGGAAGCATACGCCTGTCACCTTCGCCTTCAACCCGCTTCCCACCAGTCAAGGTCCCGACGCCACCTTCATGGACCAGACGATGAAGGATTGCGCAGCATCGGTGTCACAGGGTGGACCGAAATGCATCGTGGGGAACAACGACCTGTCCCCCAATGTCGCGAATGCCAGGTACTCGGGCCCGGTCGTTGCCCAGATCCAGTATCTACAGTCGGGTACCACCGCTCCGACCGTGTATTTCCAGACCGTCGGCGCGCGACTCGAGTGTCAGACGATCAGCACGGGCATGGCGTACCACGCCGAGTCGATCGAGGTCTGGCCTCCGAACGGGCACGACCCCGGCTTCAGCGCGCAGAGCGCGACGACCTTGTCCCAGTGGAACAAGGCGCTGAAGTCAGGCCTCCCTCCGACCTGTTGACGGCGCGGGGGCGATCACACGGAGACGGAGCGGACGTTTCTGCACCGCCGGTGTCGTGGACGTCGGTCCCCGGGAGTCAGGCAGCGGAGCTGCTCGGCGTTCGGACGTACTCGTCGTGGAGCAAGCCGATGAAGTCGGGATCGTGGAAGGGATCGCTGCGGAGCACGACCTGCCGGCCGCGGGAGACGAGGTCACGCTCGAATCGACGCAGCACCTCGGACGCCGTGAGGTCGGCGCTGTGCTCGTCGTGCTGCTTGCGCTCCGCTTCGTCGATGAACACGGCAGCCTTCCAGGACAGGCTGACGCGCAGCGCTTCGCGGCCGAACGACCGCTGCGCCCTCCCGTCGTGCACGATCGTCCACGTTCCTTCTTCTTCCGCGATGAGTTCGGAATCGAGAGAGATGAGCTCGAGTCCGTTCTCGCGGCGGCCGACGGGGAGGGCACGGTGCCACATGAAGTCGTTGTCGGCGACGACGCCCGTGTTCCAGATGTCGCCCTCGTGCAGCACGGACGAGCCATCGGGCCCGTCGGGCCAGTATTCGAAGCCACCGTCGTCTCCGCGGTAGAACCACGAGACCGCTGTCGCGATCTTGACGCGAGCATCCTCGAAGAGACCCGACAGCCCCATCAGCGTCAGGAACGTGATCGGGTACCTCGTGCGGTCGAACCCCCGAAAAGCGGGTACGTCGGTATGCCCGGGGCCCTGAGGGAAGGGCATCTGGTGCGTGAGGTTGACGTACACCGTCGTGGGTCGCACCAGCTGTGCCCCGAAGAGGTGGCGGGCGGCCTCGACGAAGCGCTCGTTGTGCAAGATGGGCTCGACACCGGGGAGCACCTCGCCGGGGAGCGCCCAGTTCCCGCGGAAGACCGGCGCGACCGGCATCGTCCCTCCCTTGGGCCCACCGCTCAGGGCGGCGTACTCGGCGTCGTTGCTCACGTAGCGCTGCACGGGCCAGTACGGGGCGTACCGCACGAGGAGCTCCTCGGTGATCGACGGGTCGTCCACGGCGGTGGGCAGCAGAACGGGCGGGCGGACCAGGGTCGGCACGGATCTCCTCCGGACGTGAGAGCAGCCACGACCATACTGTCTCCCCGGCGCCTGACGTCGGTCCACGTGCACCCGCGCCACGACGGGACCTTGTTCCCTCAGGCGGCGCCCACACGGCAGGCGTCGCCGTCGTCCGTTCCCGGTTGCCGCCTCATTCCGCGCTGAGCGTGGGGTCGCGGTTGAGCGGACCCCGCCCTCGGAGGCCGGCGATGACGGCGGCGGCGGCGGCCACGACCGCCAGCAGGATCATGGCGTCGCGGTATCCGTGTACGGCTCCGGCCGAGCCCGACGCGCCGGCGCCGGCGCCGGCGCCGATGGTGTAGGCGACCCCGGCCAGTGCCAGCCCGAGCGAGGTGCCCAGCCCACGGGTCATGTTCAACACCCCGCTGGCCAGCCCCGACAAGCGGGCGGGCGCGGCACCCATGATGGCCGCGTTGTTGGGCGGCGTGAAGGCGCCGAGCCCGACGCCGGCGATGGCGAGCAGCCCCAGGAAGAGGGCGAGTCGGCTGTCGACGAAGGGGGTGAGCCCCAACGCGACGGCGGTGATGATCATGCCTCCGACGGTCAGGGGACGGGCCCCGAGCCTCTCGGCCAGGCGGCCCGCGATCGGGGCGGTGATCCCGAGGCCGAGCGGCAGCAGCAGCAGCTCGGCGCCGGCGGTTCCCGAGGGCTGATGGCGAGCGACCTCCAGATAGAAGGGAACGACGGTCATGGTGCCGAACAGGACGAGATAGGACAGCAGGCCGCTGGCGATCCCCGCGCTGAAGGGCAGCCGCCGAAAGAGGCGAAGGTCGAGCATGGGGGTAGCGGCCCGTCGCTCCCGCGCGATGAAGGCGGCGAAGAGGACGGCCGCCGCCACGAAGAGCCCGACGACCATCGGACTGGTCCACCCGTCGTGCGGGCCGTAGGAGATGGCGACGAGGAAGGCGCACACGGCGGGGAGGAAGATCCCGAGGCCCAGCCAGTCGAAGCGGCTTCGTCCCGTCAGGTGCCTGCTGCGGGGGATGAGCAGTCGGGCCAGGATGATGCCGATGATCCCGACGGGCACGTTCACGAAGAAGATCAACCGCCATCCGCCGAGCCCGATCAACAGACCGCCGACGGCGGGGCCGAGCGCCAGACCGAGGGCCTGCGCCGCTCCTTGGATCCCGATGGCCCGGCCCAGCCGGTCCTTGGGCATGACGCCCACGATGATGGCCACGCTGTTCGCCTGGAACATGGCCGCGCCCACGCCCTGGACGACCCGGAAGGCGATGAGGGCTTCGAGCGAGGGGGCCAGCCCGCACAGCGCGGAACCGGCGATGAAGATCACGAAGCCGTAGGTGTAGAGCAGCTTCCGGCCGATCATGTCGGCATAGCGGCCGACCGCCATGAGCAGCCCGACCAGAGTGAGGAGATAGGCCTGGCCGACCCATTGGACGTCGGCCAGCGAGGCGGAGAAGTCGTGGCGCAAGGTGGGGAAGGCCAGAGTCACGATGCTGGCGTCGAGTTGGCCCATGAAGGCCCCGATGCACACCGTCCCCACCGCCAGCCAGGGCGCGAACGTCGCCTCGCGCACCGCCCGGGGCCGGGCCGGCTCGAGAGCGAGACGGCGCCATCCGGTCGCCACCTGCGGGTCGATGAGGCTGGCGGCGTCGGGCACGTCCCCAGCTTCTCACAAATGTACGGACTTTTCGAACTCGGCCTGGGCCGGCACCGGTCCGCCCCCCGGGCCAGGCCCGGCCCTCTCAGGGGGGTGGCGTGCTCTCCCCTCGAACTTCCTAGAGGGAGGCCTGGGCCTGCTCGAAGCCGGTGTCGAGCTTGTGCTCGGCCCAGCGGGCCACGAAGGTGAAGCGGTCGCCGCGCACCACGCCGTGGCGCCACTCGACCGGCGCCTCCCCGGCGAAGGCCAAGCGCTCGATGGCAAAGGCGGGTTGGCGGGCGTCGATCCCCAGCAGGCTTCGCTGGGTCCGCTCGGGGAGGACGGGGCGGATGCGCTCCCAGCCGCTGGTCAGGCGCAGGTCGCACCGCTCGGCCAGTTCCTCGTAGAGCGCGGTGTGGTCGAAGTCGACCTCGAGCAGCTGCCGGGCCAAGGACGCCGGCAGCCACGAGCAGTCCAAGGCGATGGGTTCGCCGTCGGCCAGGCGCAGTCGCTCCAGGTAGACGAGGGTCTGGCCCGGGCACCCGAGCATGGCCTCGGCCTTGTCGTCGCGTCGCTCCTCGAGGTAACGGACCACGCTGCGCTGGACGGCGCCGGTGTCCTCGACCGAGCGGTACAGGCTATAGAGGGTGCCGAGCGGCTGTTCGATGGCGGTCTTGGTCACGAAGGAGCCACGGCCACGGCGACGCTCGAGCACGCCGTCGGCCTGGAGGCGGCGGACCGCCTCTCGGATGGTGTGGCGGCTCACCCCGTAGTGCTCGACCAGCTCGGCGTCGCCGGGGAACCGCTCGGCGAACTCGTCGGTGTCGAGACGGCGCCTGAGGTCCGCCAGCACCTGCGCCCACAGCGGCTCCGCTCTTTGGGCCGTCGACGTGGAGTCGGTCACGCCAATCCAGTATGGCCGACGATCGAGCCCTTGGTAAGCCTTGACGCCCGGCCATGTCCGCACTTGAATGTACGGACAAGACGACTCGATCGGGGGATCCGCACGCAGGTGCCCGTGGTGGAGAAGAACCTCGGCGCGGTGCCGGAGGGGCGTGAGCCGTCCGGATCTCACGTCCCATGACCACCACCGTGCCCGTTGCCCGGATCGTGACGATCGAGACCCCGAGCCTGGGTGACCGCAGCTATCTGGCCCACGACGGTGAGGTCGCCGTCGTCGTCGATCCCCAGCGCGACATCGACCGCTTCGTCGAAGCGGCCCGGACGGCCGGGGTGCGCATCACCCACGTCTTCGAGACCCACATCCACAACGACTACGTGAGCGGCGGCCTGGCGCTGGCCCGGGCCACGGGTGCCCTCTACGTGGTCCCGGCGGGGGACGAGGTGGAGTTCGACCGTACGCCGGCCGACGACGGCTCTCGCTTCGACACCGGGCACCTCGCCGTCACCGCGCTGGCCACGCCCGGCCATACACCCCACCACCTGGCCTACGCCCTCAGTGAGGACGGTGGTCCGCCGCTCGCCGTCTTCACCGGCGGGTCGATGCTCTTCGGGGCCGTCGGTCGTAGCGACCTCATCGGCCCCGACCGCACCGACGAGCTCACGCGTGCCCAGTACCGCTCGGTGCGCCGCCTCGCCGCCGAGCTGCCCGACGAGACCGCAGTGCTGCCGACCCACGGGTTCGGGAGCTTCTGCTCGGCCACCCCGACCAGTGGCGACTCGTCGACCGTGGCAGACGAACGGGACAAGAACATCGCCCTCACCACCGCCGACGAGGACACCTTCGTCGACGCGGTCCTGGCCGGACTGGCCGCCTACCCCCGCTACTACGCCCACATGGGTCCCGCCAACCGGCACGGCGCCGCACCGTTCCGTCTCGACGCGCCCCGGCCACTCGATCCCGCCGATCTGCGGGCCTCCATCGATGCCGGCGAATGGGTCGTCGACCTCCGGAGCCGCCGTGTCTTCGCCCGCCACCACATCGCCGGGACCATCTCGGTCGAGCTCGGCGAGAACTTCGCCACCCTGCTCGGCTGGACCAAGCCGTGGGAGACCCCGCTGACCTTGGTGGGTGACAGCGCCGAGCAGGTCCGCGACGCCCAACGCGAGCTGGTCCGCATCGGGATCGACGAACTGACCGGCGCCGCCGTCGGCACCGTCGACCAGCTGGCCGGGAACGCGACCTCCAGCTATCCCACCGCCGGCTTCGCCGACCTGGCTCAGGTGCTCGACCGCGACGGCGTCGTCGTCCTCGACGTGCGACGTCCCGACGAGTGGGAGTCCGGACACCTGGCCGGTGCCGTCCACATCCCCTTCTGGGAGCTCGAAGGACGACTCGAGGACGTGCCCGGCGGGGAGGTCTGGGTCCACTGCGCCGGCGGGTTCCGGGCGGCGATCTCCGCGTCGATGCTCGATCGGGCGGGTCGCAAGGTCGTGCACGTCGACGACGACTGGAGCAGGGCAGCGGACCTCGGCCTCCCGATGGCCGACTGACGAGCACCCACCCACCTACCCACCCACCCACCTAGCCACCCACCCACCCGAGTAGAGGAGTCTCGTGCGCTACGGATTCGCCATCGACCAGCGGACCTGCATCGGCTGCCACGCCTGCACCGTCGCCTGCAAGACCGAGCACGAGGTCCCTCTGGGCCAGTTCCGGACGTGGGTCAAGTACATCGACAAGGGGGAGTGGCCCGACACCTCGCGGGCGTTCGGAGTGATGCGGTGCAACCACTGCACCGACGCACCCTGCGTGGCGATCTGCCCGACCAAGGCGCTGTTCAAGCGCGACGACGGCATCGTCGACTTCGACTCGGAGCGCTGCATCGGCTGCAAGAGCTGCATGCAGGCCTGCCCCTACGACGCCATCTACATCGACGAGGACACCCACACCGCCGCCAAGTGCAACTTCTGCGCCCATCGCGTGGACGACGGACTCCAGCCGGCCTGCGTCGTGGTGTGCCCGACCCGATCCATCTGGGCCGGCGACCTCGACGATCCCTCCAGCGGCATCGCCCAGCTCGTGGCCACCAACCCCACCGCGGTGCGATCTCCCGAACAGGACACCGGTCCCAACGTCTTCTACCTCGGGGCCGACCGCGCCGTCCTCGACCCGCTGCTCGCTCCCGTGAGCGATTCCTATCTGTGGGCCCGTCCCGACGCCCAGCGCCGCGCCGTCGCGCAGGACCTGGCGCCCGATCCGACCACCGGTGCCAGGACGACCCTCAACACCGCCCATCCCCGACCGTGGGGTTGGCGGGTCACGACCTACCTGTGGACCAAGGGTGTCGGTGCCGGCGTGCTCATGGTGACGGCGGGAGCGCTGCTGGCCGGGCGGCCGCCGGAGGGGGTGCTGCGCTTCGCCGCCCCGGCGATCGGCGTGGCGGCCACGGCGGCCACCGGTGGGCTCCTCGTCTGGGACCTCAAGCGGCCCGAGCGGTTCTGGTACATCTTCGCCAAGGCGAACCCCCGGTCGTGGCTGTTCCTCGGGTCGGTCTGCCTCGCCGGCTACTCGGCGGTGGCCGGGACGTGGCTGGCAGCCGCCGTCGCCGAGTCCGCCGGTTTGCTCAGCCCGGCAGCCTTCGGGACGGCGGTCTCCATGCTGCGGTGGTTGGCGTTGCCGACCGCGGCCGGCGCGGCCGGTTACACGGCCTTCCTGTTCGGGCAGGCCGAAGGGCGGGACCTGTGGCAGTCCAAGCTGCTGCTTCCCCATCTGCTGGTCCAGGCCGTCCAGGGCGGTTCGGGCATCCTGCTGGCGCTCTCGGCCGCGAGGGGCGGGGAGGAGCGCACGACCAGGATGCTGGCCCGTGCCTTCGTCGCCTCCTCGGCCGCCAACCTGGCCACCATCGCCGTCGAACACGGGGGAGGCCACCACACCGAGCAGGGGTCGGCGGCCGCTCGCATGATCGTGAAAGGGCGATACCGCAAGCTGTTCTGGGCCGGCGCGGTGGGCCTGGGCGCCGTGGCCGCCGCGCTGGCCACACCCGCGGCCAAGGGGCGCGGGCTCCGCCGCGCCGCGCTCGGCGGACTGCTCGGACAGGCCGCCCTCCTCGCCTACGAATCGGCGTACGTCCGCGCCGGCCAGGACGTCCCGCTGTCATGACGAACCCACCGACACCTGACGTCCCGGCGACCACGCCCAGCCCGGAGGTGGCGCTGCCGGGCGCCTACCGCTACGAGCATCTCGCCAACTTCCCGCCGGTGGAGAACTGGGACCACCACGTCGAGCACGACGCCAAAGCCCATCCTCGCAAGGTGGCGCACGAGTACGCGCTCGTACCGACGACGTGCTTCAACTGCGAGTCCGGCTGCGGGCTGCTCGCCTACGTCGACAAGGACGACCTCTCCATCCGCAAGCTCGAGGGCAACCCGGCACACCCGGGCTCCCGGGGGCGGAACTGCGCCAAGGGTCCGGCGACGGTCAACCAGCTCGACGACCCCGAGCGGATTCTGTACCCGCTGCGCCGGACCGGCGAACGCGGCGCAGGCGGATGGGAGCGGGTGAGCTGGGACGAGGCACTCGACGACATCGCCGGTCGCATCCGCCGCTCCATCACCGAGGGTCGCCCCGAAGAGGTGATGTACCACGTCGGCCGGCCGGGCGAGGACGGCTTCGCCGAGCGGTTCCTCCAGGCCTGGGGAGTCGACGGGCACAACAGCCACACCAACGTCTGCTCCTCGGGAGCACGGTTCGGGATGACGTTGTGGACCGGTTACGACCGCCCCAGCCCCGACCACGCCAACGCCAAGGTCATCCTCCTCCTGTCCAGTCATCTCGAGACCGGCCACTACTTCAACCCCCACGCCCAGCGGATCATGGAGGCCAAGCTCGACGGGGCCAAGCTCGTGGTCATCGACCCCCGCCTCTCCAACACCGCCGCCCACGCCGACCTGTGGGTCTCCCCCTGGCCCGGGAGCGAAGCGGCCATCCTGCTCGCCATCGCCTCCCACCTGCTGCGCACCCGCCAGATCGACCACGACTACCTGCGTCGCTGGCTCAACTGGTCCGAGTACCTGGCCAACCTCCACCCCGACGCGCCGCCGACCTTCGAGGCGTTCCTCGACCGGCTGGAGGAGGACTACTCCGAGTTCACGTTCGCCTTCGCCGCCGACGAAGCGCAGATCGATCAGGCGCAGATCGAAGAACTGGCCCGGCTGGTCGCCTCGTGTGACCACCGCCTCTCCGCGCACGTCTGGCGGTCGGCCTGCGCCGGCAACCTGGGCGGTTGGCAGGTGGCCCGGGCCCTGTGGTTCCTCCTCGCCCTCACGGGTTCCATCGGCACCGTCGGCGGCACCAGTCCCAACGGATGGGACAAGTTCATCCCCAAGGGGCCCACCGTGCCTGAGGCGCACGACCACTGGAACCAGCTCACCTGGCCGGCCGAATACCCGCTGGCCACCAACGAGATGTCCATCCTCCTGCCCCACTTCCTCGAAGAGGGGCGCGGCCGGCTCTCCGTGTACTTCTCGCGGGTGTGGAACCCGATCTGGACGGCTCCGGACGGTTTCACCTGGCTCGAAGCCCTCACCGATCCCGACAAGGTGGGCTTGCACGTGGCGCTCACCCCGACCTGGTCCGAGACCGCGACCTTCGCCGACTATGTGCTGCCCATGGGGCACTCCGCCGAGCGCCACGACACCATGTCCTACGAGACCCATGCCGGAAAGTGGCTGAGCTTTCGCCAGCCCGTGCGTCGTGTGGCCATGGAGAGGCTGGGCAGGACGGTCACCGACACGCGCGACGCCAATCCCGGGGAGGTGTGGGAGGAGAACGAGTTCTGGTTCGATCTGTCCTGGCGGATCGACCCCGACGGAGACCTGGGGATCCGTCGCCACTTCGAATCCCCCTACCGGCCCGGCCAGAAGGTCACGGTCGACGAGTACTACCGCTGGATCTTCGAGCACGAGGTGCCGGGTCTGCCCGACAAGGCCCAGGCGGCCGGCCTCACGCCGCTGCAGTACATGCGCAAGTTCGGAGCCGTCGAGGTCGGCGAACCCGCCTACCGCCTCGACGAGCGCGAGATAGCCGGCGAACAGCTCGCCGACGCCGCCGCAGACCAGCGCGGCGTCATGCGTCGACCCGCCGGCCCCGACGACGAGGCCCCCCTCATCGGGGAGGCCGGATCGATCGGCGTACGCCACGACGACGGCACCGTCACCACCGGTTTCCCGACGCCGTCGCGCAAGCTCGAGATCTACTCGACCGCCATGCGCGACTGGGGGTGGCCCGAGCACGCCACCCCCGGCTACATCGAGTCCCACATCTCTCGCCACAAGGTCGACCCGACGGCCGGCCAGCTCGTTCTCGTCCCGACCTTCCGGCTGCCCGTGCTCATCCATACCCGATCCGGGAACGCCAAGTACCTCAACGAGATCGCCAACTCGCACCCGTTGTGGCTGCACCCCGAAGACGCCGCGCGGCACGGGGTCGAGAGTGGTCAACTGGTCCGTCTCACCACCTCGATCGGCTACTTCGTCGTCCGGGCCTGGATCACCGAAGGCATTCGGCCCGGCGTCTGTGCCCTCAGCCACCACATGGGCCGTTGGCGCCTCCACGACGGAGAAGGCAGCCGTTGGGTGACCGGCCAGGTCGATCTCACCCATCCCGCCGGCCCCGATACCTGGCTCCTCCGCTACCGAAGCCACGTGCAACCGTTCACCTCTGCCGACCCCGACTCCGAGCGCATCTACTGGAGCGACCCGGGCGTGCACCAGAACCTGGCGTTCGCCGTCCAGCCCGACCCGCTCTCCGGGATGAACTGCTGGCTGCAGCAGGTCACTCTCGCACCCGCGCAGCCGGTGGATCGCTACGGCGACGTGTACGTCGACCGGCGGCGGTCGCGCACGGTGTACCGAGAATGGCTGGCCATGACCAGAGCGACCAACGGTCCGGACGGTCAGCGCCGTCCGGAGTTCCTCATGCGTCCGGTCAAACCGAAACGCCGGGCCTACCGCTCTCAGGCGCTCCCGATCTGACGCACCTGCGCCTGCACCTTGTCGGGCCGATCGTCCACGAGGGGTTGGGGAGCGAAGTCGACCACCTCTCCCGGCTCGGCGTCCGAGACCTCGGACTCCACGCTCACCGCCGCTTTCGGAAGCCGCGCCGACAGGTAGCGGAGGGCGAGAGGAAGGCAGGCGGCCAGGGTGGCGACTCCGCCGACCATCACCGCCACCCGGGGGTTGGTGATGTCGGCGATCCAACCGACCAGTGGGGCTCCGATGGGTGTGCTGCCGAGAAACGCGATGGCATAGAGCGCCATGACCCGGCCGCGCATGGCCGGATCCGCCTGGAGTTGGATCGTGGCGTTGGCCGTCGCAATGAACGAGATGCTGCACATGCCCATGAAGACGACGGCGACCAGAGCGATGGCCTCGGTCGGGGACATGGCAACGACGAGGAGCATGGCACCGAAAGCCAGGCCGATGGCGCTGAGCATGGCGATGCTGGGCTTGCTGCGATGCGCGACCACGAGTCCGCCGATGACCGCGCCGGCGCCCATGGCGGCCATCAACGCGCTGTACGTCCCGGCTCCACCGTGGAAGGTGCGGGTGGCCAGGAGCGGCAAGGTGGTCGTGAAGTTGAAGGCGAAGATGCCGACGACCGCCATGGCCAGCAGCGGATCACGCAGCCCGGGGGTCGACCAGACGTAGCGGAGACCTTCGCGGACCTGCCCCTTG
This sequence comes from Acidimicrobiaceae bacterium, assembly GCA_027306605.1. GTDB lineage: Bacteria > Actinomycetota > Acidimicrobiia > Acidimicrobiales > RAAP-2 > Bog-473. Next base: position 13,221 of record DAHUZK010000018.1, read on the forward strand.
GCCCGGGCCACGACCGGGTGCTTGTGGAACTCGGCAGGACGCATCATGAGGAGGGCGACCAGAACGGCCACATAGGACGCGGCATTGAAGAGGAAGCAGGCAGCGAGTCCGACGGCGAAGATCAGGATGCCCCCGACGGCCGGGCCGATCACCCGGGCGGAGTTCATGACCACGCTGTTGAGGCTGATGGCGTTGGGCATGAGCTCGTTGCCGACCATCTCCGAGACGAAGGTCTGTCGGGCCGGGTTGTCGAAGAGGTTGACCACGCCGAACAGGGTGGAGATCAGGTAGACCTCCCACATGGCGACGGTTCCCAGCGCCACCAGGAGACCGAGGGCGAGGGCCAGGAGCCCCGAAGCCGTCTGGGTGACGTAGAGGAGTCGGCGCTTGTCGACCCGGTCCACGACCAGACCGCCCCAACTGCCGAGGACCAGCATCGGGAGGAACTGCAGGGCCGTGACGACCCCGACGTTGAAGCCGTTGCCGTGCAGCTGGTGCGAGAGGACCAGCAAGCCGAGGGCGACCGCGTGCATCCAGGTGCCCGACGCCGAGATCACCTGACCGATGAAATAGAGGCGATAGTTGCGGACCTTCAGGGCCCGGAAGGTCTGTCGGACTGCACCTGCGATCGGGCTCATTCGTCGGCCACCAGGTGCTCGAGGAGGCTGGTCAGGTCGCCGGCCATCGCCTGTTGAGCCGGTCCCAACGCGCTGAGCCGACGGGTGAGGAAGGCGTTCTTGAGAGTCCGGATCCGTTGGAGGTTGCGGCGTCCTTCGGCGGTGATGCTCACGCGGACCACCCGCCGGTCGGTGTCGTCGGGCCTCCTGGCGACGAGGCCTGCACCCTCCAAGGAGGTCACCAGACGGGTCACGGTCGGCGGCTGCACCTGTTCGGTCGCCGCCAGCTCACCCAGGGTGGGACTGCCGAGGCGGTTGACGGTGCCGAGGGCCGAAGCCTGAGCGGGGGAGAGCCCGGCCAGCGCCTCTTGGCGGAGCCTGCGGTTGAGGCGCGTCACGGCCACCCGCAGGCGGGTGGCCAGCTCTTCCTCGTCCGCCGGCATCCCGGCCGTCGTCTGCGGCTCGGCCACGGTGGTCGGACGGGATGCACTCATGGCCCTCAGTATACTTACTTGTGCTAACTAAAGTACGGCTCCGGGACACGGCCGGGCCGGGCCGGGGTCAGGGGGCCGGCATCCCGTTCAACGCAGCCACAATTCCCCGTCGGGCGACCCGAGTCCTTCCGGTGGGACCCGGCTGAACGCTCCTCCTCGAGGACGCCGTCGATCATGTCCTCAAGGGCGGCTCACTCGGGGACGACACTCACATTGCAGATCGTCGGCGTGCGCGCCTGTGCCGAGAATCGGAGCGGATCGGCTCCGTCTGGGGGAGACATGGTCACAGAGGAGGAATGGTCCGGCGAGGTGGCGCGGTCAGCTCGCTTCCGCCTGATCAGCCCCGTCATCGCCATCGGCGCTTTCGGGTTGATCTTCGTTCCGTGCATGATGGCGGGCCAGGCGCTGGCCTCGGGTATCGACGCCGACCTGATCTCGGTCGCCATCATCATGAGTTTCATGTTCCCACTGGCCTTCGTGCTGGTCGTGTTCGGCGAGCGACAGCAGCGACGCACCGACGAGAAGGTCCGCAGCCTGAACGCCGAGCTGAGCAGCGCGGTCGCCGACGCCGAGCGCCTCAATGGCGAGCTGAGCTCCGCCATGGCCGAGGCCGACCGCCAGACCGAGATCCGTGACTCCCAGGCACAGCGGCAGCGCTTCGAGAGTCGCCTGGCCAACGCTCTCGACATGGCCGAGGGCGAGCCCGAGGTGATCGAAGTCATCGAGCGGTCCTTCTCGAGCGTGTTGCCCGATGCTCCGGTCGAGCTCTTGTTGGCCGACAACAGTCATGCCCACCTCCATCGCATGGCAGCCGTCGGGCCCGACGGCCAACCTCCCGGTTGCGGAGTGGACTCTCCCGACCGCTGCCCAGCTGCACGGCGCGCCCAGGTCCAGGAGTTCTCCGACAGCGATCGCCTCGACGCCTGCCCCAAGCTCCGCAACCGCCCGGAAGGTCGCCTGTCGGCCATCTGCGTGCCGGTCTCGATCATGGGGCGCACGGTCGGTGTCATTCATGCCACCGGAGAGCCCGGGGCCGAGCGCACCGACGACTCGGTCGACGATCTGGGCACGCTGGCCAAGCTCGCAGGTGCTCGCATCGGTCTGCTCAGGGTGATGGCCGAGACGCAATTGCAGGCGTCGACCGACACGCTGACCGGGTTGCTGAATCGCCGCTCCTTCTCCGAACAGGTGGCCGCGGTGCCGCCCCATCTCTATCCCATTGCCGTCGCCATGGCCGACCTCGATCACTTCAAGGCGCTCAACGACACGTACGGGCACGAGACGGGCGACCGGGCTCTCCGGCTCTTCGCGCGCGTCCTGCGTGACACGCTGCGCACCAGTGACGTGGCATCGCGTTACGGTGGCGAGGAGTTCGCGATCGCCTTTCCCGACTGCTCGGCCGTCGATGCGACCAGAGCTCTCAATTCGGTCCGAACCCAGTTGGACGCGGCGATCACCGTCGGCGGACTCCCCAAGTACACCGTCAGTTTCGGCGTCACGGAGAGCGAGCCGGGAGAGGAGCTCGAATCCGTGCTTCGCCGAGCGGACGACGCCCTGCTGCGAGCCAAGCGCGAAGGGCGCGACAAGGTCGTGTTGCACGATGCGACGGGCCTCTCGACGCCGGTACCGGGCATCGGGAGATCGGACGTTGCGTCAGTGCTCGAGGAAGAGCTGCTCACGACCGATTGACGCGCACTCGTCGCGCCGCGCCTCGCGCCGCGCCTCGCGTCGCGCCTCACGTCGCGCCTCGCTTCACGTCGCGCGGGGGACGAGTCCCTTGATCGACCACTCGTCGATGTCGAGCTCGCCGGCGACGTCGATCAGAACAGGCAGTGCGGCGGCCAAGGAGGCCTGTACGGTCGACGGCAGCCCGAAGAAGATTTCGCGCAGGAGCGCTCGGCGCCGGTCTGCGATCTCCTCGAGCTGCCGGAGGCCCTTCGCGGTGACGGAGAGTGCGATGGACCGGCGGTCCGTTCCACGCCGCCTCGAGATCAGGCCTCTCTGGACCAGGCGGTCGCAGAGCGCGGTGGTCGTCGACGGCGTCACACCCAGAGCTCGTGCCAGCTCCACCGGTCGTTGGCTCTTGCGGGATTCCACGGAGGCGAGCGCTCGGTATTGCTGGATGGACAACTCTCCCTCCTCGCCCACGAGGGAGTTCGCCGCGATGGCCACGAACAGGCGCGTCACGCGCAGCAGGTCCTCGTCCAGCTGATGGTCGGGCAAGGGCGTCGATGCTCTCCCGACTCGGTCGTCGTGTGGCACCACGTCGCACGGTAGCACCAATAATTCGATCAAGAGAACTATATGGACAGACAGATAGTTTGATATCACGAATGATTGGGCATTCTGTCGATGGCGGGGTTCGTGGAATCGAGGACAGGAGGGAGCACGGCGAATGTCGAAGACGACGATGCCGAACCCGGCGCCGGTGATGCCCGACACCGGGGTCGCCCGCAACAGATGGTTGGCCCCGGTCTCTGTCGGTGCCCTGATCGTGGGGCTCGCCGGGATCGGAGTCGGCGGTTACGCCCTCAGCGCCATGCCGGCCAAGACGTCCGGCCCGCGCGGCCCCGTCGGCCCGAAAGGAGAGGCAGGGCCCCAAGGCCCCGCCGGGCCCCGAGGTGCGACCGGTCCGAAAGGGGTGGCCGGGCTGCCCGGCACCATCACGGACACCTCCGTCGTCGCAGCCAGCGCTCTCAAGTCGTCCGCCGACCCTGCGGTGGGGACCGTCCTCGTGGCCTCCACGTCGTGTCCCGCCGGACACCTCCTGTTGAGCGGGGGGGCCCAGGTGTCGGCACCGGGGGTCAAGGCCGATCGCAACGTGGAACTGCGCTCTTCGTTCCCCCTCAACAAGACCCACTGGCAGACGGTCGCCATCGTGACCGGGCCGCTCGGCTCCGGGATCTCCATGACGATGAAACCCTTCGTGATGTGTGGCGTGCGTACGGCGAACGCCTCCACGACCACGACGTCGACGAGCACGCCTTCGACGCCCACCCCGTAAGCAACCTTCGCGGGGCCCGGGCGTGCACAGCCGACCGGTGCCTTCGGCACCTTGACCAACCTCGACGAGTTCACCCGCTGGCAGTGGAAGACGCTTCACGACGAGCAGACCAGCCCCAGCCTCTGAACTCCTGCGCATGCAAGAGTGGCGTGCATGCGAACTGTCGGACGGCTGGCCGGAGCGGCGTCGATGTGCGCCGCCCTCCTCCTCATGTTCTTGTCCTGCTCCGGTGGTGGAGCGGCCGCGGCGCTGCACTCGAACACCACACGTGGACCAGGGGGAACCCGGCTCCCCAATTTTCCGCCCTCCATGGACTTCTACCGGCTTCCGTCGCACGTCCGTCCGGAGCCTCCCGGGACCCTCGTGCGGGTGCAGACCGTCTCCGACACGAATGGTGCGACGACACTGCGGGTGATGTACCACTCGCGGAACGCGTTGGGACGCGACGTCCTCGTGACCGGCTTGGTCACGTACCCATCCACACGTCCGCCATCGGGTGGATGGCCCGTGATCTCCTGGGACCACGGCACCTCGGGTCTGAGCCAGAGCTGCGCTCCCAGCCGTTCCGGTGGCACCGCGCCCGCGCCCGACTTCGGCGTCCCTGCGGTGTCCGTCGCCACCGACTATCTCGGCCTCGGACCCGACGGCGCGATCCACCCGTACCTCGACCGGGTGGACGAGGCCAACTCGACCATCGACATCGTCAGGGCGGCGCGCCGGATCCCCGACGCCCACGCCGGCACCACCTGGTTCGCCGTCGGCGATTCGCAAGGAGGTCACGCCTCGTTGTCGGCGGGCGAGATCGCACCGCGCTCTGCGCCGGACCTCCATCTGGCGGGGACCGTCGCCATCGCACCGGGAGCCCTGCTGGCCAAGATGTTCCCCGGCGACTCCAAGGAGGTCTACGACATCATCGAGGTGATGGCCCTCTACGGTGCGCAGGCGGCCGATCCGAGGGACAACCCCGACGAGTTCCTCGTTCCGGCGGCCCGAGGCGTGGCATCGGTCGTCGAGACGGGCTGTGTCGGCGAGATCTCCGCGTATCTCGCCGGCGTGTACTCGAAGACCGGCGGACACCTCTTCACCAGAGCCCCTCTGACGACGCCGCAGGGCAGGGCCTGGGCCACGGCCAACGACGTGCCCCAGGTGCACACGGCGAGCCCCATGCTCGTCGTCGCCGGCGGAGAGGACACGGTGGTGGTCCCCGCTCGCATCAACGCACTGATGACCCGATTGTGCTCGCTGGGCGATCGTGTCTCGGTCGCTTGGTACCCCCAAGGCAATCACAGCACGGAGCCCGCGCTGGCGGCCTCGCGGATCGGCGCTTGGATCGAGGCCCGATTGCACGGGAGAGGCGTGCCGACCAGCTGCCCGTACGAGGCCCCGCCCCTGGGCTCGGGCTGAGGGGGTCAGGCCGCCGCCCGGGGGCGAGCGCCGCCTACCTCGGGCGAGGCCTGCGAGCCGGCGCTCGCGTCTTCGACGTGGGGGCCTTCGTGGTCGCTCGCTTACCCGGCGGCTTGGTCTTCGGGCCGGGAGTCGTGTACTCGGCCAGGCGTCGCTCGATGTCCCGGCTGAGCGACTCCCGGGACAAGCCGGCCTCTCTCAGTACCTCGCCGGCGACGCCCTCGCCGTCCGCCAGCCCGAGAAGGAGGTGCTCGGTGCCTATGTAGTTGTGGTGCATGGAGTGAGCCGAGGACAGGGCACCGGAGAAGACTGCGTTGACCCGGGACGAGAACGTCACATCGCCCTTCCGGGGGCGGGCACCCCGTGCGACCCGCTCGGCGATACCCGATTCGGCGCGCTCCTCGGACAGACCCGAACCCACCAGGACCTGCGCCCCGATGCTTCGCGGCTCGCGGTAGAGCGCCAAGAGCAGGTGCTCGGTACCGACGTCTTCGTGCCCCCAGCTCCGGGCGATCTCCTTGGCTGCCTCGATCACGTTGCGCGCCCGTGGGGTGAGGTGGGCGAAGGTGGCGGCACTGGGTCCGAGGGACGCCCGAAGCGTGTGACGTTGCTGAGCCGCTTGTTTGGAGACGCCGAGGGCGTCACCGATCTCGGTCCACGAGTGTCCGTCGTGTCTGGCCTGGTCGACGAAGTAACCGAGCACTGCGTCGCCCACTTCGGCCAGCTCCTCGACGAGCAGCGAGGCCGCCTCGAGCCGGACCAGCGTGTCTGCGCCCCGTGCCTGGGCGTCCACCCACTCGATGGCATCGTGCAGGGAGAAAGGAGAAGTCTGCGTCATTCGTCAAGTCTAAATTGACGACTGTGGAAACGTCAAGGCTGAGTTGACGATCGGCACCCCGGGGACCCGCCGTTTCCTAGTGACTTTGTGGCCATAGAGTCCTGGCTCGTGGTGGGAAACGACCTGCCTGGCGAACGACGGCCGGCTCATGTCCGGCACGGCCTCACCCGGGAGACCGAGGCCCGCCTGGCCGAACTGGCGCGTCAGCTTCCACCGCCGACCGAGGAAGAGGCGAGGGTCATGGCCGCGGAGCGCGCGGCGCGGCTGAGGCGGCACTCGGCGGCGGTTCTCGTGGTTGTGGCGGTTCTCGCCCTTGCGGTGGGGGCGGCGGTGCAGTGGTTCCGGCCGTTGCCACCGCCCACCGTCAGCGGGTTGAGCACCGAGATCCACATTCCGGGCTCCGTTCCGACACTGCCATGGCCCGCCACCGGTGAGGCCGCTGTGAGTGTGCCCGGCGTCGGCAGCTTGAGCCGGAACGCCAACACACCACCGGTAGCGATCGGCGTGCTCTCGGGGGTCTTGACGGCCTATGTGGTCTTGAAGGACCACCCGCTGTCCACCGGAGGCGCAGCCGGACCCTCCATCGCCGTGACGCCGCAGACGCTGGCGGCATACCAGTCCGGCATCGCCAGCGGCGAGCCCGAGCTTCCGGTCTCCGCCGGCCAGTCGGTGACCGAGCTCACCGCGCTCGAGGGCCTCCTCATCGACTCGGACAACGACATGGCCACCCTCCTGGCCGGCTGGGACGCGGGGAACCCTGCCGCCTTCGTGTCGAAGATGGACCTCACCGCCGTGGCTCTGGGTCTTCGGCACACCAAGATCACAGAGCCCGGTGGTGCGGACAACGCCGTGATGAGCACCCCGAGCGATCTCATTCGTCTCGGCGAAGCCGCCATGCGGATCCCCGTGTTCCAGCAGATCGTGTCCCTGGGCGAGGTCAACCTTCCGGGAGCGGGACTGCGGTTCAATCCGAACTTCGTTCTCGGGCAGAACGGTGTCGTGGGCATCGCGGCCGGGGCCGACACGACGGCGAACGGGTGCTACCTGTTCGCGGCGCGAGAGGTGGTGGGCGGACAGCCGATCACCTTGTACGGGGCGGTGCTCGGCCAGTCAGGTTCCCAGGGTCCCAACACTGCGGCGGTCGACGCGGGTGATGCGCTGATGAAGGCCGCGCTCTCCGATCTGACGACCGCCCCCATCGTCCAAGCCGGTCAGGTCGTCGGTCGGCTCTCGGCGCCGTGGGGCGGGTCGGCGCCCGTGACGGCGTCCAGGTCCGTGACGGTCCCTGTCTGGAGCGGTCTGGACCGCCCCGTGTCCGCACGACTGGCCAGGCTGACCGCGCCGGTGGCGGCGGGCACCGCCGTGGGTTCGTTGCAGGTTCGAAGCGGATCCCAGGTGACCCAGGTGCCGTTGCACAACAGCGCCCTGCTGCGAGGACCTTCCTGGTTCTGGCGCCTGACCAGGTGAACCCGACGACTCACGTTCGGGTTGCGCGCTCGAGCGGGAGCACCTTAACGTTTCCCGATCGTGATCGGTGCCGAAGAGGGCCCGACGACGAAATCAGGTCTCCGGCGCCGGGTGCGAACGCTCGTCGGTTGTGGAGCCGGGATAGTGGCCCTCACCCTTTCAACCGCGACCACTGCGACGGTCGTCGTGCCCTCGGGATCCGTCGCGGCCGACCAGGTCTCCAATCTCAAGACGCAGGCGGCCCAGATCGCCCAGGATCTCGTGCTCGAGCAGCTGCAGATCGGCGCGTACCAACAGCAGTACGGCGTCGACGTCGCCAAGGTCCAACGGGATCAGGCGGCGATCCAGTCGAGCGAAGACCAGATCCAAGCCGACATGAACCGGATCCATCGCGATCGCCAACGGCTCCAGGCCGAAGCGATGTCGGCCTACATCAACATGGGGTCGGCGTTCGACGGGAATCCGCCTCTCTTCGACGTGAACCAGAGCGAAGAGCTGGCAAGAGTCGAGTACGAAAAGGAGGTTGGCGGTGACATCACCGCGACCATCGATGCCCTGCATCTCGACGAGAACGGTTTGAGTGCGAAGCGGGCCGCACTTGCACAACAAGAGGCACGCGACCAAGCGATCACGGATCAAGAGGCAACGCTGACCGATGCCGCTCACCGGACCGCGTCCCAGCTCCAGACCAAGCAGTCCGAGATCACCGGTCAGCTGGCCGTGGCGGTTGCACAGCAGCAGGCGGCTCAAGCGGCCGCTGCCGCGGCAGCCGTCCGCGCCGCGCAGGCCGCAGCGGCCCGGGCGGCAACGACCAGCACCGCTCCACCTGCGGCTGCTGCCCAGCCTGCGCCTTCGGCCCAACCGGCACCGGCCCAACCGGCGCCGTCCTCGGGTAGCACCCCGACGAACGGCGGGCAGGCGCCTGGCACCCCCTCGGGCAACCCGTCGCTGCCCCCCTTCCTCCAGTGCGTCCTGCAGGCCGAATCCGGCGGCAACTACGGCGCCGTCTCGCCGGGCGGCACCTACATGGGCGGCTTCCAATTCAGCCAGGCCACCTGGAACCAAGCAGCTGAGCTGGCCGGCATGCCGCAACTCGTCAACGTCCCGCCGAACCAGGCGACACCGGCCCAACAGGACGACCTCGCCATCGCGCTCTACCAGGCCGACGGCCAGCAGCCCTGGTACGACCCCTGCCGGACCGCTTGACGCGCGGTCGGCTCCGGACCGACCGCACCGCCCCTCCGTGCGGCGCTCCCGCTCGTAGGCGTCTCCGTCCCCTCCCGATGGGGCGGGCCGAACGCTTCGCCACGGCGGCCCGACAGGCGCCGACCGCTGCCCCGCTTGCATCCGTATCCTTTGCGGCGTGTCGCGCCGCCGTGCTCGTTCCCGGAGGCTGCCGCTGGCCCTGGGGATGTTGGCCGGGCTGGCCGTACTCGTCGCCCTGGTCCCGATCCTCCTGAGCGGGGGGTCGTCCGGCACGGGCGTCCCCGACGGCGCGGCGGCCGGCACCCGGGCTACCCAACCTGGGGCTACCCAACCTGGGGCCACCCACCCGTCGGCAGTCGGCCCTCGCGCCGCTCCACTTCCGGAGCCGTCCCCGCTCGCCGACTTCGGGACCCCGGCTGCGGGTGAGGGCACGTGGACGCCGGCCGGACGCGCGGTAGACGGGCGCCCGGCGGTCTACCAAACCTCGCTCGTCCCTCCCGGCGGGACCGCCGCGGCCGGCATCGCCTGGATGGACACCCACCTGCTCTCTGCCCGCCTCTACTCGGGTTCGATCAGCCCGGGCGGCGGACCCTACGTCTACACCGCGCCCGTCGAACCGGCCCAGGCCTCCTCGCTGGTGGCCGCGTTCAACGGCGGCTTCAAGATGGCCGACGCCGCCGGCGGCTATTACACCGAGGGCCGGGTGGTCGTCCCCTTGGTCAGCGGGGCGGCGTCCCTGGTCGTCTACGCGGACGGCAGTGTCGACGTCGGGGCCTGGGGTACCGACGTCACCATGACACCCCAGGTGGTGAGCGTGCGTCAGAACCTGGTGCCGCTCGTTGCCGGTGGCGCCCCCACCCCGCTGGCGTCCAGCGCCGACTGGCAGGCCTGGGGCAACACGTGCGGCGCCACCTCGTGCGCCTCCTCCGTCCCCGGCGTCGAGCAGCAGTGGCGCTCGGGGGTCGGTGTCACGGCCAACGGCGCCCTGGTCTATGTCACGGGACCGTTGCTCGATCCGTTGCAGCTGGCTGAGCTGCTGGTCAGGGCCGGAGCCGTCCGCGCCATGGAGCTCGACATCAATCCGTACTGGACCGTGTTCGTCACCTACGACCCGCCGCCCGGCGGACTGGCGTCCCCGGCCAACGGGTCCAGGCTGGTGGCCTCGACGGTCCAGGGTCCCGCCACCTTCTTCGAGCCGGCGTGGGCACGCGACTTCATCACGTTGTCGGCCCGCTCGGCCCCAGTCGCCGGCTCCGTCGCCTTTCCGGCCCCGCCGACCGGGTGAGTCAGCCTCTGCAACGTCTCTCGGTGAAGGCGAAGGGCCCGGTCGTCGGCCAGCACGAATCGCACGGTCGTGACCGAGTGCAGCCCTTCGAGCGTCGCCAGCACCGTGCCGAGCGCGACCTCGGCCGCCGGCTCCATCGGATAGCCGAAGACGCCGGTCGAGATGGCGGGAAAGGCGACCGAGCGCAGCCCGTGCCGGTCGGCCAGTTCGAGCGCGTTGCGGTAACAGGCCGCCAGGAGCTCGGCTTCGGGTCGGTCGAGCCCGTAGACCGGGCCCAGGCAGTGGATCACGTAGGGGTTGGGGAGTCGGTGGCCCCCCGTGATGACGGCGTGACCCACCGCCAGGGGCGCCAGAGGTCGGCATTCATCGGCCAGCCCGGGGCCGGCAGCACGATGGATCGCGCCGGCCACGCCGGCACCGGGCATGAGCTCGGCATTCGCCGCGTTGACCACGGCATCGACGTCCGGCTGCGCCGCGATGTCGCCGACGACCAGTGCGACCTCCACCGGAGCACCCTACGTCGGCGCCCGCCGAGGTCCGGGCCGTCGCGCCCGTCCCGCGCGTCAGCGCCCGTCCGCGTCCGCGCCCGTCAGCGGCGTGTGGCGCCGACCAGCCAGGCTTGGGCTCCGGCGGGATCGAGGGTGATCTCGAGCACCGCCGGCTCGATCGAGTCGACGGTCCACCCCTCGGCGAAAGTCGTGAGGATCTCGTCCTGGGTGATCCGGCGCGGTCCCCAGTCGCCGGGCTGTCGGTCGCTGAAGCACAGCATGTGATAGCGCCCGCCCGTCGTCACGACGGCGGTCAAGCTCTCCACGAAGCGCCTCCGGTCCTCGTCCGAGAAGACGTGGAAGAGCCCGCAGTCGAGCACGGTGTCGAACTGCTGGTCCAGCTCGGTGAGGTCGAGCGCGTCGAGCACCACGAAGCGCGGCTCGAGTCCGCGTTCGGTCGCCTTCACCCTGGCGAGGTCGATGGCCCGTGCTGCGAGGTCGACCCCGATGGCGTCGAGGCCGAGGGACGCCGCCAGCAGTGCATGCTCGCCGGTGCCGCATCCCACGTCGAGGACTCGACCGACGAGGTTCCCTGCTCGGGCGAGCTTCAGGAAGGCAGCTTGGGGACGCCCGATGTCCCACGGCGGTGTCGTCGTGGCGTAGAGATCGTCGAAGTCGTGGGGGACTCCCGACGGAGGCTCAGGGGCTGGGGAGTGATCAGGCACGCTGCCGTGTGCCGGGCTATTCACCGAAGCCGTAGAGGGACTCGTCGAGCGCGGCCCACGACTCGAGCCCGATGGGCTCGCCGGTCATGCTCGTCCCGGCGGCGATCGCCGTGTGGTCCGGGTCCCGCCCGAAGATCGCCGACCAGTTCGGACCCTTTCGCCTTCCGAGCAGGAGGCCCTGGTGGTCGAGCGCGGAGGCGATCCGCTCGAGCTCCTCGAGCGAGTCGACCTCGAACACCAGCGCTCGCATCCCCGTGTGACGACCGCCGCCGGTGACGCCGGTCGACCCGAGCGAGCGCAGGACGATGACCTGGGACCGATCGTCCGCTGCAGCGGCGATGGCCGCCAGGCGATCCTTGCGCGACAACTCGGAGAAGCCGAACACGGAGCGATAGAACTCGATCGCCCGGTCGAGGTCGGCGACATTCATCACGACCGTCTGGAAATGCATGGTCTCGGCCCTCGGTTCTCCCGGTCACGATGTTGCCAGACCCACGTGCCCGATGCACTACCGTCGAGCGGGAACGGAGGCGCCATGAAGACAGTGATCGTGGGCGGCGGCCTGATGGGCCTCTGTACGGCCATGCTGCTGGCGGACGACGGTCACGAGGTCACCGTGCTCGAGCGGGACGGAAGGCCTCCACCGGACCCGCGCCAGGCCTTCGAGTCCTGGGAGCGGCGCGGGGTGAACCAGTTCCGTCTGGCCCACTTCTTCCTGAGCGGGTTCCGCCGGATCGTCGAGTCGGAACTTCCCCTGTTGCGCCGCGAGCTGGACGAGGCCGGGGCCCTCACCTACAACGTCCTGTCCGGCATCCCTGACAGCCTGAAGGGCGGGGCCCGGGCCGACGACGATCGCTTCGACGTGATCACGGGTCGGCGTCCGGTCGTGGAGGCGGCGACCGCTCGCCGGTGCGAGGAGACGAAGAACATCGCGCTCAGGCGCGCTGCACCGGTCGCGGCGCTCGTGCCGGGTTCCTCGGACCGCGACGGGGTGCCGCACGTCGGTGGCGTGCGGCTCGACTCGGGCGAGGAGATTCTCGCCGACCTGGTGATCGACGCTGCCGGCCGTCGCTCGGCCCTGCCGAGATGGCTCGGCGACATAGGCGCCGCACCGGCGTCGGAGGAGTCGGACGATTCGGGGTTCGTCTACTTCGGTCGGCACTTCCGCTCGGCCGACGGCCAGATGCCGGCCCTGCTCGGGCCGCTGAAACAGGATGTGGGCACCATCGGGGTCCTGACGCTGCCGGCGGACAACGGCACCTGGTCCGTGACCCTGACCGCCAGCTCGCGGGACGTCGAGCTCCGCGCGCTTCGCGACACGCAGACCTGGGAGAGGGTCAACCGCCTGCTGCCCCTGACCGCGCACTGGATCGACGCCGAGCCGCTCGACGACCGCGTGACCGTGATGGCCAAGATCGAGGACCGGATCCGGACCTTCGCACCCGGTGGGAAACCCGTGGCGACGGGCGTCCTCGCCGTGGCCGACTCCTGGTCGTGCACCAATCCCTCGTTGGGTCGGGGAGCCACGGTCGGGATGATGCACGCGGTCTCGCTGCGCGACCACCTCCGTCATCCCGAAGACCCGTGGGCGCTGGCCACGGGGTGGCACGAGCGCACCTGCGAGACGGTGGAGCCGTGGTTCCGCACCACCCGCGCCTACGACCAGCACCGACTCCACGAGATCCACGCCTTGATGGACGGGCACCCCTACGAGACCGACGACGAGCTCTGGCACCTCAACCGGGCTCTGGACGCGTCCTCGTCCCGGCACGGCGACAACCTCCGGGCCGCCCTCGACATGGCGATGGCCCTTCGCCGTCCCGACGAGGTGCTCGGTGATCCCGCCCTGCGCGAGCGCATCCTCGGTCACGATGGAGCGGCCGACAAACCCGTTGCCGGACCCGATCGCGGCCAGCTGCTGGCGGCCGTGAGCGGCTGAGGAGGAAGGCTCGAAGTATGCGTGTCGAAAGCTCGGGAGTCACGCTCGACGTGGAGGTGACCGGACCCGACACGGGCCGTCCGGTGGTGCTCCTGCACGGATTTCCCGACTCGGGACGCATGTGGTCGCGGCAGGTGCACGCGCTGTCGGGCGCCGGGCACCGGGTGATCGTGCCCGATCAGCGGGGGTACGGACGGTCGGACAAGCCGTCCCAGGTCGACGACTACAACATCGTCCTGCTGGCGGCCGACGTCGTGGCAGTCCTCGACGACGTCGGCGTGGAGAAGGCGGCCGTCGTCGGGCACGATTGGGGAGCGGCCGTGGCCTGGACCGTGGCGTCGTTCGCGCCGGAGCGGGTCGACCGACTGGTCGCGCTGTCGGTCGGGCACCCGCTGGCTTTCGCCGCCGCCGGCCTCGAGCAGCGTGAGAAGTCGTGGTACATGCTCTTGTTCCAGTTCGAGGGCATCGCCGAGGAGTGGCTGACGGCCGACGGTTGGGCGAACTTCCGCCAGTGGAGCCACCACCCCGACGCCGATGCCGTGATCGCCGAGCTCGAGGCGAGCGGGTCCCTCACCCCCGGGCTCAACTGGTACCGGGCCAATGTCCATCCCCGTGCACTGGTCGAACCTCCGCCGGAGTTTCCTCCTGTCACGGTGCCGACACTCGGCGTCTGGAGCTCCGGAGACTTCGCGCTGACCGAGGCGCAGATGACCGGGTCGTACCACTTCGTCGCGGCACCCTGGCGGTACCACCGCCTCGAGGGACCGGGCCACTGGATGCAGCTCGAAGCCGCCGACGACGTGAACCAGCTCCTGCTCGAGTTCCTGGCCTGATCCGGGCGACATGACGCATGCGTCCTTGCCGGAGCACTCTCCGTCCAACGCTCTCGGCGGAATCTCCGTACTCGACCTGACACGCAATTTCGCCGGGCCGTACTGCTCGATGCTCCTCGGCGACCTGGGCGCCGACGTCGTGAAGATCGAATCGCCTCGGGACGGAGACGACACACGGCAATGGCGACCCCCCGAGTGGGACGGTCTGAGTGCCACCTTCCTGGCCTGTAACCGCAACAAGCGCAGTGTCGCCGTCGACATCGACACGACGGACGGTCAGGAGATCGTGCGCCGCCTGGCGGAGAGAGCCGACGTGGTCATCTCGAGCTTTCGTCCCGGTTCCCTCGACAAGCGGGGGCTGGGCGAGGAGACCTTGCGCCGCGAGAACCCACGACTGATCTATTGCCACATCACGGCATACGGAGCGCAGGGCCCCAAGCGGGAGTGGGCGGGGTACGACCCGGTCCTCCAGGCCGAGAGCGGGATCATGGCGCTCACGGGCTATCCCGACGGACCACCGGCAAGGCTTCCGATCGCGGCCATCGATCTCGGCACGGCACTCTGGGCATCGGTGGGGATCCAGGCGGCACTGCGGACCCGGGCGGACACGGGGGTGGGCGCGCTCGTCGAGGTCAGCCTCTACGAGACCGCCGCCTGGTGGTTGTCGTACCTCATCGCCGGCTATCTGGGTTCCGGCGAGGAACCGCAGCGGCACGGAAGCGGAGCACCCTTCCTGGCCCCCTACGAGGTCTTCGCCACGTCCGACGGCGACCTGATGGTCACGGCGGGAAACGACGACCTGTTCGCGCGGCTCTGCGACGCGCTGGGGCTTCCCGAACTCCGCAACGAGCCGGCCTACCGCCACAACGTGGATCGGGTGGCCAATCGGGTCGAGCTCCACGACCTGCTCCAGGCGCGTCTCATGGAGAATCCGGCGTGGGAGTGGCACGAGATCCTGCGCGCCCGCTCCATTCCCTGCACCCCCGTGCGAACGGTGGCGGACTTCGTCGGAGACGACCATCTTGCCGCGCTCGGGATGCTGGTCCCGGTCCCGCATCCGGACGTCGCCGACCTGCGACTGGTCGGCACGCCGATGACCTTCGACGGGACCCGACCCGCTCCCGGCCGGCCGCCACCGAGACTGGGGGAACACACGCG
>DAHUZK010000025.1 GCA_027306605.1 Acidimicrobiaceae bacterium
CGATCGCTCCTGGAGCGGATCGAGGACCACGTCATCGAGCAGGCCAGGATCATCGGCGTGTACGAGCACTGACGCACCCACCTCGGGCGAACGGGCATGCATGATCGGACGGCCAGCGGGTATCGCCTGTTCCGTGGCGACCCGTCGGCGGAGGGGTCGGCCGGCAGGGTGGGTGACCACTGAGAGGCCAAGGACGGGATGGGCTCGAAGCGCCACCTCCGCGACATCGCCCGCCGGCTCGACATCTCCGGGCGTTCCACCATGAACAAGAGCGAGCTCGTGGCGGCCATCGAGAGGGCCAACCGGCAGAAGACCGCCGCCGCCAGGCGTTAGGCAAATCCGGTCCCGCCGGAGGGTGACCGCGGCGGCACCTCAGCAGCCCCGCAGCCGGTTCCTGGAGCAGAGTTCCAGCTCAGGCACCGTATTCGTCCGGCCCAATCGTGCTCAGTGGCGGGGAGCCCGACGGGCGTTAGGGTGAACAACGCAGTGACAACAAGTCCCCCCACGTGACCTACCCGTACCGCAAGGTGGCGATCCAGCTGAGCGGGCTGCTGCTCCTCGCCACGGCCTTCTTCGCCGCCTTCGTCTACCGGGTTCCCGATCCCCTGGGCTCGCCCGGGACGCACGGCGCCGGCACTCCGTCGATCGCCGCAGCGGCGCCCGCCACGACCACGACCACGACGCAAGCCGCGTCGCCGACGACGACCACCGCCCCGGCGCCCAAGTCGACGAGCACGTCGACGACCTTCGCCAAGAAGGAACACGACGTCACGTCGACGCCCAAGAAGGGGTCGACGAAGCCGACCCACCAGCCCACGACGCTCCCCGGGAGCCTGCTCCTCACGAGCGGTCCCATCCTGACGCCGACGCCGATCAGCGAGCCACCGCCCTCGACCACCCCGACCACCAAGGCCCCCGGGACCTCGCCCACGTCGTCGCCCGGAGGCACCACCACCACCACGACGACCACCCCGCCCACCACGTCGACGACGACCCCGCCGAACACCTCGACGACCACGACGACGACCCCGCCGGACACCTCGACAACGGTCGCCCCCTCGGGCTGATCGGCCTCTCGGGTTCTGACCCCAGCCCCTCGGATGTGGGGCTGGTCGTTCAGGCGGACTCGAGGGCCGCCCGTTCCGAACCAGGGCCCGTGCGCTCCGAGCCCGGGCCCGTGCCGGAGGTCGGATCGGCGGCCCGGCCCACCCCGCCGTCGGGTGCCACCGGTGACTCCCCGGTGATCTCGTCGAGAGTCCGACGGTTCGTCTCGGGGAGGAGGAGGGTGAGGCACAAGCCCACGGCGGAGGCCACGCCGGCGACGAGCATCATGCCGCGCAGCCCGATCGACTTCTGGAGCTGCGGAACGACGAAGACGCCGATGAACGCGCCGAGCTTGCCCACACCGGCGGCGATGCCGTGGCCCGTCGTGCGGACGCTGGTCGGGAACACCTCCGACGGCAGCACGAAGGTCATGGTGTTGGGACCGAACTCGATGAAGAAGTAGCTGATGCCGAAGACGGCGATGAACGGACCCACCAACTCGGTGAGCGGCCTGACCGCGGCCAGGGCGACGAAGGCGAGCGCCATGACGGCGAACCCCAGCAGCTGCAGACGGCGATGTCCGAGCTTGTCCATCTTCATGATGGCGAGCACGTAGCCCGGTACGGCGAAGACGGCGAACAGCAGCAGGCTCAGGGCGAGCTTCTGGACCAGCGTGGCCGTCGGATCGACGTCCTTGAGGATGGCGGGCAGGGACAGCGTGTTGCCGTAGTAGGCGTAGTCGAAGAGGAACCACGCACCGGCCGTCGCGACGATCAGGCGCAGCATGCGTGCGTTCGTGAGGAACGAGCGGAGGCTCATCGACTCGGTCTGCTCCCGCAGGGTCGGTGACGCCTTGATCGTGCCCCCCGAATAGCGCTCGAGGTGGTCGATGACCTCGGCGCTGCTGCCCCTCACCCGAGCTTCGAAACGGGGCGATTCGGGCATCTTGGCCCGCAGGTACACCACGCAGAGTGCCGGGAGCGCACCGAAGGCGAGGAGGAGCCGCCACGTCAGGTCGTTGCTCACGCCGCCGCCGAGCAGCGCCATGGCGATGAGCGGTCCGACGATCAGCCCGAGTGCCTGCATGGAGAAGACGAGGCCGACCAGCTTCCCGCGGTCGTGGCGGTTGGAGTACTCGCTCATCAGCACGGCGGAGACCGGATAGTCGCCGCCGATGCCGAGCCCGAGCAGGAACCGGGCGGCCACCAGCAAGGAGAAACCCGGCGCCACGGATGAGAGCAGGGCGCCGGCGATCATGAGCACGGCCACCAGGCCGTAGACCCGCTTGCGCCCGAGGATGTCGGCCAGGCGTCCGAAGACCAACGCCCCCACGAACGCCCCGAGGATGGCGGACCCGTTGACCCAGCTCGTCTGTGTCGTGGACAGGTGCCACTGCGCCGTGACGAGGGTGGCCACCGTGCTGATGACGAAGAGGTCGTAGGCGTCGGTGAAGAAACCGACGCCGGACACCAGCACGGCGCGCCGATGGAAGCGGCTCGTGGGTGCCTCGTCGAGAACGGCGGTGAGCGTCACCGGGGGCCCGGGGGGCGCGCCGTTCTGAGCAGGGAATTCGCTGGGGCCGGGCAGGGTCGCGCTCACAGGCTGCACTCTGCCGGGTGCGCATGAACCGGGACTTATCCCGCTGTGACAGCAGTGTGAACTTCACGCGAACAAATTGGAAACTCAGGGGGCTGACCTGGGTATCTTCTCTGCCGTGCCAACCCTCCTCGAGGAATCGGTCCTCAAGCTGTTCGCGCAGGTGCGCGAGTCGCTGGCCCGAGCGACGTATGCCCTGTTGAACGGCGACATGGACCTGGCCCAGGCCGTGGTCGACGGCGACCAGGCGATCGACGACCTGACCGGCGAGCTCGAATTGATGATCTGGTCCGAGATCGAGTCGGACGACTTCGACACGGCGCAGCTGCGCCCGCTCGTCGGCGTGCTGTTGATCCTGCCCGAGCTCGAGAGGAGTGCCGATCTGGCCGAGCACATCGCCCAGCGAGCGCTCACCAACACCGGGACCGAGATGACACCGGTGGCCCGCGGCATCGTCCAGCGCATGTCGGAGGTGGCGGCCGAGATGTGGCAGGCGGTGGCCGGCGCGTACATCGAGAAGGACAGCGCGGCGCTCGAGCTCGACGAGGAGGACGAGGAGCTCGACATCCTCCACGAGCGGCTGACCAACGAGATCGCCAGAGCAGATCTCTCCACGACGGTGGCGGCGCAGGTGACCCTGGTGGCCCGCTTCTACGAGCGCATCGGCGACCACGCCGTCAACCTGAGCCGGCGCATCGCGGCCCTCCGGCCCTGAGCGCGGACAGCGCTGTGACGAGGCAGCTCGCGGTAGCCTCCGGCGATGTCAGCCGATCCCGACGCGGCCGGCGGCGGCGCCGACGGTCTCCCTGACGGCCCTGACGGCCTCGCCGGCGAGCTGCTGAGGGCGGTCCTCGACGCCGACCCCCTCTCGGGATCCCTCTACGGGTTCCCGGGCTACGACGAGCTGCTTCCCGACTTCTCCGTGGCCGCCGAGGACGCCCAGGCGCGCCGCATCGCCTCGATCGCCGGGCGGGCCGAGCAGGTGGAGGAGGCCGGCCTCGGCGAGAGGGACCTGCAGACCCTCGATTTCGCCCGCTGCATGGCCCGGGCCATGGCCGACGCCGCCACGGTGCCGATGATCGAGTTCACCGTCTGCGACACGTTCGCCGCCCCGGTCGGAGCCGTGTTCAACGCGCTGCCCAAGCTGCAACTCGACACCGAGGAGCGGCGGGCGGGCTATCTGGCCCGTCTGCGCCGGCTGCCCTCGATGCTCGAGACCGCCGCCACCCGGCACCGCCACGGCGTGGCGAGCGGGCGGACCGCGGTGGCTCGCCTCGTGCGCGCTGCCGTCACACAGCTCGACCTGTTCGTCGACGACCCCGCTGTGGGAGGGATCGCCCGGGCCGAGGTCACCGACGAGCCCTTCGCCTCCCGCCTCGCCGCCGTGGTGGCCGAAGAGGTCCGGCCCGCCCTGGCCGCCTACCGGGCGGCGCTGCACGACGACGTCCTCCCGGCCGCCAGGGACGACGACCACCCCGGCCTGTGCCACCTTCCCGAGGGCGAGGAGGCGTACCGGACCCTCTCCCGGCTGCACACCTCCACCGCCTCCACGGCCGACGAGCTGCACGCCATGGGCCGCGAGATCGTCGAGCAGGTGCACGAAGAGCTGGCGGACGCCGCCGATCGGCTCTGGGGTACGCGGGACCGGGCCGAGATCTTCGACCGCCTGTCCAACGATCCGGCGTTGCGCTACACCAGCCGCGACGAGATGCTCGAGCACGCGCGGCGCGTGGTGGCGGCCGCCGAAGCCGAGGCACCCAAATGGTTCGCCGTCGTCCCCGAGGAGCCCTGTGCCGTGCTGCCCGTCCCCGAGGCGGAGGAGGCCGGCATGGCTGCGGCCTACTACATGCCCGGCGCCATCGACGGCTCGCGGCAGGGCACCTACTACCTCAACACCTCCAAGCCCGAGGAGCGCCACCGTTACGGGTCGGAGGACATCGCCTTCCACGAGGCCGTGCCCGGGCACCACTTCCAGCTGACCATCGCCATGGAGTCGGCCGACCTCGTCCCGGCCCGGCGCGTCCTCTTCGACACGGCGTGCGCCGAGGGCTGGGGCCTCTACAGCGAGCGGCTGGCCGACGAGATGGGGCTCTACACCGACGACGTCTCCCGCATGGGGCTCTTCGTCGCCGACGCCTGGCGGGCCAGCCGGCTCGTCGTCGACACGGGCCTGCACGCCATGGGATGGACCCGCCGGCAGGCTCTCGACTGGATGCACGAGCACACACCGCTGCCGCGGATCGAGGTGGAGTCGGAGGTCGACCGCTACATCGCCTACCCGGGTCAGGCCCTTGCTTACATGGTGGGCCGGCGCGAGATCGTCCGCCTGCGCGGCGTGGCCGCCCGCCGGCTCGGAGAACGATTCGACCTCCGCGCGTTCCACGACCTGGTGCTCCGGGCGGGGATCCTGCCCCTGCCGGCGCTGGCCCGGACGGTCGACCGCTGGATGGCCGGCGCCGGCCAGCCCGCCTGACGGCGCAGCGTCGCCGTAGCGGGCCGAAGCCACCACCCCCCGGACGGGTGGCCTCGGCGCAGCGCTACTCGTCCAGGATGACAGGTTCGTTGCGGATGGCAAGGTCGACCGTGTCGACCCACCGGGTGAGCGACCAGCGGCTGACCGCGGGGCGACCGGAGAGCTCCAACTCGAGTGGGACCAGGATGGTCGCCTGCATGAGCGACAGCGGGAAGAGGTCGTCGACGAGGTCCAGGACCTCGTAGGCCAGGTACGAACGGGCCAGCTTCCAGCCCCGGGCGGTCTGACGCCCACGGGCGGGGCGGGCGATCGTCTCGGCGATGCGTGCCTCGCTCCCGTGTGCCAGCAGGTTGGTCCAGGCCCACACCGGGACCTCGATCCCCCGCTCCTCCCAGAGCTCGGCCAGGTTCCCGCTCAGGAAGGCGGCACACTCGTCGGCCACGGCGACACCTCCGGCGACGTGGTCTGCTCCTTGCAGCTCGTGCAGTTGCCTCTCGCGTTCCTTCTTTCGCACCGTGACTCCCCTCGATGGAGCGGCCACTCCTCCGTCGCCCCCCTCGGCACGGGAACCGGTGACCTGTGCCCAGTGTGGGATGGGGCGGGGATCGTCCCCTAGAGGCGAAGGTCCCCAGGGCCGGGGACCAAGGTCATGCGTGGGCCGGATCAGCGCTGCGCCCCGCAGCCCCCAAAGCGGTCCCGGCCAGCACGACCCCGAACAGAGCGACCGCCGTGACGTGCATGGCCGTGCACCACAGGCAGATGGCGCCGATCCTGAAGAGCTCGACGTAGACGAGATACAGCACCATCGCCGCGCCGGCGCCCGAGAGGACCAGGCGCACCCGGTGCACCCAGGGCACCGAGGCCCGCCAGGCCCAGGGCACGGTCAGGGCGGTCATGACCACCCCCCACGCCAGCCCGATGACGGCCAGCGGCACGCCGGCCACCACCGACCACGAGCTGGTCGTCACCAGGGTGCAGTTCACGATCCCGGTGTCCGGGCACGCCAGCGCGGCCGGGTCGGCGTAGTGGGCGACGGTCAGGTACGACCCGATGCCCACAGCCGTCAGCGCGAGGACCAAGGAGGTGAGTTGCACCCAGAGCGGGACTCGCGCCTCTGCGGAGGTGGCCACCGCGCCCGTGCCGCCGGACCCGCTCCGGCGGGCGGACCGCATCCCGCCTTCCGCGCTCACGCCGCGCCTCACGCCCCGAGCTTCTTGACGAGGGACTGGATGGCCGGCGTGTTGCACACGCTTGCGGGCTGGCCCCCGTCCGAGGCGCAGATCGCCGCTGTGATGGTGTTGGCGGCGCCGTCGATGGCCTGGGCCACCGGGCTCGACGGGTTCTGCAGCTGCGCGGCGATCTGCTCACGGGACAATCCCTGGAGCAGTTGCGGCGAGAAGCTGGCACCGGTCACGACGTACTTGTTGCCGATATCGAGGAAGGGGATGCTCCCCGTGGTGTCGTACTTCGCCACCAAGGCCTGCTGCGCTGCCGTCGGCGTCTGCAGCCTCTGGTAGTTCCCGTTCACGACCTGGTTGGTCGCCTCCTCCACGGGCTGGAAGTCGACGTAGGGACTCGAGTAGCTCGATCCGTAGAACGAGAGCGTCTGCGTGTTCGGGTAGACGTCCGAGCCCGACGAGTGCGTGCCCGACAGTCCGCTCAACGTCCCGAAGCGGGACAGCGCCACGGCCATGGCCCAGCGCTCGGCGGCGCAGTACGGGCAGTATTCGGCGCCGACGTAGGTGACCTGGACCTTGCCGTCTGCCGTCTTCGCCACGGCGGACGTGCCCGTCGGGCTGGGCATGACGACCGATGCGGAGCTTCCCACCGCCTCGAGCGTCGATGCCGGGACCGCCAGCGCCGCCACGACGCTCGGCGGGAGTGCCGTGGTGTCGGCGTTGGAGGTCGCCGAGTTGCCGGTCGTCAGGTGCGAAGCGGCGGCTGCCGGCCCCGGGCTGCCGCCGGTGGCCTTGACCACCACCATGGTGGCGACGGCGGCGACCACCAGACCCACGGGGATCAGTGCGGCGAGGACGGGGTGCGTGGTCCGGAACCGCCGGAGCCCCGACGCAGGAACCGGCTCCCGCCCCCGCCGGTCCGGGTGCGTCCTGCCGCTCGGGCCCGTGCGCGCCGGGCGCCTGTTCGGGTTGTTGGTGTTCTGGTTTGTCTTGGTGTTCTGGTTCTTGTTCATCTGGTTCTTGTTCGACATGGTGTGGCTGTTCTCCTCTTGGTGGGTCCGCGCCCGGAAGGGCGGCGCGACCGGGAGGTCGGATAAATGGGGGCTCTGAGCCCTGAGGACCGGAGCGAAGACACGTGCCCGGCCGATCCCGACGACGTGTGTCGTGCCTGCAGTGCTGACCCGCATGCAGGTGCACCGTGTCGGCAGGTGCACCGTGTCAGCAGGTGCACAGTGTCAGCAGGTGCACCGACACGGCACAACACATCAGGTGCCGGACATCAGGTGCCGGACGCAGGGTGCCGGGTGCCGGACGTCGGAAGTGCCGACGGCTTGCCTCCGGGGAGTCCGACTAGGAGAACTGCGGTGGACGAAAGAGCGGATCGCGGGCGCCGGCCGGCAGGGCCACCATGTGCTTGCGCCGGCGGCGGATGGACGCTCTCGTCGCCGCCACGATGACGACGGCGCCCAGCACGGCCGCAATTGCCACACCGGGCGACGGTGCCGTGGGCGCGGGGCTGCCCTTGTCGCAGGTTGCATCGGTACACGCCACCGGTTCCGAGACGGGCGACTCGGCGACGGACACCATCTCTCGGGCCACACTTCCCGTGCTCGAGAGCACGGCGTGGGGCATCAGGCCGCTCACCACGGCGGCGGCCACGATGGCCACCATCCCCAGGCGCCACGTGAGAGGCATGGTTCCAGGATACGGGTCGCGCCTAAAAGCCCGGTAAGAACCCCGGTGCAGTCCCGTCGCTGCTCCACGCACGGGAGCGGGCCTACTCGGGACGATTGCCCTGAGAATCCCCTCGCCGGAGCAGGTCCTCGGCACGATCGGCCCGGACCGGGACCCTCTCGAGGCGTACGGCGAACCTGCGGTGCCACGCGGCGTAGAGAGCTACGACGGCCCCCGCCAACGCCGCACCCGATCCCAAGACCAATGTGATCACCGTCATCATCTCCAGTCTGGCCGAGCACCGAGCCGTTCGGTCAGGGCCGAAGGTCCCGATCGTCGAAGACGCTGCGTCAGGCAGCCCGAGCAGCCGTCAGAGGGCCTGGGCGCTGCCGGGAGTGTCACTCGGCGGCACCGCCGATCCCTCCATCCGACGGGCCCAGATGGCCACCAGCTGCAACAGAGCGAGGTACACGGCGAGCACGATCAGGATGACCACCAGACTCCACCCCGTCAGGTTGCCGCCGAACACGATGAAGCAACCGGCGACGACCGCACCGATGATCCGCAGCCCG
>DAHUZK010000039.1 GCA_027306605.1 Acidimicrobiaceae bacterium
CACCGCTCAGTCGAGGCTCGATGGCGGCGGTGGGGACCGCCTACGCCGAGGTCACCGTCACCCCGACCGCGCACCTCGATGCCGGCCTCAGGGCGAACGAGCTCGCCAAGGCGCTCGACAGCGGTGCACGCAGGGCCCGTCCTGAGCGAGGGTGACCGCCAGGTGCTCGAGAGCGTCGAAGACGACGTCAACCGCCATGCCGGCCCTTGGGCCAGAAAAACCGGAGCCCGACCGGCTGCCAGGAGCCCTACGTGCCAGCCGATCACCTCCCGCCAGCATCGCAACGCCGCCGAGCCCGAGGTCCTCACCCGCCAAGCTCGCCAAGGCCGACACCGAACGGCGCAAGCTCCTCGACGCCTACTACGCGGGCGCCATCGACGTCACCACCCACAAAACCGAACAGGCCCGCATCGCAACCGACGTCCGCAGTGCCGAAGAACGCCTCGCCGCAGTAGACGCGACCTGGCCGAGTGGCAGGAGATCTTGGATACCGCCATGCGCTTCGCCACCAACTGCGCCAAGGCCTACCTCCGAGCGTCGGCACCGACCCGCCGCCGGTTCAACCAAGCCGTGGTGGAGAAGACGATGTCGTATTCAGACCCGGCTGAACTGCGAGAACCTCTGCAGGTGATCCTCGAACGCCAGTGACCCGCGGCGGTCGTTCGACTCCGACATCGCGTCAGGGACCGTGGTGCTACGCTGTCGCACATGGAGGTCGGCGTACGTGACCTACGGAATCGGACCAGCCAGGTCCTCGATGCCGTCCGGGCAGGCGAGCGGGTGGTTCTCACCGTCCACGGCGAGGCGATCGCCGACATCATTCCCCACGCCCAACGGTCCCGCTGGGTTCCAGGCGACCTCCTACGTCGCGAGCTGGCGGAGCGAGCGGCCGACCCGGGTCTGCGTGAAGACCTTGATGTGCTCGCCGGACAGACCTTGGACGAGCTTTGAACGACCCGGCCGGGCTTCTCGATACCTCGGTGTTCATCGCCCGTGAGGTGGACCAACCGCTCGGGGAGTTGCCCGACCGGGTGACGGTCTCGGTCGTGACCATCGGCGAGCTCGAACTGGGTGTGCTGAGCGCTGCGGACGACACATCGCGCGCCCGCCGAGCGGGCACGCTGACCCTGGCCCGGCGAGTGGACCCCATCCCGATCAGCGAGCCCATCATGGCGGCGTGGGCTCGTCTCGTAAGCGACTGCCGGAACGCCGGCATCCAGCGGACGGTCAAACTAACCGACGCCCTGATCGCTGCCACCGCCGTTGACCTCGGGCTACCGGTGGTGACCCAGGACGCCGACTACGACCAGATGGCGAGAGCCCATCCACCGCTGCAGGTCCGCAAGGTGTGAGCGCCGATGCCCACACAGATCTACCAGACGAAGGCCACGATCGTCATCACGAAGCCGCCGGTTTGGCGGCGACTACTCGTCCCCAAAACCGCGACCTTCTTCGCCTCACCAGCTGCTGCAGGTGGCGTTCGACTGGTGGAACTGCCCAACGCAGCCCGACGGACAATCGGCAGATACGTGACGCGATCTTGAAAGAGGTGATCGCGAGATACCGCACGTCCAGCGACTTCAACGGTCTGCACTTCCGGCCCACCAGAACGACGGCCGAGCGAGCCGAAGCCGCAACCTTGATCAGAGATGGCCCCGTTGAAGTCGTCTCGGAAAAGGACCATCCGAATCCCCACATCAGACCCTGGCCGATTCGTCGGAGCATTTGACGAACAAGCGGCGGATATCGAGAAGGTCTCGACCGCCACCGTCGCCGGGGGTGGGCGCCACGGTCCTCATTGAAGTCGTTTGTCCCGTTCACGCGTGAGGCGGAGCCGGCAGGAGTCACTACCCGTCTCGAGGATGTGGGCGTTGAAGGTGAGCCTGTCGACGATCCCTGCGACGAGGCGCGGGTCGTCGATGATGCCGCCCCACTCCGAGAAAGGGAGGTTCGAGGCGACGGTGGCGCGCTCCTCGCGCTCAGTGAGGATCTGGAAGAGCAGCTCCGCACCGCGGTCGTCGAGCTTCACGTAGCCGAGCTCATCGAGGCAAAGCGGATCGAGGCGCCCGTAGGGGGCGAAGAGACGTGAGAGGCGTCGCTCGTCAGCCGCTTCGACGAGTTCGTTCACGGGCTGTGCATCACCTGTGCCATCGCCTGGAAGGACGAAGGCCGCACGGACTTCGAGGGCTTCTGCGCCCGAGGCGTCGATCCTGCCCGACGCCGTCCGCCGAGGCTCTGCCTGGTGTGCCGCACTCCCGGTCACGAACGGCCAGCGGTTCGTCGAGGCCGTGCATCAGCTGCAGCCAGGCCCGGCGAGTCCGCTGCCAGAGCGTGGACGCCTACGTGAACGGAGACGAGCGCTATCGCCCGGCTGTCCCTCGCCCGACCCTCGGACGCTGCCCGGCGCGCACCTGTCACCGTCTCGGCGCGCAACTGAACGGCCTCTGTGACGCTCACTACCAGCTGTGGCGGGTGAGCCGGTTCCCGCCCCTCGAGGCCTTCCTGACCAACGCGACGCCCCGCCGCGGCGACCTCGGAGGCCGCGTGGTGATGACGTGACTGGAGGAGCGGGTCGCATTGGCATTTCACCCGAGAGCGGGCATACCGGCCACGACCAGAGCGGCAGCGAAGGCCAGGGAGCCGACGGCGGCACGGATCCGCCATCCCTTCTGCCTGACCAACGTCGCGGGTTCCTTGACCATCACGATCTGGGTGTCGAGCAGCTCGAGGCGAGTCTCCGCCTCCGGCGCGGTGAGGTTGGCCTGCCGGAGCCGCTCCACCTCCAGCACCGGGTAGCGACGAGGGAGAAACGCCTATGCCGCGAGGAACGCGGCAACGACCGCAACCGCGAGTCCTATCTGGAAGATGACTCCGCCCGAGACAGCGACCTGTGCCGTGGCGCCAAGTCCCACCAGCACACTAGCGAAACCCAAGGCCACGCCAGCCTTGCTATCGAGACTCTCGGCGTGCGCGTTGATCGTCTCCCGCTCTGCCGTGACCTGCGCGAGCACGATGGCCAGCGACGAGAGCTCCTTTTCCTCGTCTACCCCGACGAGGGTCCGAGGTGGGTGTGTCAGTGAGTCGTTCTCCCGCCAGGACTCCCGGAGACCGCGGACACACCGCGCCGACATGATCTCGCGCCGTGACAAAGAAGTGGTCTTTACCTTGTCACAGGGCAAAACCACCTTCGTTGGCCTCCGAGAGAGCGTTCGCCCAAGTAGATGGCCCTGTCTCCGCCTGCCTCCGCTCGGAACGGTGCTGCGGCAGAGCCCGGGCGAGGCTCCCGTTCATGTGGGCAGTGTCCGGCGTGGCGGTGTCCAGCGTGGCAGTGACGGTTGACCTGTGGCTTACCCTCCTGCGTCCATCTCGTTACCGGATCACGTCGGTGGCGTACTTCGCCATCGTCTTCCCGACATCGGCGAAGTCGAGGAGGCCCTGCTCGTTGACCGGGAGTTTGCTCAGATCGCGGAAGTACTCGACGTAGCGATCTGGAGTAAGCGTGCAGATGAACTTCGCTTGTTGGCTGAAGGGGTTGGAGAAGGTGTGCGGCGTTCCGGCCGGGACAACCACGCACGACCCCACTTCGACGTCGACGCTGTTGTCTCCGGAGGTGAATCTGAGCTTGCCCTGGGTCACGATGAAGGTCTCGTCGTGCTCACGGTGCACGTGCTGAGGGGGCGCTGCCGGGCCGGCCGGTACGGTCGATTCGATGAGACCGAGCCGGTGCTCGGTGTGCGATCCGTCCTCGATGATGCGGCAACGGATCGGCCCGCCGCCTGACTGCTCGCCCCCGTCTGGTTTGACGACGTGGATGGACATAGTGGTTCTCCCCTCTTCGATCAGCGTCGTTCGTTCAGCCCTTGGTGACCGGGCACTTCCTGAGACGGAGTCCATAGCGGAAGCGAACTCGTACGAGGCGCGCACGAATCCCAGGACCACTTCGCGTTCCTGCTCGTCTCTGGCGGCGTAGATCAAGACCACGGTTGGGGGGGCTTGGCCCGTGTGCACGAGGAAGTGCGGCTCGGCCCACCCCGCGCGCTCCGCTGCCTCGGCGAGTAGGGCGGGCAAGGTGGCGTGCAGGCTGAAGTCCCCCTGGGCGTGGACGTGACAGAACTCGGCACCGACCATGAAGGCGTCGGCCGGTCCAACTCCAACTGCGACGTTGCCGTCCAACGTCAGCGCCCGGGCGCCCTCGACGGAGATCGCGGATGGCCCTCCCACGACGGCCGGCCAGGTGAGCGCCTCGGCGAGGATGGCATCCACGTACCGGCTGTCGGCTGGCTGCTGGTCGAGTTGGCGCTGGGGGAAGTCGCCGGTGACTTGGGGCCGGGACCCCGTCCGGGGCAGCAGGTGTGCAGTGTTGGTAGTCACTTCAGCCGCCGAACCAGAACAGTTCGATCGGGATGCCGTCGGGGTCACGTACCAGCACGAGGGCGATCCGGACCGGCTCGTCCTTTTCTACGACCGCTTCGTGCTCGGCGCCCATCACCTCGAGGTGCGCGATCCACTCGTCGAGCGCCTCGCGGCTGGGGACTTGCACCGCCAGGTGGTCCAGCCCGGTGCGTTGTGGGCTGAACCGCTGCCTGTCGGCATCGGGATGGTGCTCGAGGCCGAGGAACAGTCCGGTGCCCGGTCGGGTCATCACGACGGCGTGGCCATCGCCGGTCGAGTGCGGTTCGGCGAAGACTCGGACGAGCCCGAGAACCTTCCTGTACCACGCCTCGCTGGCGTCGATGTCGCGGACGGTGAGGCCGACGTGCTGGAAGCTCGAGAGCTCCGGCGCGGCCCGGGTTGACGAGGAGGTTTCGGTCGTGGTGGTCATGGTGGCCCTTCTTGCCGGGTCTTCGCCGGGCTAGACTCGAACTCTCAAGATGATACTTATAGTCTTAACATGAGACTATAAGTATCATGTACCGAGCTCGCTGCGCTGTCAAGGGGTGGATTCTGATGGAAGGTCGAGAAGCCGGTCAGGGGCGTCCAAGTCCCAAGGAGCGCACGCTGCGCCTGCTGCGCGAGGCGGCGCGGGAGTTGCTGCGTACCGGCCGACCACTGACGGTCCCGGCCGCAGCCGAGCTTGCCGGGGTATCTCGGGCAACCGCCTACCGCTACTTCCCGACCAACGACGCGGTGGTGCTCCACGCGACCATGTCCTTGGCCGACGACCCGCTCGAGGACCCTGACTGGTTCATGGATCCGGATGCCTCATCCGGCGAGGTGGACGCTCGGGCGTCCGACCTCGTGCGAGCGACCGCAGCTTGGGCGTTCGAACACGAGGCCGAGCTGCGCATGATGCTGCACCTCTCGCTCGACCCGGGCACCGAACACGTAAAGCCTCGCCGAGAATTGACGAACCGCGGCCGTTGGATAGCGACCCTCCTCGAACGCCTGCCGAGCGATGTGCCTCGAGATGCCCGAGATCGCCTCGCGAATGCCCTGGTCCCGTTGTTTGGATCCGATGCGATCGTCTGGACGACCGACATGGCCGACTTACCGCAAGAACAGGCGATCGATCTTCTCGCCTGGATGGCGCAAGTTCTCGTCAAGGCGACGCTCGCAGGGTGGTAAGCAGCGCGCACCAACGCGAGTCGTCCTCCCGACCGCTACCGACGGCAATGCCGCCCCAATATGCCGTCCGTCACCGCCTGGTTGACGCTCGCCGGGCTCGACGTGACGATCGGCCCGTCTGTCCGTGGCGGATGGCCGATCCTGCTGACAGACGGGATCTCGCCAGAGGTCTCGCGCCGTGACAGATCTGGTGGGCCGTAGACACTCGTATTCGAACGTCGACGACCTGCGGTTTCGCCTTCAACACCTCCGCCAGAGCGGCCTGTAGGTGGCAGGCCTGTGACGGCTATCGCTTCTCTGAGGGTGGCGCAGGCCGAACGGGGGGCTTCTGGCCCTTCTCGATGTAGCCGATGAGATCCTTGTTGGGCCGGAAGGGAGGTGGCTCCGGCCGACTCTTGGCCGGCGGCGGGGCCGGTGCGCTCTGAGGTGCCTTCTCGTCAGGCATGAGGCCGGCCTCCCATGGCGGTAAGTATACCGGCGACAACGAGGGCGGCAGCGATCGCCAGAGAACCCACGGCAGCTCGAACTCGCCACCCTTTCTGCTTCACCAGGGTCGCGGCCTCCTCTACCATAACGATTTGCGTATCGAGCAGCTCCAGGCGCGTCTCCGCCTCTGACGCGGTGAGATTGCTTTGCCGGAGTCGCTCCACCTCGAGCACCGGGTAGCGACGAGGAAGGAAGGCCCACGCTGCCAGGATTGCCGCAACAACTGCGACCGCCAGTCCGATCTCGAAGATCACCGTGCCCGAGATCGTGATCTGCGCCGTGGCGCCGAGACCCACGAGGACGCCCGCGAAGCCCAGGACGACCCCCGCCTTGCCGTCGAGGCTCTCGGCGTGCGCGTTCATCGTCTCGCGTTCTGCGACAACCTGCGCGAGCACGATCGCCAGCGATGGCAGCTGCTGTTCCTCGTCCACTTCGACGAGGAACAGCAGGGTGTGACTGCGGATCGAAGTGTCATGCTCACCGACCGGCAGTTCGAGTCCGGCAGGGAGTGCCCGCTGGCCGACCCGCATGACCAGTGAGGACTCTCGCGAGAATTGCGGTGGGCCGTAGAGGACTCGAACCTCTGACCCCTTGCGCGTCATGCAAGTGCGCTACCAGCTGCGCCAACGGCCCCGAACGGACCAGCCTACCGCCCCTCAGCGGACGGACCGTGCCCGCTCAGGACGCTCCTTCAACCCCCGCCGGTTCCTGGACCCCCACGCCAGGGGGGCCACCCGCATCGGGGGCATGATGGATCCCGCGACGGAGCCCGATCAGTGCGGCCAGAAAGGCGATGGCCATCGCACCCGCCATTCCGTAGAGGACCTCGTGGGTGGCGTACGCCACCGCGACATGGCCGATCGACGCCGCCTGGGGTGAGTTTGAAGCCTTGCTCGAACTGAACTGGCTCTGGCTCGCCGTCCTTGCGATCGCCGCCGCCTTCGCCTGGGAGAGATGCGCCTTTGCGATCAGCTCGGACGTCAGCTCTCTCGCGATGCTCGAGGTGAACAGGGTGCCGAGCGCAGCGAGCCCGACGCTGCCGCCGAAGTTCCTGGTCGTCTGGGTCACGCCCGTCGCCTCCCCGTAGGACTGGCGCCCGGCCTGGTTCAGCGCATCGGTGTTGGAGGGGCCGACCATGAGACCGAGGCCGAGGCCCGAGACGACGATCGCCCACCACTGTTTGCCGAAGCTGAGCGCCTCGACCCTGTTCGCCCAGAGGACCAGACCGATGGCCGAGATGGCGCAGCCGAGGACGACCACCTGTTTGGCGCCCCAGCGATCGAGCACCCTCCCCCCGACCTGGACGCCCGGAGCGAAGCCGGCGAAGAACGTGAGGAGGAAGAGCCCGGCGTTGTTCGGGCCATAGCCAAGAGCCCCCTGGGCGTAGACGCTGGCGAAAAAGAACACGGGCAAGAAACAGGCCATCGCGAAGAACAAGACGATGTTCTCGACGAGAAACGCCCGGATCGCGAACATTCGCACCTGCACAAGGGGCTGTTCGATGCCCAACTCGGCCAACGCGAACGCGCCGATCAAGACCACCCCCGCCACGATCGTTCCGATGGTGGCCGGGCTGCCCCAGCCCCACACCTGGGATTGCTGGAGCCCGAAGACGCCGAATCCGACCCCGAGCACCGCCAGGGCGAGGCCGCGGAAGTCAACCGTTCCGGGCCGGGTCTCGCCTCTCGGCCTCGCCCGGGCGATGAGGAGGAGCGCAACGATGGCGACCGGGACGTTCACCCAGAAGATCGAACGCCAGGTCCACTGGCTCAGGATCCCGCCGAGGATCGGCCCGAGGGCGGTCAACCCGCCGGCGACCCCGAAGAAGATTGCCAGTGCCCGGCCTCGCTCGCGTACCTCGTAGGCGCTCGCGACGATGGCAAGTGAAGCCGGGTACATGAGCGCGGCGCCCAGCCCCTGGACGACCCGAAAGGTGACCATCCACGCCTCGGCTGCTCCGTTGGCCGGTGTGAGCCCGCACATGGTCGAAGCCCCGGCGAACACGATGATCCCGATCACCACCATCTTGGCGTGGCCAACCGTGTCCGCGAGGCGGCCGCCGAACGCAAAGAAGGCGGCGAGCGCCAACAGGTAGGCATTGACGATCCATTGCACGCCGACGGAGCTCATGTGCAGCTCTCTTTGGATCTTCGGCACGGCAATCGAGACGATCGTCTGATCGATAAAGGTCATCGCGACGGCGAGGATCATCGCCGCCAGCACCAGCGTCTTCTTCGGGTTGTCCATGGCTCCTCGGTAGCCTCGGCGGATCGCCCCAATCATGCCCGCTGGGTGCGACGGCCCCGGGCTGCCGCTATCGCCGGGTCCTGGCCCAGTCGACCGGCGACCGGCGGAGCTTGCCCGCTATGCCACGCCCCGTTCGGGCCCCCTGGGCGCGGCGAGCGGCCAGTCCCACTCGCTCTCGTCGAGGGGCCCGAGGGCCCGGATCCGGCGCCGCTCGGCATAGGCGGTGGCCCACTCCCGGTGCGACGCCGCCTGCTCGAGGTGGAGCCTGGCCGGCGACGCCCAGGCAAGCCGGTCGAACCGGCGCGCCATCTCAAGAAGGACCCGGGCGGCAGCCTCCGCGTCACACGCCGCGCTGTGGGGCCGGACGATCGGCACGCCGTAGTGCCCACAGAGGGCGACCAGCGAGCGCGATCCCTCCCGGTCCGGGTCCAAGCGGCGGTCGAGGGTCAGCGCGTCGAGCACCGGTCCGCACCAGCCCCGCTCGACCAGGCCCCGGCGGCCGAGTGACCGGCACAGGGTGTCCACCATCGTCAGATCGAAGTCGAGCTTCATGCCGACGACGGGCGTGCCGCGACGACCTGCATCGACTAGAGCGGCGGCGATCGTCTCGACCGCCGCCGCGAGCCCGATCTCGGCGCGCTCGCGCTCGTCGTCGCCGATCCCGTGGATCGCCACGGCCTCCTCGGGGATGGGGCGTCCGGGATCGACGATGGCGTTGCGCCGCTCGAGCACCCTCCCGGCGCGCATGTGCACCAGGGCGAAGGACACGGGGACGTCGGCGAAGCGGTTCGTGCCCGTCGTCTCGAGGTCGAAGGCGAGCAGCTCACCCTCGCACCACGAACCCGCCCCCGGCGCGGCCCACCGGGGCCGATCGAGCCACGCGGGCCGTGAGGCACTCGGTCGCCACCATCGCAAGCGCACGACACCGGAGCATGTCAGTGGGTTGGTGCCGAGGGGTGGACCCGGGTCGCCTTCCGCTCGGACCCAGGCTCGCGGCGCGCGCCGGCGCCCCCGGTCGGCCGCCCTGCCGTGCGGCGGATCCGCAGCACGGCGGCATCGCGTCCCGCCGACGGATGGAAGGCGTGGGCTGGGATGCGCCCTCCGATCGACACCTCGAAGCTTTGTGACCAGCGCCCGCGCCCGGGAGCGGTCGCGGCGCACCACCGGGAAGCCACGTACCGGGGCACGACCACGTGGGCCGAGACCAAACGAGACCCCGGCGCGACCAGGCGCCCGACGAGCGCCATCGAGGCACCGAAGGGCGGATTGGCCACCACGCTGAACGCTTGGCGCGGCAAGCGCAGGTCCGCGGCATCCGCCACCACCACGCGCACGTCGCTTCCCTCGAAGCGAACCCGGAGGAGTCGGGCGCGGCCCGGATGGAGCTCGATCGCCACCACGCGAGCACCCAGCTCGAGCAGCGCTTCGGTGATCACCCCGTCGCCGGCACCGACGTCGAGCACGAGGTCCCCGGGGCGGACCGCGGCCCCGGCGACGAGGCGCGACGCCCATCCCCTATCGAGCCGATGCCACCCCCAGCGCCTCGCGACCGAGGCGCCGCGCACGGAACATGACCGTCGTCGTCACGTCGTCGATGGTATCGGAGCGTCCGAACAGTTGGGGCTGGCCGAGCGCACCGCGGCGATGAGGACCCTCGCCGACATCGAGGCGACGTCCTCGATCGAGCGCCCGAAGTCCTGGAGCAGCTCGCGGGTGGTGAAGGTGGAGAGGTGGATCGCGAAGAGGTCCACCAGCCACCCGGGCGGTCGCGACCTATTGCCGGCGAGTCTCCAGGCGCCCCGCGTCACGACGTTCACGAACCGGTTCCGCCCGGCGAGGCGCTCGGCGGCGACGTCGCCCAGCTCCCCGGTCAGGGTGTAGCCGACCGCCATCATCTCCCAGTAGGCCCGCCCGAGGTCGGCGTTGACGCGGTGCACCTCCATGAGGAGCTCGGGGAGCCAGGACTCGAGTGTGGCGTCGTCGGCCGGACGGGGCAGCGTCTCGCTGTAGTGGAGGAGCTGGCTCCGGAGGGCCGTCGCGATCATGTGGTCTCGGGTGCCGTAGTGGCGGAAGACCGTCCGGATACTGACCCCGGCCTGGCCAGCCACCTCCTCGACCGTGGCGCCGATGCCCTTGTCGGCGAGCACCCGACGGGCCGCCCGCTCGATGCGGTCCCGAGCGACCTGGCGTTGCTCGTGGAGGAGCGAGACCCCGGCCGACGTCACGGGGGCCACGCTAGCTGCCCGTCGACCTTGTTGAGGGCCAAGCTGTCACGGTACAGTGACACGCCGCGGCCCAGCCGCTGGCGAGCGCTGGCGCGAGGGGAGGACCGGGCGACGTGAGGTATCGGCGATGAGCGCCACGAGCATCAGGGGGGCATCTGCGATCGTCGGCGTGGCCGACGACGCCTCCCCCACCGGCCAGCTCGAGCTGAGCGGTCGCGCCCTCGAGGCCTCGATGATCGAGCAGGCGTTGAGCGACGCCGGCCTCGACATCAAGGACGTCGACGGCGTCTGCCACGCCGGCTCCTCGATGCAGCTCGCCGAGTACCTGGGTGTGCACCCCCGCTTCACCGATTCGACCATGACCGGCGGATCGAGCTTCGAAGTGCATGTCGAGCACGCCGCAGCGGCCATCGCCGCCGGGCTGGCCGACGTCGTGATCAGCGTCTACGCCTCCACCCCGCGCGGGGATCGTGCCCGGGCCGGTGGCGGGGGCGGACGGCGGGGCGGACCCCCGCCGGGGATGGGTCCCAACCCGGGCCTGGAATGGGAGATGCCGGCCGGGATCCGCCTGCCGATGGGCGCGTACGCGCTCGCCGCAACCCGCCACATGGCGAAGTACGGCACGACGGCCGAGCAGCTGGCCCAGGTCGCCGTGTCGACCCGGGAATGGGCCACGATGAACCCGAAGGCCCGATACCAGGACCCGATCACGATCGACGACGTCCTGGCTTCCCCGATGCAGACGAGCCCGCTGCACCTCCTCGACTGCTGCCTCGTGACCGACGGCGCCGGGGCGTTCGTCATGACGAGCGCCGAACGGGCCAAAAGCCTGGCCAAGTCGCCCGCCTACGTGTTGGGCGTCGGCACGTGCCACGACCACTCGATGATCTCCCAGATGCCCGACCTCACGACGACGGCCGGCATGATCTCGGGACCCGCCGCGTTCTCGATGGCCGGCATCAAGGCCGGCGACGTCGACCTGTTGATGGGCTACGACAGTTTCACGATCACGGCGCTCTTGCACCTCGAGGACCTCGGGTTCTGTGCCAAGGGGGAGGGCGGTCCATTCGCCGAGGACGGGAAGCTCGGTCCGGGCGGCAGCCTCCCGATGAATACAAACGGGGGCGGGCTCTCCTACACCCACCCGGGCATGTACGGCATGTTCCTCTTGGTCGAGGCGGTGCGCCAGCTGCGCGGCGAGTGCGCGCAGCGCCAGGTTCCCGGGGCCGAGATCGCCGTGGCGCACGGCTCGGGCGGGGTGCTCTCATGCATGTCGACGATCGTGCTCGGCACCGAGGCGGCGCTGTCGTGAGCGCCGAAGCCCCCCGCCGCATGGAACCGCCGGTCAGTCCGGTCGCCGAGCCGTTCTGGGCCGCCACCCGGGAGCGGCGGCTCGTCGTCCAGTGGTGTCTCGACTGCGACCGGCCGGTGTTCTACCCGCGCGACAACTGCCCGCTGTGCCTCGGGACCTCCCTCGAGTGGAGGGACTGCACGGGCGAGGGCTCCCTCTACAGCTTCACCGTCAACCACCTCTCCTCGAACCCGACTGGGGGGGAGGGACCCTTCCCCGTCGCCATCGTCGAGTTGGCCGAGGGGTTCCGCATGATGTCCAACGTCGTCAACTGCCCGCTCGAAGAGTTGCGGGTCGACATGGCGCTCAGCGTCGCCTGGGAAGAGCTGAGCGACGGACGCAACTATCCGGTGTTCGAACCCCGAGGAGGGACAGCGTGAGCAGCACGATGGAGATCGACCTCGGCCCGAAGGCCAAGGCGTTCCGAGACGAGCTCCGTCAGTGGCTGGAGGCCAACAAGCCCGATCCGACGGAGGAGGACGGGTCCGAGGGCGGAGCCGAGGGGCGTGGACGCCGGGCCGCGATGGGGATCGGTCCCGAATGGCAGCGCTGGGCCGACAAGCTCCACGAGGCGCGCTACCTGTGCGTGTCGTGGCCCGAGGAGTTCGGTGGTCGGGGGCTCGGCGGCATCGAGGTCGCGGTCATGAACGAGGAGTTCGCCCGGGCCGGCGTGCCGCGGGTCACCCGGGGCATGGGCGAGTGGCTGGTCGGACCGTCCATCATCGTGTGGGGCACCGACGAGCAGAAGGCCCATTTCCTGCCGCGCATCATCGAGGGCACCGATCGGTACTGCCAGGGCTTCTCGGAGCCCGACGCCGGCTCGGACCTCGCCTCGCTCAAGACCCGGGGGGTGGTCGACGGCGACGAGATCGTGATCACCGGCCAGAAGGTGTGGACCTCGGGCGCCCAGATGGCCAACATGATGTTCTGCCTCTGCCGCACGAACCCCGACGTGCCCAAGCACCAGGGCATCAGCTACGTGCTCGTGCCCATGAAGAGGGAGGACGGCAGCTCGAACGGCTTCGAGCTCTCCCCCATCAAGCAGCTGAGCGGGACGGCCGGGTTCACCCAGACCTTCATCACCGAGGCCCGGGCGCCCCTGTTTAACGTGATCGCCGGGCTCAACAACGGCTGGCGGGTCACGATGACGACCCTCGGCAACGAGCGGGGTGGCAACGCGACGACCCAGCACGTCCAGTACACCCGCCAGTTCTGGGACGCCGTCGAACTGGTGCGCACCAAGGGCAAGCAGGACGAGCCGCTCGTCCGCCAGCAGCTGGCCTGGGCCTTCACCCGGACCGAGATCATGCGCTTCCAGGGCCTCCGGCTCCTCTCGGAGGTCGTGGCGAAGAAGGAGCCGGGCCCAGCCTCATCGATCAACAAGATGTTCTGGTCCGAGTACGCCCAGCGCTTCGCCGAGATCGTGATGAACATCCGGGGGGCGGAGGCCATGATCATGCCGCCGCAGACGCCCGACCAGTACCGCCCCGACCGTTGGCAGTCCGATTTCCTCTCCACGCGCTCGGTGACGATCTGGGGCGGCACGGCCCAGGTCCAGAGGAATATCGTCGGCGAACGGGTGCTCGGGCTGCCCAAGGACCCCTCGAAGGAGGACGAGCGCCCGCAGCGCTGAGCGGCAGAAAGTTCGCATCGAGAGCATCGACCAGGAGGAGACCATGGCCGGAATCTGTGAGGGACGCATCGTCATCGTGACGGGGGCGGGGCGGGGCATCGGACGATCCCACGCCCTCGAGTTCGCGGCCCAGGGGGCCAAGGTGGTCGTGAACGACCTCGGCGCCAAGGTGGACGGGACCGGCGCCGACGCCGGTCCGGCCAACGAGGTGGTCGAGGCGATCAAGGCCATGGGCGGCGAGGCCATCGCAAACGGGGACGACGTCAGCGACTTCGAGGGGGCCAAGCACCTCATCGACACCGCGATCGAGACCTTCGGCGGCCTCGACGTCCTCGTCAACAACGCCGGCATCCTGCGGGACCGCATGCTCATCAACATGACCCCCGAGGAGTGGGACGCTGTCATCCGCGTACACCTGCGGGGCACCTACGCCCCGGCCCACCACGCCGCCGTCTACTGGCGCGAGCGGGCCAAGGCCGGTGAGACGAACGACGCCCGGATCATCAACACGTCGTCGTCGTCGGGCATCTACGGGAACCCCGGGCAGGCCAACTACGGGGCGGCCAAGGCCGGCATCGCCGCCTTCACGATCATCACCGCCCTCGAGCTCGGTCGCTACGGGA
This sequence comes from Acidimicrobiaceae bacterium, assembly GCA_027306605.1. Classification (GTDB taxonomy): domain Bacteria; phylum Actinomycetota; class Acidimicrobiia; order Acidimicrobiales; family RAAP-2; genus Bog-473. Next base: position 14,131 of record DAHUZK010000039.1, read on the forward strand.
TCACGGTGAACGCGATCGCCCCCGGCGCCCTCACCCGGATGACCGAGGGGCTGCGGCCCGACCGGCCCGAGGTGAAGCCCGACGAGTTCGACGCCCGCTCGCCCGACAACATCGCCCCGCTCGTCGTGTGGCTCGGCTCGAGCCAGTCGGCCGGCATCACCGGACGGGTCTTCAACGTGGCCGGCGGCTCGATCTCGGTCGCCGAGGGCTGGAGCCCGGGTCCGGCCGCCGACAAGGGCGACCGCTGGGACCCCGCCGAGCTCGGTTCGGTCATCCCCGATCTCGTGGCCAAGGCCGCCCCTAACGAGGTCGAGCGCCGGCGGGCTGCGCGCGCTGCGTCGTGAAGTTCGGCATCTTCTACGAGCACCAGCTGCCCCGTCCCTGGGACGAGGAGTCCGAGTTCCGCCTGCTCCAAGACGCCCTGGAGCAGTGCGAGCTCGCGGACAAGCTGGGCTTTGACTACGTCTGGGAGGTGGAGCACCACTTCTTGGAGGAGTACAGCCACTCCTCTGCACCCGAGGTCTTCTTGGCCGCGGTCTCCCAGCGCACCAAGCGGATCAAGCTCGGTCACGGCATCGTCCAGACGCCCCCGCCCTTCAACCACCCGGCGCGCATCGCCGAGCGCATCGCGACGCTCGACCTGGTCTCGAACGGCCGCGCCCAGTTCGGCACGGGCGAGGCGGGGTCCGAGGCCGAGCTCGGCGGCTTCATGATCGACCCTTCGCTCAAGCGGGCCATGTGGGAGGAGGGCACCCGGGTCGCATTGCGATGCATGACCGAGACGCCCTTCACCGGGCACGCAGGCGAATGGGTCACCATGCCGCCGCGCAACGTCGTGCCCAAGCCCCGACAGAAGCCCCACCCGCCCGTGTGGGTGGCCTGCAGCCGACGCGACACCATCCACCTGGCCGCCCAGAAGGGCATCGGCGCACTCACCTTCGCGTTCATCGACCCCGAGGAGGCGCAGCACTGGGTGAGCGACTACTACGCCACCTTCGAGCACGAGTGCGTCCCGATCGGCGACGCCGTCAACCCGAATGTGGCGGCGGTCACCACCTTCATGTGCGCACCGAGCGAGGAACAGGCCATCGAGCGCGGCACCGTGGGCTCCAACTTCTTCGGCTACTCGCTCGGCCACTACTACCTCTTCGGCGAGCATCGCCCGGGGGTCACCGACGTGTGGAGCGAGTTCGAGCAGCGCCGGGCCGAGCAGGGCTATGACCCCGAGGCGGTCCGCCGGGCCGCCGCCAACCCCGAGCGCCTCGGTGCGAGGGCCGTCCAGCAGGGCGTGAGCGGGCTCCGCGGGGCCGTCGGGACGCCGAAGCAGATTCGCGAGTACCTGCGCCGCTACGAGGAGCTCGGCGTCGACCAGGTCGTGTTCGTGAGCCAGGCCGGCCGCAACCGCCACGAGGACATCATGGAGAGCCTCGAGCTATTCGGCACCGAGGTCCTGCCCGAGTTCGCGGAGCGAGACGAGCGCCTCTCGGCTGAGAAGGCCGAGCGTCTCGGGCCGGTGATCGAGAAGGTCATGGCGCGCAAGCCGGCCTCGGACCATCCGCCGCTCCCCTCGCCGGACTACTCGTTCCCGGCGATCCCCCGGGCCGCCGCCGACCGCTCGGGCGCCGACGAGTTCCTCTCTTTGATGGAGGAGTACGCGAACCAGCGGGCGGTGGGCAACGCGCCCCGCCGCCTGACCCCCGGGCGCGAGGGCGGGGCCGTCCTCCCCTGAGATCGCCGCGCTAGGACGGGGGGCGCAGGGCCGCCTGCACGCGGCGCATGCCCTTCAGCCAGCGCTCCCGATCGCCGGCCCGTCGCTGCTCGTAGGTGGCGACCTCGGGGTGCGGCAGGATGAGGAACCGGTTCTCGGCCAGTGCCTCGAGGACGATGTCCGCCACCTCCTCGGCCTCGAGGAAGCCGTCGCGCCCGGCGGTCGACCTCGCCACCTCCGAGGCGTCGCGGCGCTGGCCGCCCCCGCCCGTCATGTTGGTCCAGACGCCCTGGGGGCACAGGCACGACACGCCGATGCCCCGGTCCCCGTAGGTGACCGACAGCCATTCGGCGAACCCGACGGCGGCGTGCTTGGTCACGCTGTAGGGCGCCGAGCCGATCTGGGTGAGCAGCCCGGCGGCGGAGGCCGTGTTGAGCAGGTAGCCCTCACCCCGGGCGAGCATGCCGGGCAGGAGGGCCCGGGCCGCGTGCACGTGGGCCAGGACGTTGATGCGCCAGATGCGCTCCCACGCCTCGTCTGGCACCTCGGGCCCACCGGCCACGATGATCCCGGCGTTCGAACAGAAGAGGTCAATTCGCCCGAACTCCTCCTCGGTCGAGGTCACGAGCGAGATGATGTCGGACTCCTGGGCGACGTCGGTCGCGACCGCCCGGCCCCGCCCGCCGAACTCCTCGGCCACCGCCTCGGCCCCGGCGGCATCGACGTCGGCCACGACGACGGCCTCGGCCCCGGCCCGGAACGACGCGCGGCACAGCGCCCGTCCGATCCCGCTCGCGCCCCCGGTGACGACCACGACCCGGTCCCTCACGTCCATTCGAGCCACCTCCCCTGGCGGCTCGATCGGCCACCGAACTCGGAAAACCCCTGTTCAGGGGACCCTATCATCGTGCTCTTCGGTCCGGTCGGGCCGCTCAAGCGCCGAAGGTCCCGAAGCCGCCTCGATAGAAGACGAGCGGCTCGCCCCGCCCGACCCCGAGGGCGACCACCTGGCCGGTGACGACCTCATGGTCGCCCGAGTCGTGGATCTCGCCCAACTGGCATTCGCTCCAGGCGAGGGCGCCGTCGAGGATCGGGGCCCCGGTCGCCGCGCCGGGGCGCCAGCCGACGCCCTCGAACTTGTCACCGCCAGACACGCTGAAGGAGCGAGCGAGCGCCTCTTGGTCGCTCGCCAAGATGTTCACGCAGAACGCGCCGGCCTGGGCGATCTTGGGCCAGCTGGTCGAGGACTTGGCCGGCGCCAGCAGGACGAGGGGCGGATCCAGCGAGAGCGCTGCGAAGGCCTGGCACGTGAACCCGACCGGCCGGTCCTCCATCGCGGTGACCACGGTGACGCCGCTCGCGAAGTGGCCGAGCACCTCGCGGAAGTGGGCGGCGTCGATGCTCGACGATGGCACCCCGGGATCGTACCGACCCCTCGGCGAGCCACGTCCCGCCGGGGGCCGCCCGGGCGCCAATGTAGGGTCCGGTCGTGGACGTCGTCGCCTTCAACAAGAGGGCCTGGGACAAGGAGGTCGAGAACAAGAACATCTGGACGATCCCGGTCTCCCGGCGCGACGTGGCCCGGGCCCGAGAGGGCCGCTGGTCGATCGTCGTCACGGCCAACAAGAAGGTGCCCCGCGAGTGGCTGGGCGAGGTCGCCGGCCGCGACGTGCTCGGCCTCGCGGCCGGCGGGGGCCAGCAGGCCCCGCTCCTGGCGGCGGCGGGGGGCCGGGTCACGGTGTTCGACAACTCGGAGGCCCAGCTCGGCCAGGACCGAATGGTCGCCGAGCGCGAGGGGCTCGAGATCACGACGGTCCAAGGCGACATGGCCGACCTCTCGGCGCTCCCCGACGCCGGCTTCGACCTGATCGTGCACCCCTGCTCCAACTGCTTCGTCGAGTCGGTGGAGCCGGTGTGGCGGGAGTGCCACCGGGTCCTGCGGCCCGGCGGCGTCCTCGTGGCCGGTTTCGCGAACCCGCTCATCTTCTGCTTCGACCGAGACAAGGAGACCGAGGGGATCCTGCAAGTGCGCTACCCGGTCCCCTACTCGGACGTGACCTCGCTCAGCGCAAAGGAGCGCGCCCGGTACCTCGAGCCCGACGAGCCGCTCTGCTTCGGTCACTCGCTCGAGGACCAGATCGGCGGGCAGCTGCGGGCCGGGTTCGTCCTGACGGACCTCTACGAGGACACCCACCTCGAGGGCGACGTGACCGTCCCGTACTTCTCGGCGTTCCTGGCGACGCGTGCCCTCAAGCTAGAGCCCGTCCGATGAGCGAGACCCGGCCGAAGAACCTGGTGGTCGTCCTCCTCGACAGCCTCAACCGGCACCTGCTCGGGTGCTACGGCTCGAGGGAGTTCGAGACGCCGGCGATCGACGCCTTCTCGGCGGGATCGCTGCGGTTCACCCGGCACCACTCGGGCTCGCTCCCCTGCATGCCGGCCCGCCACGACATCTTGGTGGGTGCGCTGGACTTCCCGTGGCGGCCCTGGGGCTCGATCGAGGTCTGGGAGGATGCGATCACCCGCTCGCTTCGCGACTGCGGGGTGACCACGATGCTCGTCTCGGACCATCCGCACCTCTTCGAGACGGGCGGGGAGAACTACCACACCGATTTCAACGCGTGGCTCTACGAGCGGGGGCACGAGAGCGACCCCTGGCGCACCGCCCCCGACCCGAGCTGGGTCGGGACCCCGGCGCTCCCGGTCGACCGGCCCGCCTATCGCCACGCCTACGACGACTCGCGCACCTACTTCCGCTCCGAGGAGGACTTCCCGGGCCCCCGGACCATGCGCGCCGCAGCGGAGTGGCTCCGGACCTCGGCACCGAGCCATGAGCGGTTCTTCCTCTTCGTCGACGAGTTCGATCCCCACGAGCCCTTCGACACCCCCCTCCCCTACGCCGGCATGTACGACCCGGGCTGGTCCGGTCCGCTCTCGATCTGGCCGCCGTATCTGATCGGCGCCACCGCCAGCGGGGCCCTCGACGCGCGCAAGGCGGCGCACATCCGGGCCAACTACGGCTCCAAGCTGACGATGATCGACCGCTGGTTCGGCCACCTGCTCGGCGCCATCGAGGAGGCCGGGCTGGCCGAATCGACCGCCGTGGTGCTCTGCACCGACCACGGGCACTACCTCGGGGAGCACGACATCTTCGGCAAGCCGGGCGCCCCCATCTACAGCGAGCTCGCCCGCATCCCCCTGCTTGTGCGGTGGCCCGGTCAGGCAGCTCGCGACGTCGAGGCCCTCAGCACCTCGGTCGACCTCCACGCCACGATCCGGGACTTCTTCGGGGCGAGGGCCGATCACCCGACCCACGGCCGCTCGCTGCTCCCGGTGATCGAGGGCACGACGACGTCGGTGCGCGATCTTGCGCTCTTCGGGTACTGGGGCCGCCACGTCGGGGTCACCGACGGCCGGCACCGCTACCTGCGCGGCTGCGGGGAGACGAACCTGCCGCTGTCGGTCTGGTCGAACCGCTGGTCCACCATGCCCACCCCCTTCCCCAACACCCGGCTGCCACGTCCCGACCGCCGGGCCAGGCTCGAGACGATGCCCGGGACCGACGTCCCGGTCATCTGCCAGCCCTTCGAGGCCGGTGACCGGCTGCCGTTCTGGGCCGCCGGGCCACCGCCCTCGGAGTCCTTCCTCTTCGACACCGAGGACGATCCCGCCGAGACGTTGAACCGGGCCGGCTCGGCGGCCGAAGCGGCCTTCGTGGACGCCATCGCGGGCGAGCTCCGCTCGATCGCCGCGCCCGCCGATCTCCTGAGGCGGATCGGGGTCGCCTGAGATCGCGTCTGGCGCCGGCCGAGGCGGCCAGACTGGGAGGGTGCCAAAGCGCCGTCCCCAGCACCGCGAGCTCTCGCTCGACTCGTCGCACTGGCGGCGCGACGGCCAGCCGAAGGTCCGCTACGACACGCGAGCCGACGCGATCTGGGCCGCCGACGAGCGCAGCGCCGCCTCGGGCTCCCGGCTGAACGTCTACGAGTGCCCGTACTGCCGCGGCTGGCATATGGGCAGTCGCGACTGAGGGCACCGTGGCGATCACGGTCATCACCGGGCCGCCCGGAGCGGGCAAGACGACGGTCTCGGCGTTGGTCGCCCGGCACTTCGCCCGCTCGGTACACCTCCGGGCCGACGAGTGCTTCGGATGGCTCGCCTCCGGATTCGTCGCGCCGTGGCGGCCCGAGAGCGACGAGCAGAACGCCACGGTGATCGACGTGATCGGCGCCGCTGCCTGGGCCTACGCAACCGGCGGGTATGAGGTGGTGGTCGACGGCATCGTCGGCCCGTGGTTCCTGGCCCGGTTCGCGGCTGCGGCGCATCTTGACCCCGGGGAGCTCGCGTACGTCGTCATCCGGCCCGACCGAACGGTCGCCCACGCCCGTGCCGTCGCCCGGAGGGCCCCCGAAGATCTCGTTGAACCGGGGCCGATCGCTGCCATGTTCGACGCGTTCGAGTCCCTCGGCGCATTCGAGGACAATGTGGTCGATTCCTCCGACCTCGACGCGGCGGCGACCGCAGCGGCGGTCCTCGAGGCAATCCGCTCCGGTCGAGCGATCGTCGGCGAGTCGCAGCGCCGCGACATGGCACGGCTTCGGGATCCTCAGGCTGTGCCGCCGGAGGGCACCGGGACGCTCGCGCCCTCCTGAATGGGTCTGCCCGGGGGCGACGGACGCGCTCAGCCGATCGGCGTGGCGAACCAGAAGCGGTGACCCTCGGCGTCGCGCGTCGCGTACTCGCGCAGACCGTAGGGCTGGTCTGTCGGCTCGCGGTCGATCGCGGCCCCGCCCTCACTGCTCGCTCGGAAGTGGGCGTCGACGTCGGTCACGTGCACCGAGAGGCCCCCGTGCTGGAACGGGAGCTTCCCAGGCGCTTCCAGCCCGTGCTCGTGGGTGACCCGGTGCAACCAGATGCTTCGCTCGCCCAGGGTGACCTCGGCGTGGACGACCTCGCCGTCGGGCACCCGGTGTATTCCGCCCGAGGTGAACCCGAAGACCTTCACCAGATAGTCGTGGCCGGCCTCGACGTCCTCGTAGACCAGGATCGGGACGACGTTTGGAACGGGCATGCTCATGTCGAGGAGCCTAGGGAGCCGAGGAGTTGTGGTCTTGCACGAATCGGACCTCGGGGTCCGCATCGAGCTCGGCCAAGAACGCACCGGGTGTGCACCCCGCGAGGGAACCGAAGTCCCGGTGGAAGTGGGCCTGGTCGAAGAAACCGGTGCTCGCCGCCACCTCGGTGAGCGAGGCGCACCGAGAACGCAGGAGCGCGACCGCGTGTTCGAAGCGGACGAGCCTGGCGTAGGCCTTGGGCGGGAGCCCAAC
>DAHUZK010000043.1 GCA_027306605.1 Acidimicrobiaceae bacterium
CGGGCCCAGATGGCCACCAGCTGCAACAGAGCGAGGTACACGGCGAGCACGATCAGGATGACCACCAGACTCCACCCCGTCAGGTTGCCGCCGAACACGATGAAGCAACCGGCGACGACCGCACCGATGATCCGCAGCCCGGCGATGTGCTCATCGATCCAGGCGCCGACGTGGCGCACCCGCTGGGATCCGGTGACGGCCCGCCCGGCGCCCGACGACAGGCCACGCACCTGCACCCAGACCCAGCGGGCCGCCGTGGCGATGTGGACACGGACCCAGACGGCATAGCGAGCCGGCCCGATCAGCCACATGGCGATGGCCACCAGGATGGCGACCAGCAGCATCCAGCGAAAGTCCGCCTTCAAGAAGCGCAGCAGGGTGTCCCAGACGGCCGCAGCGACGGCGGTGTTGTAGTTGTGCGCGTTCGCCACGCTCAGGAAATGACTTCGAGCCAGCGAGAGAACGGCCAACAGGAGCAGCGTCATCAGCGAGACGCCGACCGCCATTCTCAGCACCACCTTGCGATGGTCGACCCCCACCACGATCCCGATCAGCGCAAGCGCCAGGGCGATGACCGGGATGATCCACTTCAGCTTGACGATCAGGTTGAAGGCCGCTGAGTACTGCTTGACCTGGTCCTTGGAGACGATGGTCAGCCCGAGGTGACTTCCTTTGGTCACGATCGGCTTCAACGGGTCGAACAGAGTCACGCCCCGCTTGTCCGCCTCGTCGATGATGTTGCCCAGAGCCGGGCTCAGGTTGACCACCACCGCTCCGGCCTTCGTCACCTTCTCCTGTAACGGCGACTGCTTCCCGGTGAGGATGTTGACGACCGCCTGGTGCGTGTGCCGGTTCAGGCCGTCCCACAGCTGTGCGAACTTCGGGCTCTCGAAGACTTTGAGTGCCAGCTGGTTGACGTAGGACTTCACCTGGGTCACGACCGGCTGCACGATCGGTTTGGCCGCCTTCGGGAGCGCCGCGGTGACCTTCTTCTGCACGGTGCCGGTCGAGAACAGCTCGTCCGTCGCCTTCTGGGCCAGATGGTCGATGATTGCCTGGTTCCGCGCCAGCGGAGCCATGGTGGCGACGTACTGATCGGTGTTGGTCACGGTACGGATCGCCCACACCGAGATCACAGAGATGGGGATGAGGAGCGAGGCGATCACCACCAGCACCCAGGCGATGACGGTGCGGGTGCGCCTCGCACGTGGCCTCTTCCGGGCCGGCGCCGGGGGTGCCCCCGGCCCTTCGGGATCCCCCGGTGCTCCTGCGGCAACCGAGCCAGAGTCTGCGGCGGGCAACGGCACGGCAGTGCCCTCCTCCCCCTTGAGGTCGCTCATCGGTCAACCCTCATTCCCCAATGCCTAGCGCCTGGGGGGGCGGGTCCGCACGGATGCCGGTCCAACCGGGCTACCAGGGCCGACATGGCTCGCTAGTGTTGGTTTCGTGAAGTTGGAGCTTCGCACCATCGCCTTGAGCGCCCTGTCGGCGATGCTCGCGCCTGCCGTGTTCGTGAGCATCATCGTGTTGCGCAAGGCACACCGGCGTATCGCCGTCCAGGCACGGTTCTGGAACAGGCGGCTGCAGCACGAAATCGCCCGCTGGAGCTGACGCCAGGACGGACCCGGTGCCGACGCTCGCCACGCGGCGTCGACCCGTCCCGACGCTCTCGTCCCGACGCTCTCGGGCCCGGCCCTCTCGGGCCCGGCGCACCCCCTTCCTCCCGATGGCCTTCCTCGCCGTGCACGGTCTATCCACAGGTCCGTTCCGCTGCACGGAATCAAGCGAAAGATGGAACTTTTCCCCGAGAAAATGTGCATCAGTGGGTGCGCGTCGGCCACAATGGGCGCCATGAACAAGCGTGAGCTAGCAAGAGCAGTCGCCGTCCAGTCCGATGTCGAGTTGAAGACGGTGGTCAATGTCATCGAGGGGTTCACCGACGTGGTGACCGCCGTCGTCTCGAAGGGTGAGCCGGTGTCCATCCCCGGCTTCGCCAAGTTCGTGAAGGTCGACCGTCCGGCCCGCATGGGTCGCAACCCCGCCACCGGCGAGACCATCAGGATCAAGGCCTCCAAGAAGGCACGCATCACGCCCGTCAAGGCGTTCAAGGACGCGGTGCTCGCTCCCGCCAAGGCGCCGAAGCTCGCCAAGGGTGCGTACCCCACGGACGACGCGGCTGTCTCCGCTGCGGGCAAGTCCGCCGCACCGGTCGCTGCCAAGAAGGCTCCCGCTCGCAAGGCTCCCGCCAAGAAGGCCGCCGCCAAGAAGGCCCCCGCCCGCAAGGCCGCCGCCAAGAGGGCCCCGGCGCGCAAGACGACGGCCCGCAGGGCCCCGGCGCGCAAGGCCGCACGCAGGTAGTCACCGTCCCCCCGGCCCGGTCACGCATCGGCGACCCGGGCCGGGGCGACACGACCACGTTCGCGTTCGTGAGATCGAGTGGACGAGAGCCGTGGTCACGACGGGCGCAGCGACGAGAGGTCGACGGGTCCGCAGCCCTTGGCCGATCGCCCGCTCTGGCAGCCCCACCCCGATCGCTTTCCTCGCCGGCACCCCACCTACGAGCAGGCCATTCGCCGGCATACCGAGGCGCTGAACGCCGCCGAGGACTCCTATGTGGACCCAACGACGGGCTTTGTCGTCCTCACCGCCGCCTATCTGGCACGGCGCGGTTACTGCTGCTCGTCCGGATGCCGACACTGTCCGTATGTACGGTGAGCCGAGCGAGGTGCCTCGGGGTCAGACTCGATACCTCCTCGGCCATGGTTCACCGTCGCGCAGCGCTTCACAGCGAACATCCGGAGCGACCCGTAAGCTCCAGCATGCACCCGGCGAACAGAGGACGGTCAGGGTATGAGCGACACCTCACAGGGCCCCGGATGGTGGTTGGCATCCGACGGCAGGTGGTACCCACCCGAACTCTGGACAGGACCACCGGGCACACGGCCGGGTACCGCTGCCTTCACTCCCTCGACCTCGCCGACTGAACAACCGCTCCCGCAGACACCGACCGGGGGCGCGCCGACGAGTCCGGCCGGCGATTGGCAGCCCCAGTCGGACCAACCGGACCAAACGGACCAACCGAAGCAGGAAGGACAACCGGGGCAGCCGCAAATGGGCCAGCCGGGTGGTCAGATCGGCTATCCGGGTCAGCTGCCCGCCTACCCGCAACAGCCCTACGGTGTCGGCGCGCCGCCAGGCGACCCGTACACCGGCACGGGGTATCCATCCGGCACGGGGTATCCATCCGGCCAATACGGCCAATACGGCCAATACGGCTTCGGTGCTCAGAACCGAAAGACGAACGGACTCGCCGTCGCCTCGCTCGTCTGCGGCATCGGTGGGTTCCTCTTCTTCATCCCGACCATCCTGGCCATCGTGTTCGGCTTCGTGGCCCGGGCCCAGATCCGCGGGTCCAACGGGAGGCAAGGTGGGCAGGGTCTGGCCACAGCAGGCATCATTCTCGGGTTCGCCTGGGTGGCGTTCTTCGTCGTCGTGTTCGTCACCTCGGCCACCACGACGAGCAACAGCAGCGGCATCGTGTTGTCGCACCTGGTCGCCGTCGGCGGACTGGTCGGATAGCCGTCGGCGGACCGGGCGGAGAGGAGGACGGATGCAAGGTCTGCTCTACGGGGTCAAGCCCGAGAAGTGGACGCCCCCAGACGAGTCCAATCAGCTGATGGTGGGCCTCTCTCGTACGCCGATGCGCATGCAGGAGCTCGACCGCCCCACCCCGATTCGCGATGACTGGGCGGTGGCGAAGACGCGCATGACCGGCATCTGCGGGTCCGACGCCAAGATGGTCTTCATGGATTTCGGGGACGACTTCGGGGACAGTGCTCTGAACGGTTACTTCTCGTTTCCCACCGTCTTCGGTCACGAAGTCGTCGCGGACGTCGTCGAGGTCGGACCCGCCGTCACGACACTGGCGGTCGGTCAGCGCGTGGTCCTGAACCCGTGGCTCTCGTGTGGCCCCCGTGGCATCGACCCACCCTGCCCGTCGTGCCAGGCGGGCGACTACAGCTTGTGCTGGCACTTCACCGAGGGCCCTGTGGCGCCGGGGATCCACACCGGCACGTCGAGCGACGCACCCGGCGGTTTCGCGGAATTCCTTCCGGCCCACGAGTCCATGCTGATCCCGGTTCCCGACGGCGTCAGCGACGAGGTGGCCGTCCTCGGCGATCCGTTCGCGGTGTCACTGCACTCCGTGACCCGCCATCCGCCTCCGCCCGGGGGAAAGGTGCTCGTCTACGGTGGTGGGGCCCTCGGGACGTGTGCGACGGCAATCGTGCGTGCCCTGTACCCCGACGTCGCGGTCATGGTCGTGGCCCGCTGGCCGGCGCAATCTGCCCTGGCGGAGAAGCTGGGTGCCGCCGTGGTCGACCCGTTCCCCGTCGAGCAGCTGCTCGAGGAGGCGGCCGCGTGGTCCGGTGGCGTCCTGCAGAAGTTCGGAGGTACCACGCTTCCGATGGCCCATCCCGGTGGTTTCGACGTCGTCTACGACACGGTGGGCACGGCGCAGACGGCCGAGATCGGTGTCCGCCTGCTCAAACAGCGCGGCACCATGGTCAAGAGCGGTGTGCACGCACCGGCACGCTGGGAATGGTCTCCCCTCTATTTCAAGGAGATCTCCTGGGTCGGCTCGAACGCCTTCGGCGTGGAGGAGGTCGACGGCCTCCGCATGCACGGCATCGCGCACTACCTGCGCCTGGCCGAGCAGGGACGGATCGACATGACCGGAATGCTGACCCACACGTTCCGGCTCGACCAGTGGCGTGAGGCGTTCATCGCCCTCGCCGATCAGGCTCAGAGCGGGGCGATAAAGGTCGCCTTCGACTTCCGCTGAGTCGCAGGGGCTGAGGGTCTGTGTACGAAATCTCGGTGAGATTCCGTCACTTCACGATCCGCAGCCTCAGGCTGCGTCGCGCCCGGTCGTCGCCGACCGGTGGCCCGACCCGGGCCATTTACTGCTTTTGCGCGCCGGGTGGGCGATGACCAGCCGCTCGGTCGCGAGCGCCAGGATCACCTCGGCCGCGTTGGCGTCGGCCTGGGCGCGGTGTCCACAGGCCACACAGCAGAAGCGCTCCCGGCTGGTGCGGCTCCTCGCTTCGGTGTGCCCGCAGCGGGCACACGTCTGCGAGGTGTAGGGGGCTCGGACGCGTTCGATGCACCGACCGGCACTCGCAGCCTTGTAGGTGATGAAACGCACGAGCTGCCCCCAGCCCGCGTCGAGAATGGACCGGTTGAGCCCCGCCTTGGCCGCCACATTGGTCCCGGGCTCATCCACGGTGCCCTTGGCCGAGCGGGTCATGGCGGAGACCGCCAGGTCTTCGAGCGCGAGGAGGTCGAACGTGGTGACCAGGCGGGCCGAGAACTGGTGGGCGTGCTCGGTGCGGGCCCGGCGCACCTGGGTGTGGGCCCGCAGCACCCGCGCCTTGGCCCGGTTGCGCCGTCCGCCCTCGCGCCGGCCGGTCTTCTTGCACTTGGCCAGCGCCCGCTGGGCGGCGTTCAAGCGCTCCTGGCGCTTCGCCAGCACCCGTGGGTTCTCGACGAGCTCGACCCCGCCGTGGTCATCAGCCACCGCCGCGAGGACGGCGACCCCGACGTCGATCCCACAGGTCCGGCCGGTGGGCGCCAGGGGCTCGATCTGCACCCCGCGCCACGAGATCGTCGCCTCCCAGCGAGCGTGGGTGCCCTGGCCCCGGCGGCGCACGACGAGGCGCCGGGGTTCGGCGCCGTCGAACCAGCGGTGCACCTTGATGCTGACGTGCCCCACGCCCTGGACGTACAGGCGCCCGTAGGTGCCCTTGCCGGTGCGGGTGAGCTTCCAGGAGCCAAGGTGGTTGGACCACTGCACCGAGTCGAAGCGCGAGGAGGGCCGAAAGCGCGGGTAACCGGGATTCTCACCCGCCGCCACGCGCCGAAAGAAGGCGCAGAAGGCGTCATCGAGGCGGATGAGCGTGCCCTGGGACACCCGGCGGCCATAGGCGGCGAGCTCGGGCGCCCACTCTGCCGCCCCGGTCAGCTCGTTGATCTGCTCGTAGAGCGAGACGCGCCGGCGCTCGAGGCGCCAGGCCCCTTTGCGTTCCTCGAGCGCGGCGCTGTAGAGGCGGCACTGCCAGGCCAACAACCCCTCGAGGCGCGCCGACTGTCCGGCCGTCGGCAGCAGGCGGTAGGTGACCGAGCGGTCCATGCCGGTGGGCTTGCTGCGCCGATGACCCATGACGACACTGTGAACCCCGGTCGTGACAACGTATCGACGAGAGATGGCACGAGCGATGTGTGAGTACCGAGCGGCAGGTCTGAACGACCAGGCTTTCATCGTCGAGATGGCCCGCCAGGCCAGCGTCATCGAAGATCGCCCTCTGCCGGAAGGCGACTCGGCAGACGTCCTCGCCATCCTGCCGCCGTCCCTCGACACGGTCGTGATTGGCGCCGATGGCTCAGGACGACCGCTCGGAGCCGCCTGGTGGCACTGGCACGAACCACCGCTCCTGTGCGACGACGACGGGTCCCCGTTGCCCGAGATGATCGTGGCGGTGGTCGAAGAGCTACGCGACAGAGGGATTGGAACAGGCCTCGTCGCGGCGCTGTGCGCCAAGGCTGCCACGAGATACGACGCTCTGGCCCTCAACGTGCATCTTCGTAATCGCGCCGCGGGGCTCTACACGCGGACAGGCTTTCGTGTAGCTGGTGCTGGAAGGGGATTCTTCGGCGTCGCGATGCGGAGGGATCTCGTTCCGTGAGCGTTCCGGGAGCGAGCTGCGGGCAACGACGTCTCCTGTGCACCCTGCTCCGTGTGTCTGCACCCATTCCGCACCAGCCCTTGGCAGACCTCTGACTCGTCTATCCGGAGCCGATGTCACAGCTTCGAGAGCAGCAGCGCCACACACGCCACCTCGAGCCAGGTGGTGGCCGAGGCCCGGGTGCCTTCGAAACAACGGGTCAGGCGCCGCCAGCGTCCCAGCCGGGCAAAGCAGTCCTCGACACGCCACAGCGGCACGATGGGCTTGAAGTGCTTGGGCTTGGGTGTCCATGCCTTGATCGTGACCCGTACGCCATAGCGGTCGAGCGAACTGACGAGAGGTGCGAAACCTTGGTCGGCGAGCAGGTCACGGACTCGGGGCAGGTCCGGGAGCGCGGCGGCGCAGAGGTCGCAACCAACGCGCGAGTCGTGCGGGCGAGCGCTGTCGACGCGCACGGCGACGGGGAGTCCGAGGCAGTCGACCAGCACGGTGCGTTTGGCCCCGAAGGTCGCCCCCGACTTGCCTCCCGCCTCATGAAAGGTCGGACCGGAGCGCCCACCTTTGACGGTCTGTGCATCGAGCATGACCAGAGATGGTTCGGGGTCCCGGCCGGCCTTGACGCGCACCGCCCGGCGCAGGCGGTCGAGGGCCACGGACCACACGTGGGCATCACGCCAGCGTCTGAACTGCTGCCAGATGGCTCCCCAGGGACCGAACTCTTCGGGCAGGTAGCGCCACTGACAGCCGGTGCGAGCTTGGTACATCAGCGCGTTCACCATCTGGCGCCTCGGGATGAGAGCAGGGGCACCCCGGCGACCCGTTGGATCGAAGAGGTCGCGGACCAGCTGCCACTCGGCGTCGGTCAGATCGCTCGCATAGGGCACATGCGGACCGTGACGGTTCAGCCGCTCGGTGCAGTCGCGGCCGTATTTCGTACACAGACCCTGAGCCGCCCTTCGATCTCGAGCGCGCCCTCGGGCCGGATCAGCCGCCCTCGAGCGCGCGCTCGAGACCACTCCGGATCTGCTGGGTGGGCTCGTTGGTGTCGAGGTAGTCGCGCCAGGCCAGGACCCTGCCCTCCGCGTCCACGTCGATAACCGTCGCCCCCTGCATGGTGATGGGCACTCCTGGGCCCTCACCGGCGCTGAAGGTGCCGGTGCCCGTCCACTCGAAGACCGCCCAGTCCTGGCCGCCCCGGATCCGGTCCACCTTCTGGGTCCAGTCCGGGAACACGGCTTCGGTGTCCCGGGCGACCTTGTGGAGGTCGGTCGTCCAGTCCGTCACCGGATCCTTGAACCTGCCGCCCGGTGCGAACAACGCCGCGAACGCGTCCGGGCCCTCGACGTTCTCGAAGGCACGCGCCCAGGCGTCCCAGTCGCGCCTCGCCCTTGCATCGCCGCCGGCACCCGTCTCCGTGGGGGAGGTCACCGGCGGCTCCTTCCTCTGCTTCCTTCGCCCCGCAGCGAGTCGGCCTCGAACTGCACGACCGCATCGTCGAGGGGCAGCACCATCTCGGGCCGCACGAACCGGTGCGCCTCGGCGACGAGCTTGACCGCCGTCCCCCAGGCCGTGAAGCCGATGGCGTGGCGGGCGAAGCGCATCGGGCCCTCGGTGACCTTGACCTCGACGACGCCCTGGCCCCCCACGTGCAGCGCCGAGCGCTGCATCTTCTCCATCGCCGACTCCCGCGCGGCGTACATGGCCTGCGTGTAGTTGGTCAGCTCGACGTTCTGCGTCGACTGGCGCATGGCGGCACCGGCCGTGCGCCGCGGCGCGTAGACGAAGGAGGCACCGAAGGCCAGGCCGACCGGCATCCATCCCGCCCGGAGGAGGAGGGTGAAGTCGCGGGCCGAGAGGTCGGAGACGAAGGGCATGGCCCGCGCCGCATCGTCCCCGCGCGGGTCCTGCGCCTCCATGGGGCGCACCGCGGTTCCCACCAGCTCCACGTCGACATGGTGCGGATGCACGGAGACCTCGACCCGGACACCCACCACGCCGTGCCCCTTGACCTTGCCGCACTCGGCACGTAGTTCACGCGCTGCGATGTCGACCGACGCGTCGTGCGCATCCGATGCCGCGCCGACGACGCCGTTTCCCCAGTTCCACACTCCGGCCGGCACCGAGACGATCCCCACGCCGCACACGAGGTCGAGCGGTTCCCAGCCTGCGGCGTGGATGAGCAGTGACTCGTCGACCGTCAGGTCAGAGGTGATGCCGCGGGCGCGCGACGGTGGTGCCGGCGTCGCCATGGATTGGGCGCCTCGCAGCATCTCAGCACGCACATCGGGGGCGGATGGCTGGATGCTCATCCGAGACGCACCGTCGGACGCGGCAAGGCGACCTCGTCGTAGTCCTTGAACCGCCGCATGCGGTTTCCCCGCAGCGTGCAGTCGACGACTTCGTCCCCCTGGGAGAGCTCCCGGTACACCACGTCGAGCACCGCCCCGTGCAGTTCGTCGCCGGCAAGCTGTTGACGCACGTGCTTGCGCGCCAGCTGGCGCACGGCCATGTGAGCCCGGCCCACCTGGTCGACCGGCACGGGCCGGGTGGGTGTCCAGTTGTAATTCCCCTCCATCAGATACTCGGTCATGCAGTAGGCCCAGACGCGGACCGAAGCCATGGAGGCGACCACCGCCACCGGCATGAAGCCCGCTTCGATCGACTTGGTGAGGCGCTGCCCCGCCAGGTACGTGCTCCACGGCACGCCACCGGCGGGAGCCGGGCCGTCCCCGACCGTCACCGCCGTCCCCAAGAAGTGGAATTCGGTCGTGCCGGTGTCGGCCACGTTGCCCACACGGTCCACCACGCCGATGATCCCGTGTGCCCCGTGCTGCTGGGCCTCCTCGACCATCCGGGCGTAGGCGGTCCCGAACCCCTGTGCCCAGGCCGACTCGACCCAGGGCTGTTCGAGGTTCTGCCCCCACGTGCGGTGCTCCGCCGAGACGAAGCCGTGGGGGCACTGGTAGGTCTCGGTGTAGGCGCCGGCGTCCTGGGAGCCGACGGCGAAGGGCGACACGCCGCGCATGTATCCGGAGCCGGGGCCGTACCAACCCCACTGCATGACGCAGAAGCCCTGGACGAGCGCAACGGGTTCGAGCCCGAGCTCGAGGCAGGCCGCGAAGTCCGGCACGGTGAGGCCCGAGGAGAAGCCGGTCGCCTCGAGCCGGCGGACGGCGGCCTCGGGGAGGTCGCCCTGAGGCCCGCCGGACACGTCGGACTCGCCCGACACGTCGGACATCAGTTGTCCAGCGAGATGATGGTCGTCGGCTTGGGCAGCGTCACCTCGCCACTGCCCTTCGTCACCGCAGTGCCGAGCGCGAGGAACTCGATCGTGTGCGAGCCCCACTGGTGCGACTTCTCCTCCAGTCGCACACCGACGATCCCGCTCGCCTGCAGGCGACCCGCTTCGTCCTGCATGCGCGTCATGGCGAGCTCCCGGGCCTCGTAGAGCGCCTGCGTGAAGTTCGGCAGCTCGGTGTTCTGACCCATGGAGCCGAGCGCCTGCGTGAGCTTGCGGTGTGCGATGTGGAACACGCAGGTCCCCATGACGAGCGCCTGGGGCACGTGACCGGTCTGCATCAGCGTCCAGAAGTCCTGACCCGACAGATCCGAGGTGAAGGGCTTGCCGAGCGCGTTCCGGTACGAGTTGCCGTCCTCCGCCTTGACCGCGGTGCCGAAGGCGATGAACTCGGCCGAGTCGCTGCCCCATTCGTAGTAGTTCACGTCGAGGCGCACGCCCACCACGCCGTCTGCTCCGAGCTGTTCGGCCTCCTCCTCCATGCGGTTCATGGCGAGCTCGCGGGCCGTGTACATGGCCTCGGTCAGCTTGGTCAGCTCCTGGCTCTGTCCCCATTTCCGGGTCTGGATCCCGATGTGGTAGATCGACGACCCCATCACGAAGCCCAGCGGATGGAAACCGGCCTCCTTCACCAGCAGGAACTCGTTCACCGACAGATCAGACGTGAACAGGCCGTGCTCGAGCTCCTCGAGGCGGTGGGCGGCGTCCTTGGGGAGGTCGGCGGCGGAACCCGATGCCGGTGGCGGGGGTGGCGGGGGTGGCGCCGGTGGAGTCGATGGACCTGAGTCGGTCATGTCTGGCCTCCGATCACCATGTGCTCCAGCGCCTGGCGCGTCTTCTCGCTGTTGGCGGCCTCGGCCTGCAGCGTGCCGAGCAAGCGGGTCAGCCACTGGTCCATCCCGACCTGCTCGCTGCGGATGCGGATGCCGCCCGAGGAGTGGCCGATGCTGCAGCGCACCGAGCCCCCGTCCACGACGGCTTCGAGCGAATCGTCGTCCAGCGCGATGCGCACGGACTTGATCTCGTCGGACTTGCGAAAGCGCCCCGCCCGTTCGACCGCCATGCGGTCCCCGAGGGCGTCGGAGAGCTGAGCCACGAGCAGCTTCAACATGATCCGCAGGTCGGTGCTGTTCGAAGCCAGTTGCGACACCGCCATGCTGAGGTCGAAGGCGGCGTCGCCCGATCCGGCGGCCGCGTCACCGCCGTCTGGGGTGCTCCCGAGCGGTGAGCCGGTGGGCTCCATCGACATTGGGCGCATCGTATCGCCAGCGGGATCTCGGTGAACCGGCAGCGAGCATGGGTCGGGATCTAGGCCGGCCGGGGGTCGAGGATGACCACGGGGATGTCCCGGCCCGTCCGCTTCTGGTAGCCGGCGTAACCCTTGTAGGCCGCGACGATGTCGGGCCACAGGGCCGCCTTCTCCTGGGGTGACGCCGTGCGGGCCAGCATGGGGCGGGTCGTCCCGTCGATGGTGACTTCGACCTCGGGGTTCGCGCAGAGGTTCCGGTACCACTGCGGGTCACGGTCGTCACCCCCCTTGGATGCGACCAGGACCACGCGGTTCTCGTCGTGCACCGGTGCGGTGAGCATGGTGGACCGCCGCTGGCCCGACGTGCGCCCGATGGTGTGCAACTCGACGCCGGGCATCCCG
>DAHUZK010000051.1 GCA_027306605.1 Acidimicrobiaceae bacterium
CGGCCGCCCTCGGGGATCCCGGCGCCGTTGTCCCTGACCATGACGGTCAGCATCCCGTCGGAGTCGGTGTCCACGGTCACGTCCACTCGAGTCGCCCCGGAGTGGCGTGCGACGTTGGACAGCGCCTCGCGCAGCACGGCCAGCAGGTGCTCGGCCAGCTCCGCGGTGGCCCGCGAGTCTAGCTCGCTGCCCAGCCGCAGCGCGGGAGCGAAGCCGAGCATCTCGGTCATCTCGTCGGTCAGCGCCACGATGCCGGCCCGCAACCGCACATTGTCAGCCCGGACGCGGGCCTGCAGCGCGAAGATCGTCGCCCTGATGTCCTTGATGGTGTCGTCCATCGCGTCGATCGCGCTCCTGATCCGGTCGGCCACCTCGCGCCTGGTCGCCATCGGCACGGTGCCCTCCAGCGACATGCCGGTGGCATAAAGCCGTTGAATCACCAGGTCGTGCAGGTCCCGCGCGATCCGGTCGCGGTCCTCGGTCAGGGCGCGGTCGCGCACCAACCCGTGGAGGCGCGCGTTCTCGATGGCGATGCCGGCGGCCATGGCCAGCGCGAGCACCAGCTCCTCGTCGTCCTCGGAGAACTCCGCCGCGGTGGACTTGTTCGTCAGATAGAGATTGCCGTACACCTCCCCGTGCACGCGCACGGGAACTCCGAGAAACGACGTCATGTGCGGATGGTCGAGGGGTGTCCCCTGGCTCTCCAGGCTGTCGGCGATGTCGGCCAGGCGGAGGGGCTCGTCGTCGGCGATCAGCGTGCCGAGCACGCCGCGTCCGGTCGGGCCCGGCCCGATGGCCTGCTCCTCCTCGGGAGTGAGACCGACGGTCAGGAACTGGTCCAGCTGGCGTCCGTCCTCGCTCAGCACGCCGAGCGCCCCGTACCGGGCGTCGACCAGGTCGCACGCCTCCTCCACGATCCGCCGCAACACCACCGGCAGGTAGAGCTCGGCATCGAGGATCAGGATCGCCTGGACCAACCGGCGCAGCTTGGCGGGATCGTCGATCCGGTCGAAGGGCTGCACGGAACGCCAGGATAGAGGTGGGCCGATCCCCCCGTCGCCCCTGGGCGTCCCCCCGTCGCCGTCGGCTCCTCGACGTGGTCCCCGACGGCCGTGGCAGTATTGGGCCGGATGTCGATTCGAGTATTCCTCCTCGACGACCACGAGCTGGTCAGGACGGGGCTGCGAACGCTGCTCGAGGCCGAAGACGACATGGAGGTCGTGGGGGAGGCCGGAACGGCGGAGCAGGGCCTCGCCTCGATCCGCGCGCTGATGCCCGACGTCGCCATCCTCGACGTCCGCCTGCCCGACGGCAACGGGATCGAGGTCTGCCGCGAGATCCAGTCCCTCGTGCCACAGGTGCGCTGCCTCATGCTCACCTCGTACTCGGACGACGACGCGCTCTTCTCCTCCATCATGGCGGGTGCATCCGGCTACGTCCTCAAGGAGGTGGGCGGCGGGGATCTCCTCGGGGACATCCGCCGGGTGAGCCAGGGCATGTCCCTCCTCGATCCGGTGCTCACCCAGGAGCTCTTCGACCGCCTGCGCAAGGACCAAGAGGCCGAATCGCGCCTCACCGTGCTCACGCCCCAGGAGCGCAAGGTGCTCGAGCTGATCGCCCAGGGCCAGTCGAACCGCCAGATCGCCGAGCAGCTGTTCCTGGCCGAAGCGACCGTCAAGAACTACGTCTCGAGTCTCCTGTCCAAGCTGGGCATGCGTCGGCGCACCGAAGCGGCGGTGTACGCAGCCGTGCTCGCCGAGCGCAAGTCCGGCACCCCGAAGCCCGGCGTCTGAGCGCGCCGCCCGCGCCGCCCGAGGGGGTCAGGCGACCTTGACCCGCCGGTTGTCGTCGAGCGTCCGGAAATCGATGCCGGCGTCACGCAGCTCCTCCTCGAGGCGCTCCCGTTCCGCCAACGGGTTCGAGAAGCGGTCGGCGTCGGTCTCGATGCCCATGGCCGTGCAGAGCCGCACGAGCATGCGGTCGTGGTCGAGCTCGAGCGCGAGGTCCTCGGCCATGATGTGGCCGTCGTCGCGGTCCGGCCCGTTCAGGCGGCGCCGGTACTGCAGCAGGATCACCACCAGCTCGTCCCTCGAGGATGGCAGCGCCAGGGGGTCCATCTCGGCGCAGAGTCCGGCCAAGAGCTCGCTGTACATCGACATTGCACTCATAATTTTGCCCGAATTGGGTTGCGCCAATAGAGCCGATACTCCTGTTTTCACTAGGGCCGTTACTCCCGTCGCGCCCCCGGCCGCGACCCGGCGCCCCCCGGAGGGCCCGTGCGGCCGGGCGCGGGGGGACCGGCCCGCCGGTGCGTGAAGACGCCCGGTGTTAACGCTTGCTGACGCGGGTGGAGCGATCGGCTCGGGCCAGGACCGCTTCGGCGGACTCCGAGTCCTCGGCCACCGCCACGCCGAGCGAGGCGTGGAGCCGGATCGCCTTGTCGCCGACCAGCACCGGCTCGTCGAGATTGTGCTGCAGGCGCCGCATCAGAGGCCCCGCGGCCTGCTCGTCGTTAACGGTGATAACGGCCACGAGCTCGTTGCTGCCGACACGCCCCACGGTATCCTCGTCGCGCAGGACCGAGGTCAACCGCCGCGACATGTCGCAGAGCACGGCGTTTCCGGTCGTGTATCCCAGTTCGGCGTTGATCTCGGCCAGGTTGTCCAGCTTGATGTGGCAGACGAGGACGTCGCCCCCGTGGCGCCGGCGACGGACCAGGGCCTGGCTCAGCCGGTCGAGCAGCAGCAGCTGGTTGGCCAAACCGGTGTGCGGATCGGCCATGGAGAGCTGCCACAGCTGGTCGTACTTGCCCAGCCGCGGGGCGTTCTTCGTGGTCGGTGCCGCCTCCGCGCCCCCGCTGATCTCCTGGAGCATCGTCTCGACACTGCGGTCGGGCCCACCCGTCGCCGCGTCCGGGCTCGCCGGGGCGGTGTCGTCGCCCTGCTGCGCTCCCTCGCCCTGCTGCGCGCCTTCGCCCCCGTCGAAGCCGCCTGCGCCAAGGTCCTTCTTGGCCTTCTTCACGATCTCCCCCTCCGTGACGGACCCTCCACTCTTATCGGTTCGCTGCCGAGGGAAACAGAGCCGTAAGTCATGACCTCGCCATCCGGGGCTTCGACCTGGGCCGATACCCCCAGGACGGTGTCCACTCTACCGATGGACCCCGCTGGTCCGGTCCCCGGCTCGCCCACGTCGACCCTCGCGCTAACCTCGCCCGAGCCCGCCAAACCGACCCGACCCCTTTCTTCCGACACCGCCGACACCGCGCATGACGCACGCTCCCGACCGGCCGCCGACGTCACCCCCGGCGTGAACCCGGCGGCGAACATGGTGGTCGATGCCACCGGGCTCGAGGCGCTCGTGGCCGAGCTCGCGGCCGCGCCGTGCTACGGGATCGACACCGAGTTCCACACCGAGCGGACCTACGTGCCGGACCTGGCGCTGATCCAGATCGCCTGGGACGGCAACGTGGCGCTGGTCGACCCGCTCGCCGTGGATCCGGCGCCGTTGGCTGCCGTCTTCGGCGGACCGGGGGTGGCCGTGGCGCACGCCGCCTCGCAGGATCTCGACGTGCTCGGCGCTGCCTGCGGCACGGTGCCGGCGACCGTCTTCGACACGCAGATCGTGGCCGGGTTCCTCGGCATGTCGACACCGTCGCTCTCCCGCCTGGTCGGACAGACACTCGGTGTCCGCCTGCCCAAGGCGGACCGGCTCTCGGACTGGCTGGAGCGCCCCATCAGCGAACGCCAGATCGCCTACGCCGTGAGCGACGTGGCGCATCTGCTGGAGCTGCGCACGGTGCTCGCCGAGAGACTCGACGCATTGGGCCGCCTCGAGTGGGCCCTGGCCGAATGCGCCGAGGTGCTCGGCGACCGCACCCCGGCCCGCGTGCCCGAAGAGGCCTGGTGGAGGCTGGGGGACATCCGCAGCATGTCGCGACGGTCCCGTGGCGTGGCCCAGGAGGTGGCGGCATGGCGCGAGCGGACGGCTGCGGAGACGAACAGGCCGCGGCGCACCGTGCTCTCCGACCTGGCTCTCCTGGCCATCTCGCAGCGCCCGCCGCGCGACGGCGCCGAGCTCCGCCGTACCCGTGGTGTCGACGGCCGGCACCTGACGGGCGGGCGCGCCCGCGAGATCGTCCAGGCGGTGGAACGCGGTCTCGCCCTGCCGGCCGAGCAGATCCGCATGCCTGCCGAGAACCGGGACGCGCCGGCATCCCCTGCGGCCGTCGCCATCTGCTCGGGCCTGGTGCGCCAGATCGCCGAGGACCTCGACTTCGACCAGAGCCTGCTCGCCACCCGGGCCGACATCGCGCAGTTCCTCTGCGGCGAGCCCAGCCGTCTCGATTCGGGATGGCGCCGGGACATCGCGGGCGAACCGCTCCGCCGCCTCGTCGAAGGGGACGTCGCGGCCGCTTTCGACCGCCGCGGGCACATCGTCCTCGAAGAGCGTTCCCGCCGTCCCGCCTCTTCCCCGCCCGGCCCCTCCTAGTTGACGGCGCGTTCCCTCCCCGCCCAGTAGGGCTGGCGCAGCTTGTACTTCTGAAGCTTCCCCGTCGCCGTGCGGTCGAGGGCGTCACGCATCTCGACGCTGGTCGGCGCCTTGAAATGCGCCAGCCGCTCGCGGCAGTGCGCGATCAATTCGGCCTCGCTGACCTCGCAGCCCTCGCGGACCACGACGAGTGCCTTGATCGTCTCTCCCCACTTCTCGTCGGGCACCCCGATGACGGCCACCTCCGCCACGGCAGGGTGCTGGTACAGGCAGTCCTCCACCTCGATGGAGGAGACGTTCTCACCGCCCGTGATGATGACGTCTTTCTTCCGATCCGAGATCACGACGTGGGCGCCGTCGAGATAGCCGCCGTCGCCGGTGTGGAACCAGCCCCCCTCGAGCGCCTCGGCCGACTCGTCCGGCTGGTGCCAGTAGCCGGCGAAGACGTGGTTCGAGCGGGCCAGGACCTCGCCGTCGGGGTCGATCTCGATCTGCACGCCCATGGCAGGGACGCCGGCGCGACCCAGCAGGACCGAGCGCGCGGCAGCGTCGAGGTCGTCCCACTCCGCCGGCGCCCGGTTGATGGTCAAGAGGGGCGACGTCTCGGTCAGGCCGTAGATCTGGATGAACTCCCATCCCAGCTCGGACTCCACCCGCTCGATCGTCTTGGACGGAGGCGGCGCACCCGCCACGACGATGCGCACCGAACCGGCGCCGGGTACGCCCCGTCCGGCCGTGATGCGCTCTTCGGCTGCCGCCAGGATGGCCGCGACCACAGCCGGAGCACCGCAGAGCAGGGTCACACCGTGCCGCTCGATGCGCGACAGGATCTCCTCGCCGTTGACCTTGCGCTGGACGACGTGCATGCCACCCATGCCCGTCACCGCATAGGGCATGCCCCAGCCGTTGCAGTGGAACATGGGCAACGTGTGCAAGAGCACGTCGCGGTCGTCGACGCCGGTATGCCAGCCGAATGTCGCGGCGTTCAGCCAGCAGTTGCGCTGGGTCAGCTGCACCCCCTTGGGCCGCGCCGTCGTGCCCGACGTGTAGTTCACCGAGCAGCCGGCGTCCTCGTCTGCGTCCCAGGCACGCGGCACCGTGCCGGCGGGAGCGGGGGTGAACAACGCCGCGTCGTCGTCGCCGTCCAGGCAGAAACGGTGGTCGACCCGTATGGTGCCGACCTCGTCGGCCACCTCGGGGTCGTACAGGAGGACGGACGCCCCGGCGTGCTCGACGATGTAGGCGATCTCCTCCGCGGTCAGGCGGAAATTGATGGGCACCAGGATGCGCCCGAACCCGCTCACGCCGAAGTAGGAGGTGAGGAAGCGCCCGGAGTTGGGGCTGACGATGGCCACGCGCTCGCCGTGCCCGACCCCGAGCTCGTCGAGGGCGAGAGCCATCCCGCGTGCCCGGGCCTCGAGCTCCGAGTAGGTCTGGGTCCCGAGGGACCCCGGGACCCCGGGCTCGTCGACCAGTGCCGTCCGCTCGCCGCAGACGAGCGCGGCGCGGTTGAGAAAATCGGCCACCGTCAGCGCGACCCGCATGTCTCCCCCGATCCCTCGTGACGAAAAGAGCCGGTGGGCGACCCTACAGGGAACGGGGCAACGCTGCCGGATCGACGGGCTAGAAGTGCCCGAGCACGGGGTGTGGCACGTAGGGCTTCTCGAGCTGGGCCACCTCGTCGTCCGACAAGGTGAGCTCCTCCGCCGCCAGGGCGTCTTCGAGGTGCTGCCTCTTCGTCGAACCGACGATGGGTGCCGTCACTCCGGGCTTGGCCAGGAGCCAGGCCAGGGCCACCTGGGCCGGTGGGACGCCGCGCCCGGCCGCCACCTGGGCCACGGCGTCGACGACGTCGAAGTCTGTCGGTTGCGAGTAGAGATGGTCGGTGAACGGATCGGTGCTCGAGCGCGTCGTGTGACGGCCCCCGTCGCGGCTGCGGGTGCCGGCGAGGACGCCCCGCGCCAACGGGCTCCACGGGATGCACCCGACGCCCTGGTCGAGGCAGAGCGGGATCATCTCGCGTTCCTCTTCGCGGTAGATCAGGTTGTAGTGGTTCTGCATGGAGACGAACGTGGTCCAGCCGTTGGTCTCCGCCGTGTGCTGCGCCTTGGCGAACTGCCAGGCGAACATGCTGCTCGCTCCGATGTAGCGGGCCTTGCCCGCCCGCACGACGTCGTGCAGCGCCTCCATCGTCTCCTCGATCGGCGTACGGGGGTCCCAGCGGTGGATCTGGTAGAGGTCGACGTGGTCCATGTCGAGACGCCGCAGGGAGGCGTCGATGCCCGACAGGATGTGCTTGCGGCCGAGCCCGCCGCCGTTCTCGCCCGGCCCCACCGGCATGAAGACCTTGGTGGCCACGACCGCCTCGTCCCGACCGAGGAAGCGGGGCACCAGCCGGCCGGTGGCGACCTCGCTGGCGCCTCCCGAGTAGGCGTCGGCCGTGTCGAAGAACGTCACGCCACCCTCGACGGCCGCTCTGACGATGGGCTCGGCGGCCCTCTCGTCGACCACCCACTCCCGGTCGCTGTCGTTCCCGAAGCCCATCATGCCGAGGCAGATCCTCGAGACGCGGAGCCCGGAGGCGCCCAGGTTCGTGTAGTTCATGGATGACCTCGCTCACGCCGGGGCGCGGGAAGACCCGGCGGATGCATGCTTACCAGCCGGACCGCCGCTCAGTGACAGCAACCGGACGAGCCGGGGTCGGGGGCGCACCCCGGACCACCGAGTGCGTCGGCGGAGCTGTGGCCGTTGCCCCAGCCGCCCGCACCCGAGCCACCGTCACCCCAGCCGCCACCGTTGCCGTTGCCGCCACCGTTGCCGTTGCCGTCCCAGCCACCGAAGCCAACCCGGCCACCGTCGCCGCCCCAGCCGCCGTTTCCGGCCTGGCCCACACCCGAGCCGCTCCCGGAGCCGATCGCGGCGGCCCCGTTCGGCCCGGACCCGTTGCCGTACCCGGTCCCTTGACCCGCGCCCGAGGTACTTCCTGCTCCCGGGGCGCCGCTCGCAGCCTGGCCTCCGCCGGCAGCACCGGGAAAGGCCCCGGTACCCGTACTCGTACCGGCCGGTGAGCTCGGCACGGTCGGCGTGCCCACCGTCGTGGTGGTCGCGCTCGCCGCCGAACCGGCCGCCGGTGCGGGAGTGGGCGCGGGCGCGCCGGCGGACGAGGGTGCCGCGCTGTTGGTCGGCCCGGACACCGTCATGACGGCGAGCACCGCACCCTGGGGAGCGGTCGTGCCGCTCTGGGTCGCTGTCTGCGCGGTCCCGCCCGCCGCCGGCGACGCAGCCGCCGTCCCGGTACCCGGCGCGCTCGGCGTCGCCGTCGGCGCGCTGCTGCTGCCCGGGGTCAGGGGGGTGGACGGTGCCGAAGGGGCCGCCCTGCCCTGCGGGACCGTGCTCGGAACGGTGGGGCGCGCCGCGAAGAGCGTCTGGCCGATCGGACCGGGGCCGACGGTCACGCCGGCGACGACGGAGAGCGCGGCGGCCACGGTGGCCATCGAGGCCACGAAAGGACTGCGCGGCAGGAATCCGGGGCGAGCCGCGGGCGCTGCGGCGAGGCCGGCGGATTCCGCGACACGAACGGGGGATCTCTTCGGGAGCGGGTGACCGAACGCGCGTGACGTGAAGACTTGTTCGAGCGACGCATCGTCTTGAGAACCAGCCCAACCGGGCCCCAGTCCTTCCATCGGTCCTCCACCAGGAATCGTCCTTCTGGCGGGGGCATCGCGAACGAAGCCATGACGGCTTCGGAGACTGCTTTTGCTACTACCCCCTCGACGACAAGCCTACAGGGACGCGCGTGCTTTGCGTGAGAGGTCTGCGGAATCTCCCGGCATTCGTTGAGAACGGTCGTTGGTGTTTCGGAAAATCAAGCACTTGGAAGCGGCCGCGCACTGTTCGTGCGACGCCGCGTTGTGGTGTCGTTGTCAATCGCAGTGACCACTCCGATCGCTCACCGTCGCGCTGACTCCGTCGCGCTGACACCGTCGCGCGCGTCGGCAACGGAACCGTTGCGAACAGGTGGCGGCGAGTTGATCGACCGTTGACGTGACTGGCGCGCTCAGCCCGACGAGCTACCCGCGTGCCCGACGGAAGTACCGGCTGAGCGTCTCTTCTTGTTGCTGGTACGAGGACCCGATGCCGCTGCCGTACAACGACGTGGGCTCCTCCAGCATCCGCTCGAAGGTCAGCTTGCACACCGCCTGGCCGTTTTCGACCATGAAGGGCACGTCGTGCGCGCGTACTTCGAGCGCAGCCCGTGAACCCTGGAACCCGCCAGAAGGGTCGAAGCCGAATCCCGGGTCGAAGAAGCCGGCGTAGTGGGTGCGCAACTCGCCACTCGTCGGGTCGTAAGCGGTCATCTCCGCGGCCAGGTCCGGCGGGATGCTCACCGCCTCGTGTGACATCAGCAGGTAGAACCGCTTGGGCGAGAGGACCAGCCGATCGCCTTCCTCTCGGAACACCGGGTCCCAGAAGGGAGCGGGGTCGACTTCGGCTCCGGTGGTGAGGTCGAGCAGCGGTGCGCTGTCCCGTGTGCTGTGGCCCACCTGTCCCGTCTCGTCGCCATGGAGGTCCAGGCCCAAGAAGAGGCCGTTGGAGAGCACCAACTCCTCGACGGGCACCGGCTGGCCCGCGCTGAAGAGGATCGGCTGCGCGCGATGCACGGCGCGCACCTCGTCGTCGCTCAACCAGGGACGGCCCATGGACAGCCGGAGCTGGTTGAGCGTCAGGTCCTCTTTGACGCGCACGGCAAAGGAGAGGGGTACGACTTCGAGGTACAGCGGGCCGTGATAGCCCGGAGCAACCTCGTCGAAACGGTCGCTGTTGTCGGTGATCACCCGCGTGAAGACGTCGATGCGCCCCGTCGAGCTCTTGGGGTTCGCCTTGCCACGCAATCCAGCCGGGAGGTCCAGCCGCTCCTTGAGCTCGATGAGGTACGGGCAGCGGGCCTCCAGCATCGCTCCATCGCTGCGCAGGTCGATCTCGTCGAGGACGTAATCCTTCAACTTGTGCTCGACCGACTCGGCACCGGGAAGGAAGCTGCAGCGGATCCGCAGGGCCCGCTCTCCCAGTCTGAGGTCGAGGCTGGCCGGCTGGATGTTGCGGTCCGGGATCTTGAAACGGCCGGCGTCGATGTACCCGGCGTGGATCGCCCGCTCCAGGAGCTGGCCGGGCAGCACGCCCTCGGCCGAGGGGTGCAGGCTCAGCATCGCCCGTGCCCTCTGAGCGTTCGGGCGGTGGCTGGCTGCACGCACAGAGCAAAGCACGTCGGGGCACCGGCGTGGAAGGCCGGGGTGGGGACCGTGTCGGGCACAGCCTGTGGACGACTTGGGGACAGACCCACCCCCACGGGCTCGCCAGGAACGAACCACTTGTCCACAGGGACGTCTGCTCTTCCCTTCTCCGGAGCTGGGCGAGTCGTGCCCGAGAGTTCGGCCCACCGGCACCCGGACCGGGCGTCCGGCTTCGTAGCTCCACGAAGGGGGCCGAAATTTGTTACCTCCGGCTCTTACGGCGATTGGGGGCGATCACCGATAGTGGGCTCAACGAGCACCACCACGTGACGAGCTCCGTCGGTGCACAGGACGGGAGGGCCACCCGGTGCCATCGCCACAGGCGGACGTGCCCGACGAGGCCGGGAGGGGCGCGGCCCGGGAGTCGCCGTATCGGGCCACGCCGGTCGGGCTGGGCGACATCGACCGGCTCCTCGAGGAATCGTCCTCCCCCGCCGCCCGCAGGGATGCCCCGGTGCGGGCCTGGCGGGACGACCTGGCCCTCGTGCTCGAAGCGCTCCGTTACGCCCGGGCCGTTCTCGCCGGTGACGTGGCCATCCTGCGCCATGCCCTGGCCGCTTCGACGCCGAGGTGGCACACCGACCTGGTCCGCGAGCTGCCGTCGATCCTGGGTGCTCGCTCCGAGGAGACCGGATGGTCGGACCAGCGGGGCCCCGGCGAGGAGCCGGACCTCGACCTCGACGTCGTCATCCGGGCCGACGACCTGGTCTCGGCCCACGGTGAGATGGCAGGACTCGATCTCTCCGATGCCGCCGCGGTCACCCGCGTGCTCGACCTCATCGAGGACACGCTCGTCGCGGTAGCGGCGTACCAGGCGGCCGTCGAGCTGCGCCTCAGGGAGATCCGGGCGGTGATCCTGCGCCAGTACGTGGAGAACCTGGGCCCCTCGCGCCGCAGAGGCGCCTGACGGGGCGGCACCGGCGGCGGCCGGCCCGTCACCCCGCGCCACCGCCTTCCAGATCGAGACAGGTGCCGCAACGGTCCTGGGCGGGCGTCTCGACCCATGCCCGCAGCCGTGCCCCATAGCCGATCGCCTTCCCGCACAGTGCCCGCGGCGCGAGCGGGTGCGCGACCAGATGCCACGTCGGTTCGTCCGGTGGCAGCACGGCGTCCGGGTTCCTCTCGCCCACGACCTGAGAGGCTGACACCTTCTGGGGTCGGCCTCTAGGGACGATGGTCCCTTTGGCGCGGAAGGGCCCAGTGCACCGAAACCCCGTGCCACAAGGGCCTTCGGCGCGCCGCGCCGACCCGCCGATAAGCTGACGGGCCGTCAGATCCGGTGCCCGGTCCCGCCGCGCCGGGCACGTCCCCGGAGGTCCCATGCTCGACTACGTCATCCGTTCCGGCACGGTCGTCGACGGCACCGCCGTGGCGCCGCGGCAGGCCGACGTGGGCATCCGGGACGGGCGCATCGCCGCCGTCGGGCGGGTGGGCGAGTCGGGAGCCGTCGAGCTCGATGCAACCGGGCTCATGGTGGCGCCCGGGATCGTCGACCCCCACACCCACTACGACGCCCAGCTCTTCTGGGACGCCTCGGCCTCCCCCTCCAACGTCCACGGCGTGACCACCGTCATCGGTGGCAACTGCGGGTTCACGCTGGCGCCCATCAATGCCGAGGACGCCGACTACATCCGCCGCATGATGGCCAAGGTCGAGGGCATGCCACTGGCCGCACTCGAGAACGGTGTCCCGTGGAACTGGTCCAGCTTTGCCGAGTACCTCGGCGCCCTCGAAGGCAACCTCGGCGTGAATGCCGGGTTCCTCGTCGGCCACTGCGCGCTGCGCCGCAAGGTCATGGGCGCTGCTCGAGCCGAGGAGGTGGCCTCGGACCAGGAGATCGAGGCCATGCGGCACCTGCTGGCCGAATCGCTCGAGGCGGGAGGCCTGGGCTTCTCCTCGTCGCAGTCGCGCACGCACTCCGACGGCGACGGGCGGCCGATCAGCTCCCGCTACGCCGACCGCCGCGAGATGCTGGCCTTCTGCGAGGAGGTGGCGGCACACGACGGCACCACGCTCGAGTACATCACCAACGGCTGTCTCGACTCCTTCAGTCCCGAAGAGATCGATCTCATGACCGCCATGAGCGTCACGGCGCAGCGACCCCTGAACTGGAACGTGCTGACCGTCGACGCCCGCTCGGCGGACCGGATCGAGCATCAGCTCTCCGCCTCGTCGGCGGCGGCAGCGGCGGGGGGCCGCATCGTGGCGCTCACCATGCCCACGCTGGTCCCGATGAACATGAGCTTCCGTACCCACTGCGCCCTCTTCCTGATCCCCGGATGGGGCGACGTCATGGGCCTCCCCGAGGAGGAGCGCAAGCGCAGTCTGGCGGATCCGGCCGTGCGCGCCACGCTGGACGAGCGCGCCCACAGCAAGGAGGCCGGGGTCTTCCGCGGCCTGGCTCGCTGGGGAACCTACGTGATCGGCGACACCTACGCTCCGGCCAACGCGGGTTGTGCCAACCGGACCGTGGCCGACATCGCAGCCGAGCGCGGCACCGGACCCTTCGACACGCTGCTCGACATCGTGCTGGCCGACGACCTGCGGACCGTCCTGTGGCCGAACACCGACGACGGCGACGATTCGACGTGGTCCATGCGGGCTGCGATCTGGTCGGACCCGCGGGCCATGGTGGGCGGGTCCGACGCCGGGGCCCACCTCGACCGCATGTGCGGCTCCAACTACCCGACGGCCTTCCTGGCCGACTGCCTGCGCGGGCGCAGGCTGGCCCCGGTCGAGCAGGCGGTGCACATGATGACCGCTCAGCCCGCCGGCCTCTTCGGCCTCCGCGGGCGCGGGCTGGTCCGGACCGGCTTCGCCGCCGATCTCTTCGTCTTCGACCCCGCCACCGTCGGTTCGGAACCGGCACGGCTCGTGCACGACCTTCCCGGAGACACACCGCGGCTCTACGCCGGTTCGCACGGGGTCGTCCGTGTCCTCGTGAACGGGACCGAGACCGTACGAGACGGGGTGCCGACCGGGGCCGTCCCCGGCACCTTGCTCCGTTCCGGGCGCGACACCGAGTCGGTCCTCCCCCAGCCGGCCTGAGCCCGCGTCGGCCGCGGGGCCGTCTAGCCTGCCTGCGGTGACGCGCGACCCGAACGATCCGGCCGTGGCCGTCGAGGAGCCTCGTCCGGGCGTCTCCGGTTCCGGCCCGTCCGTGCCGCCGGCGGCCTCGGCCAGGCCGCGCAGTCCCACGGGCAAATGGATCCGTGAGGGTGTCATCGTCGTCGTCGTCGCGGTCCTCGTCGCCGTGTTGCTGCGCACCTTCGTGGTCCAGACCTTCTACATCCCGTCGGGTTCCATGGAGCCCACGCTACAGATCGGTGATCGGATCATCGTCAACAAGCTCAGCTACGACCTGCACGGCGTCGACCGCGGCAACATCGTCGTCTTCTCACGACCGCCCGCCGAGAACTGCGGCGGTCCCGAGGTGAACGACCTCGTCAAGCGGGTCGTCGGATTGCCCGGTGAGACCATCTCGCTCTCGGGGGGGAACGTCTACATCAACGGCAATCGGCTCGACGAGTCCTGGTTGCCGGCCAGCGAGCAGAACAAGACCTACCCCGGGCCGGGCGGAACGCCCTACAGCCTCGTCCGCCCGTACCACATCCCGGCGGGCGACTATTTCGTCATGGGCGACAACCGCACGGACTCCTGCGACAGCCGCTATTGGGGGCCGATCCCCAAATCGTTGATCGTCGGCAAGGTCGACCTGCGCGTCTGGCCCCTGTCGAGCATCCACATCTTCTGAGCGGAGCGGTCCGGTCCGCGCCCGTGCCGAGCGCGTCGGGGCTCAACCCGCGCCCTCAGGCTTCGTCGGCCTCCGCCGCCACCCGCGCCACCGCTGCCACGGTCTGTCCGTCGTCGAGGTTCATGACGCGCACCCCGGTGGCGTCACGGCCCTGGGAGGCGATCTCCCGCGCCGCTGTCCGGATGACGACCCCGCCCGACGAGACGAGCAGGATCTCTTCGTCCAAGCCGATCATGAAGGCGCCGACGACGGTCCCGCGCGTGCCGGTAAGGCGGATGCCGCGGACGCCCTGCCCACCGCGGGTCTGGCGGTTGAAGCGTTCGAGCTTGGTCCGTTTGCCGTAGCCGGCGTCGGTCACGATCAAGATGTCGGTGTCGTCAGCTGCGACGTCGCACGAGACGACGTCGTCACCGGCGCGCAGGCGGATCCCGCGCACGCCTGCGGCGTCGCGACCCATCGGACGCACGTCCTCCTCGTTGAAACGGATCGTCATCCCGCTGCGGGTGACCTCGAAGAGGTCGTCCTGGCCCGCCGTCGCCACCACCCGGACCAGCTCGTCACCGTTCCGCAAGTTGATGGCGATGAAGCCCTCGCGGCGCGACTTGTCGTACTCGCTCATGGCCGTCTTCTTCACCTGCCCCTTCTTGGTGGCGAAGACGAGGAACTGCTCGGGTGAGAACTCGCGAGTCGTGATGATGGCGGTGATGGACTCGTTGGGCGCCAGCGGGACGAGGTTCACTGCTGCGGTGCCCCTGGCCGTGCGGTCCTTCATGGGGATCTCGTGTCCGCGCAGCCGGTAGACCTTGCCCCGGTTCGAGAACAGCAGGAGGAAGGAGTGCGCCGAGCTGTGTACCACCTGGCTGACCAGATCCTCCTCCTTCAACCGCGCGCCCTGCACCCCGCGGCCACCCCGGCCCTGTGTGCGGAAGGCGGCGGCGGCGACCGACTTGATGTACCCCGCCCGGGTCATCGTGACGACGATGTCCTCGTCGTGGATGAGGTCCTCGACACCCATCTCCCCCGGGTCGTGCGTGACGATGCTCCGCCTCGGGTTGGAGTGCTTGTCGCGGATCGCGACCATCTCGGTCTCGATCACGCCACGGAGCTTCCCATCGTCCGAGAGGATGGCCTCGAGCTCGGCGATGGTGGTGCGAAGCTGGGTCATCTCCTCCTCGAGCTCGGACCGGCCCAGCCGGGTCAAGCGACCGAGCGTCATGTCGAGGATGTGTGTCGCCTGCACCTCGGTGAAGGAGAAGGGCTCCGCCATCAGGGCGCTCCGCGCCTCGGGCCTGTCGGCCGATCCACGGATGGTGGCGATGACGGCGTCGAGCATGTCGATGGCGCGCAAGAGGCCCTCGACGATGTGGGCGCGGTTGCGGGCCTTCTCGAGGCGGAATTGGGAGCGTCGCCTGATGACCTCGATCTGGTGGTCGATGTAGTGACCGAGGGCCTGCGCCAGGTTCAGCGTGCGGGGTACTCCGTCGACCAGCGCCAGCATGTTCACACCGAAGCTGGTCTGGAGCGGCGTCTGCTTGAACAGGTTGTTCAGCACGACGTTGGCGTTGGCGTCACGCTTGAGCTCGATCACGAGCCGCGGTTCCTGGTTCGCCGAGAGATTGCGCAGGGCACTGATGCCGTCGAGGTCACCTCCCCGCACCAGCTCGGTGATCTTCTGCTCGATCACCTCCACCGAGGTCTGGTACGGCAGCTCGGTCACGACGATGCGGTCGCTGGTGCGGCCCTCTTCGATCTCGGCAACGGCGCGCATCTTGATGGAGCCGCGCCCGGTCCGGTAGGCATCGAGGATCCCCTGGCGCCCCAGGATCAGCGCCCCGGTCGGGAAGTCGGGGCCCTTGACGAACTCCATGAGCTCGTCCGGCGTGGCCTCGGGGTGGTGCAGGACGTGGATCGCTGCATCGATCACCTCGGTCATGTTGTGCGGCGGGACGTTGGTCGCCATCCCCACCGCGATGCCCTGCGAACCGTTGACCAACAGGTTCGGGAAGCGTGCCGGCAGGACGACGGGCTCCTGCGCCGACCCGTCGTAGTTGGGGACCATGTCGACGGTTTCCTCGTCGATGTCGGCCATGAGCTCCAGAGCCAGAGGTGCCAGCCGGCACTCGGTGTAGCGCATGGCGGCCGCCCCGTCGTCGGGGCCACGCCCACCGAAGCTGCCGTGCCCGTCGATGAGCGGGTAGCGGAGCGAGAATTGCTGGACCATGCGGGCCAGGGCCTCATAGATGGCCGAGTCGCCGTGCGGGTGGTAGACGCCCATGACCTCGCCGACGACCTTGGCGCACTTGTTGTAGGGCCGATCCGGGCGCAGCCCGTTGTCGAACATCGAGTAGAGGATCCGGCGGTGCACCGGCTTGAGCCCGTCTCGCACGTCCGGCAGGGCACGCGCCACGATGACCGACATGGAGTACTCGAGGAACGAGCGCTCCATCTCCTCTTGGATCTCGATCGGCTCGATGGAGCCCTCTGGCTCGGCGGGCGGCGCCTCGGTTCCGTCGGACCCGGCGCCTCCGCTCCCGGACCCCCGTGTCGACTGGCGTGGCATGTCTTGGTGCTCCTCGTCCGCGCTCAGATGTCCAGGAACCGGACGTCTTTGGCGTTGGTCTGGATGAAGTGCCGGCGCAGCTCGACGTCGTCACCCATGAGGATGGAACAGACCTCGTCCGCCGTGGCCGCCTGCTCCACGTTGATCTGGAGGAGAGAGCGCTTGGCGGGGTCCATCGTGGTCTCCCGCAGCTCGGCGAAGTCCATCTCGCCGAGGCCCTTCAGCCGGTTGAACTCGTGCTTGTGATCGGGGTTCTCGGCCAGGAAGGCCGCCTTGGCCAGGTCGTCGCGCAAATAGATCTTCTCCTTGCCCACCAGCGTGGAGTACAGAGGTGGCTGCGCGACGTAGACGAAGCCGCCTTCGACGAGAGGTTTCATCTGCCGGTAGAAGAACGTCAACAACAAGGTGCGGATGTGGCTGCCGTCGACGTCGGCGTCGGCCAGGAGGATCACCTTGTGGTAGCGGATCTTCTCGACGTCGAACTCCTCGGCCAGTCCGGCGCCGATGGCCGATATCAGTGCCTGGATCTCCGCGTTCTTGAGCATCTTGTCGATACGCGCCCGCTCGACATTGAGGATCTTGCCCCGGATCGGCAGGATGGCCTGGGTCTGGGGATTGCGGGCGTCCTTGGCGGAACCGCCGGCGGAGTTGCCCTCCACGATGAAGAGCTCGGACTCGCGGGGGTCCCGTGACGAGCAGTCGGCCAGCTTGCCCGGAAGGCCGGCCCCGTCCAGCGCGGACTTGCGCCGGGTCAGGTCCCGTGCCCCTTGCGCGGCGAGCCGGGCCCGGGCCGCCTGCATCGACTTGTGCACGATCTGGCTGGCCTCCCGCGGGTTCTCCTCCAGCCACTCCGTCAGCTTCTGGTTGGTCGTCCGTTCGGTCAGGGACCGGATCGACGTGTTGCCGAGCTTGGCCTTGGTCTGGCCCTCGAACTGCGGGTCCCGGAGCCGCACCGAGATGATCGCCGTGAGACCCTCTCGGATGTCCTCACCCTTGAGGTTGGCCTCCTTCTCCTTCAGGAGGTTCCGGTCTCGTGCGTAGCGGTTCACGACGTTGGTCAGCGCCTTGGAGAAGCCCTCGACGTGCATCCCGCCCTCGAGCGTCGAGATGCCGTTGGCGAACGAGTGGATCGACTCGTGGTAGCCGGCGTTCCACTGCAGGGCGATGTCCACCTCCTGGGACTCCTCGGCGTGCTCGAACGATGCGACCTTACGGAAGAGCGACTCCTTGGAGGCGTTGAGGTGTTTGACGAAGTCGACGATGCCGCCGTTGTACTTGAAGGTGGTCTTGGTGACCGGGTCGGTCCGCTCGTCGTTGAAGCGGATCTCGAGACCTTTGTTCAAGAAAGCCATGATCTGCATACGTTCCACGATCGTCTGGGCCCGGAATTCGGTCTCGTCGAAGATGGTGCCGTCGGGCCAGAAGGTCACGGTCGTCCCGGTTCGCGGTTCTCCCGTGCTGCGGTCCTTCGGTGCCGGGCCGGTGGCCTTCACCTTCCGCTTCACCTTCCCGCCCTTCTCGAACTCGGCCTCCCAGCGTTGCCCGTCGCGGTCGATCTCGAGGAGCAGCCGTGTCGAGAGCGCGTTCACCACCGACACCCCCACCCCGTGCAGCCCGCCTGAGACCTGGTAGCCCTTGCCACCGAATTTCCCGCCGGCGTGCAGCGTGGTCAGGACGATCTCGGCCGTGGAGACCTTGGGGTTCTTGGCGTGGGGTCCGACCGGGATGCCCGCCCCGTCGTCACTGACCCGGCAACCTCCATCGGCCAGCAGGGTGACGTCGATCCGCGTGCAACGGCCGGCCATGGCCTCGTCGACGGAGTTGTCGACCACTTCCCAGACCAGGTGGTGGAGCCCGGTCGGACCGGTGGACCCGATGTACATCCCGGGCCGCTTGCGCACCGCCTCGAGCCCTTCGAGGATGGTGATGTCGGCCTCGGTGTAGGTGCCCTCGGCCTCACCTGGTCTCTCGTCCACCTTCACTGCCACAGGCGCGCCCTTTCAGAACTCCGGTCGTCACGGTGCGTATCGAATCCCCGAACGGCGCTCCGTCGGCCTTTCGATGCGAACGCACCATTTTACCCGACAGTCGTGCCAATTCGGCACGCAATGAACGGTCGGCCCGCTGTCCGCTTCCCCGGCGGTCAGGCCCGAGCGACCACGACCTCGACGCGCTGGAGCGGTGGGCCCTCGGGCATGGCGACCTGTGCCAGGATGCGCCGCGCCTCCATGCGCACCCGGGTCCCCCAGGCGGGATGGTCCACCGCTACGACCAGGGTGCCACCGTCGATACGCACCGGCCGCGCGTGGGCCGACAGCTCCGCACCGACCAGCTCGTCCCACCGGCTGAACACGCTCTCCATGGTGGTCGGAGACGGTGGCGCACCGAGCCGGCGCAAGAGCCGCGGCATGGATGCCCCGAGGGGCCGGGGGCCGTCCGGACCGCGCGCCCTCATGCCTTCTCCAGGGACTCGACGGGGATCACGCGGGCCGCGGCGATGCCGTCGGGGAGCGGTGCCGCCGTGGTCACGAGGCACTGCCCGGGGGGCAGCGCGGTGACCAGTGCCCTGCTCCGGACCGGGTCGAGCTCCGAGAACACGTCGTCGAGCAGCAGGATCGGCACCAGCGACGTCCGAGCACGCACCAGCTGGTGGACCCCGAGGCGCAGGGCGAGGGCCACACAGCGCTGTTCCCCCTGTGAAGCGCGCGTCCTGGCTTCCCGTCCGTCGATGGTCAGGGACAGGTCGTCGCGATGCGGTCCCACCGTGGTCACGCCCCGGCGGAGATCGTCCCGACGGCTCTCCTCGAGGGCGCTCGAGAGGTCGCCGGCCCAACTGCGGACATAGGCGAGGCGCACCACCTCGCGACCCTCGGCGCCGGCGATGTGCGCGTAGGCGGTGTCGACGAGCCCGGCCAGATCCGCCACCAACCGCTCGCGCGCGGCCACCAGGATCTTCGCCGCGTCGGCCAGTCGCTGGTCCCACACGTCGAGCGTCGTCGTCACATCCGCACTGGGACGGCCGCCGGACTGGCGCAACAGCGCCGAGCGCTGCCGGACGATGCGCTCGGTATCGTCCGCCGCCCGCGCCCCCTCGGGGTCGAGCAGGCCCAATGCGTCGTCGAGCAGGTCGCGCCGGCCCTTGGGCCCACCGCTCACGATGGAGAGGTCCTCGGGCGAGAAGAGCGTGCACGGCGACGCCGCACCGAGGGCGCGTCGTCCGCTGACGCTCTTGCGGTTCACACGGATCCGGCTCCTCGTCGTCAACGAGATCTCGGCGTCCACCGTCGAAGGTGTGCCGGCGTTGTCGATCTCTGCCCGGACGATCGCCGCCGGCGCTCCGGTGCGCACGAGAGCCTCGGGCGGGGCGCCACGAAACGAACGCCGGGTGCCCAGATAGGCCAGCGCCTCGAGCACGCTGGTCTTGCCGGTGCCGTTCGGACCCGTGATCACGGTCGTGCCCTCGAGCTCGGGGGCCACGTGGGCGTGCCGGAAGATGCGGAAGTCGTCCAGATCGAGGTGGCGGAGGGTCACCGCCGTCCCCGCTCAGGAGACCCGGACGGGCATCAAGAGGTATCGGAAGCTGTCGTCCTCTGCTCCTCGCACCGTGGCGGCGCGGGTCGCATCAGCCGACTCGACGATGACCTCGTCACCGCTGACGGCCTCGACGCCGTCGATCAGATAGGACGGGTTGAAGGCGATGACGAGGTCCTCGCCGCTGTAGTCACCGTCGACGGTCTCGGCGGCGTCGCCCACGTCCTGGCTCTGCACGGCCAGGTCCACCCCGCCCGAGCGCATCGACAGGCGGACGGGGGTCGTGTTGTCGCGCACGAGGAGCTGGACCCGGCGCAGGGCCGACAAGAAGCTCTCCTTCCCGAGATGGAGTCGGTTCGGGTACTGATCGGGGATGAGCTGCTTGTAGTCGGGATAGCGCCCCTCGAGCAACCGGGTGGTGATCTGGACCTTGCCCTGCCAGAAGGTGATCTCGTTGCTGCTCGCCGCCACACCGACGTGGTGGGCTTCCGAGCCCTCCGACGGCCCACCCGGCAGGCGCTGCAATTCCGAGAGGGCGCGGGCGGGCACCAGCAGATCCTCTTCACCGGGAATCGTGTTGGCCCCGGAAAGGTCGCGCAGGGCCATCCGGTACGAGTCCGTGGCCACCAGGCGCAGGACGCCATCGAGCCGCGACACCAGGACGCCGGTCAGGAGCGGTCGGCCGTCGTCGTGCGACGCCGCCCGGACCACCTGGCGGATCGCCTCACCGAGGGCTCCTTCGGACAGCTGGGTCATGGGCTCGCTGGTCTTGGCGACAGGCGGGAATTCGACCACGGGATAGGTCTGCAACTTGAAGGTCGAGCGGGCCGCGGAGATCGTGATGTGGTCCCCCTCGTCGGCGAAGGTCACCGCACCCGGCTCCAGACGGCGCACGATGTCCGTCGAGAGGCGTGCCGGGATCACACAGCTGCCGTCGTCGATGCCGATGACCTCGTCGGTGACCTGGATGGTCAGATCGAGATCCGTCCCCGTGACGCTCAGCGCGTTGCCCGAGCAGTGCAACAACAAGCCGAGCAGCACCGGTGAGGACCCACCTCGGCCTCCGACGGCTCGGCCGGCTGTGGCGAGCATCTCGACGAGCGCATCGCGCTCCGATCTGAACTTCACCGCGGGCTGTCCTTTCGGGGCGTTCCCTGATGTTCCATCGTGCAGGGAAGAGTATGTGTGGGTTGTAAAGGTAGTAAGGGCTGTGGACTGTGGAGAATATGGCCGCGGCCCAGGTCAGTGTGGTTCGCTCCTTCCCCAGCGCGATGGGGGTGGAGCGCGGTGAGGAGCGCGGCCGATTCGTGCCCTGGGGGAAGCTGGGGAAAAGGGCGGGCCGCGTCCCCAGGACGCCGGCGCTGGTTCCACAAGCTTTTCCTCTTGCGAACCACAGCTGTCGTCCGTCGCGATTCGGGTGCAGCTTCAGGCCGATCCGGCACGGATCTTCTGGATCAGTTCGGTCACCTGCTCGTAGATCTGCCGACGCTCCTGCATCTGGCCGGCGATCTTGTCGACGGCGTGGATGACCGTGGTGTGGTCCCGCTTGCCGAAGACCCGGCCGATGGCCGGATAGCTGTAGTCGGTGAGGTCCCTGGTGAGGTACATGGCGACCTGACGTGCCGTCACCAGTGGCCGGGTCCGGCTTGGCCCGATGAGGGCCTCGACCGAGAACCCGTAGCTGGCCGAGACGGCCTCGAGGATGGTCTGGGGCGAGATCCGCCGGGGCTCACCGGCCCGGACCAGGTCCGAGAGGACCTCTTCGGCCTGGGTGAGGGAGATGGGCTCCTTGTTGAGCTTGGCGAAGGCGCAGATCCGGATCAGGGCCCCTTCGAGCTCTCGGATGTTGTCCTTCACGTGCGAGGCGATGAACTCGAGGACGTCGT
This sequence comes from Acidimicrobiaceae bacterium, assembly GCA_027306605.1. Classification (GTDB taxonomy): domain Bacteria; phylum Actinomycetota; class Acidimicrobiia; order Acidimicrobiales; family RAAP-2; genus Bog-473. Next base: position 21,511 of record DAHUZK010000051.1, read on the forward strand.
CGGGCACCTCACGACCTTCGCTGAGGGACTTGGACCGAAGGATGGCCAGGCGGGTCTCGAGGTCCGGTGGGTCGATCTCGGTGATCAGTCCGGACAGAAAACGGCTGCGCAACCGGTCTTCGAGGGTCTCGATCGACTTGGGAGGCCGGTCCGACGTGAGCACGATCTGCTTCGAGGCCCCTTTGAGGTCGTTGTAGGTATGGAAGAACTCCTCCTGGAGGCCCTCCTTGCGCTCCATGAACTGGACGTCGTCGATCAGGAGGACGTCGCAGTCGCGGTAGCGGCGCTTGAAGGCGAGGGTGGTCGACGTCCGGAGGGAGTCGACGAAGTCGTTCATGAACGTCTCGGTGGTGACGTAGAGCACCTTGCGCCGGGGGTAGTTCTCGGCGACGTAGTTGCCGATGGCGTGGAGCAGGTGGGTCTTGCCGAGGCCCGAGTCCCCGTAGATGAAGAGGGGGTTGTAGGAGCGCCCGGGCGTCTCGGCCACCGCCTGGGCCGCCGCATGGGCCAAGCGGTTGGAGGAGGCGGCGACGAAGGTCTCGAACGTGAACTTCGTGTCGAGTTGGACCGCCGGGGTTTCGCGTCCTGGTCTGGTGGTCGCCGCCACCGCCGCGGGCTCGGGTGACGCGAGGGGCTGGGGATCGCTGGGAAAATCAGCACCTCCACCTGGGATTTCGATCGAATTGTGCTCGACGTCCGCCTCCCGGACGGTCAGCCGGCCGCGCACGGGTGCGCCGGCCTCGTTGGCGAGGGTGTCTTCGATCATCGGCAGGTAGCGCGATTCGACCCGTTCGCGGATGAGGCCGTTGGCGACGGACAGGGTGAAGACGCCGTCGTCGAAGGCCTCGGGTTCGAGGCCCGACAGCCACAGCTGCCACGTGCTCTCCGACACCTGGTCGTGCAGGGCCTTCGAGCATCTTGTCCAGAGTTCTGTCGCCTGGGTCACCTTGAGCGGAACACCCCTTCTCCCCCTCGGCGTCCGGCTGCGACCTCGGGGACGATCCTCGGTGTGGGTAAGGGGCCGACGGTACACCGCTCCGACCCGATGCGACTAGAGGCCATCTGCAAAACGCGCCTAACATGGGAGGACTCGCCGCCGGCGGCCGCATTCGACTGGAAGGCCGCGACAATGACCTGCGAGGAACGGTCCCCGATGCCGCTCGGGCGTCGCGAAAGGCTCATTTGACGTGAAGCGCACTTATCAACCCAACTCCCGGAAAAGGGCCCGTACCCACGGCTTTCGCAAGCGGATGTCGACACGGGCCGGCCGGGCCATCTTGAAATCGCGGCGGCTCAAGGGGCGCCACCGTCTCACCGTCTGAGGCGGTCGCGTGCCTGTACGGAGGGTCGGACGGATCACCAGCCGCGGCGCGTTCTCGGAGCTCCGGCGCTCGAGGTGCCGCGGCGCGAGCGGCCCGGTCCAGGTGAGCTTCGTCCCGGCCCACCAGGACACGGTGGGAGTGTTTCCGCAGGTGGCATACGCCATCGGGCGGCACTGTGGGAGCGCGGTCACGCGCAACCGGTTGCGCCGGCGGGCCCGGGAGGTCGTACGGGCGGAGGCTCCGAGCCTGGCTCGCGGGCGCTACCTGGTGCGGCTGGCCCCCGGTGCGTCCGGGCTGGCGGCCGGACCTTTCCGCAGCGCGGTCAGCACGGCCCTGCGCCGGGCCGGCAGAACGGGAGGATGCCCGTGAACAGGGAAGACGAACGGCTCAGCCTGCCGGTCCGCGCCGCCGTCGCGCTGGTGAGGCTCTACCAGGGCGCGGCCTCCGGCCGGATCTCACCGTGCCGGTTCTACCCGAGCTGCTCGAATTACGCCCTCGAGGCCTTCACCGTGCACGGGTTCTGGCGGGGCTTCGCCCTCACGGCGCGCCGGCTGGTGCGCTGCCGGCCCTTCGGGCCCCACGGTGTCGATCTGGTGCCGCTCCGTGTGCACGCCCATGACGGGGAGGGGCCGTGCTGAGCCATCCGCTCCTGGCCGAGAACAGCCTGTTCAAGCTGGTCGGGGAGATCTTCCACCCGATCTTCGAGCTGTTCGGGCTGATCCTGGCCGGCCTCTACGCCGTCTGGCCGAACTACGGGTTCGCCATCACGGGGCTGACGGTCATCATCATGCTGGCGCTGACACCGGTGACGGTGAAGAGCACCAAGTCCATGCTGGCCATGCAGCGGCTGCAGCCCGAGATGAAGAAGCTCCAGGCCAAGTACAAGGGCGCGGAGAACCGGGAGATGCTCAACCAGGAGATGATGCGTCTCTACAAGGAGAACGGGACCAGCCCGTTCGGGGCCTGCCTCCCGAGTCTCCTGCAGATGCCCTTCCTGATCGTCCTCTACACCCTGATCCGGGGACTCTCCAACCAGGTCTCGCGCGGCGCTCAGTACGTCAATCAGTTCGGCCAAAATGCTGTCTGCAAACAAAAGGTGTGTGGAGCGCCCAGGTACATTCCAACTAATTCACAAATGCATCACGACCTCGTCGTGAGTCAAGGCCAGATGCATTGGTGGTTCGGGATGGATCTTTCCTCGCTTCCCTTCTCGAATCACGTAACGAGTACTTCCAGCGCAAGCCAGGCCGTGCTGGTCATCCCCTACCTGGTCCTCATCGCGGCTGCGATGTTCCTGCAGTACTACCAAATGCGGCAGATGAACAATCGTAATCCGCAGGCGGCAGCGGCGAACAAACAGATGCAGTCGATGCAGAAGTTTTTCCCAATTATCTTCGGTGTCATTTACCTAAGAGTGCCGGCGGGAGCAACGATTTACATGGTGGTCTCGTCGGCGATGCGCATCGGGACACAAGAGGTGATGTTCAAGACGGGCATGGTGGAACCGGTCGCGGCCGAGCGCGAGATCGGCTCGGCCAAGGAGGGCAAGGAGAAGGCAGCGGCCAAGGAGGTCACCGCGAAGGAGGAGAAGGCGAAGCCGACTCCTCCTTCGCCCACGGCGAAGAAGAAGTCGACCGCCACCGACGGCACGGCTGCCGCGAAGGGGACGTTGCCGCCGGCGAAGTCCGGCACGGGCCGGAATGGCAACCGCAACGGGTACGGGAACGGGCGCAAGCCGACCGGTGGCGCCCGCAAGGGAAGGACGAACGGCAAGGCGGCTGGCGAGGACGAGGCGGCACCTGCGCCCAAGGCGCATCCGCGGTCGCGCTCCAAGCGTGCCAGAAAGGCTCGGTAAGAGGGTGGAGTGGGTCGAAGTGGCGGGCAAGACGGTCGAGGAGGCGACTGATCGGGCGCTGGAGCAGCTCGGTGTGGCCGAGGGCGATGCCGAGGTGATCGTCGTCTCGGAGCCCAAGACAGGGCTGTTCGGCCGCATGCGGGTGGAGGCCCGCGTACGCGCCCGCGTGCGGCCCGTCGGTGCGCGTCCGCGCCGGGAGCGTCCGCGCCGGAGCGAGCGGTCACGGCAGGGGGGCCGCGACGGGGGCCGCCAGGGGGGGCAAAGACAGACATCGGGCTCTGGCTCGGGCTCGGGGAACCAGAGCCGGTCGGATGCCGGTCGGGGTCAGGCTTCCTCGACGACCTCGGATCGGCCGACCGCCGGCGCAGGCACGAGTCGTTCGGCCCGCCGGCGGCGGAACAGGCGCAATGGTGCCGGTGCCGGTGCCGGTGCCGGTGCCGGTGCCGGTGCGGTTGCCGGCGCGCGTGAGGTCTCGCAGAACGGCTCCGGCGCAATGCCCGGGAGCGAGTCCGGGAGCGAGAATGCCCGGGAGCGGGCCACTGAACCGAGGGGAACCGAGGCGAAGGAGACGGAGATGGCCGAAGGAATGACGCTCGAGGAGCAGGGCGAGGTCGGTCGGGCCTTCGTGTCCGGCCTTCTCGACGAGCTCGGGATGGAGGGCACGGTCGAGAGCCGGATCCTCGACGAGGAGACGGTGGAGATCGCCGCCACGGGCGAGGACCTCGGCATGTTGGTCGGCCCCCGTGGTTCGACGCTGCTGGCCCTCCAGGATCTGACGCGGGCCGTCGTCCAGCGGCAGTGCCCCTCACGGACCGACCGGATCCTCGTCGACGTGGCCGGCTACCGGGAACGTCGATCGGCTGCGCTCACGCGCTTCAGCATGCAGATCGCCGAGGAGGTCCTGGCGTCGGGTCAGGAGAAGGCACTCGAGCCCATGAGCCCCGCCGATCGCAAGACGGTGCACGACGCGGTCAACGAGATCGAAGGGGTCGTCACGCGCTCCGAGGGCGAGGACCCGAACCGCCACATCGTCATCTCCCCTGCCTGAGGGCGCGCCGGTGACCGGCGCCGGTCAAGGTTCTGGCTCCGGCGCCGCTGATTCCCTACTCGAGGTGTTGGCCGAGGCGCGTCGCGCCGGCTTCCTCGGTCCGGGGTCCCTCGATCTCCAGATCCGCCACGGAGCCGGGTTCGTCGTGGTCGCCAGAGGTCTCACGGAGGCGGACCCGGCGACGAGAGCAGGGACGGGTCGAACCCGCAGTTCCCGGCCGAGGCTCGTCGACCTGGGATCGGGCGGTGGCGTGCCTGGTCTGGTCGTCGCCCATTCATGGCCCGAGGTGGAACTGGCGCTGCTCGAGGCGTCACGGCGGCGCTGTGAATTCCTGAGGCGCTCCATCGCGCAGCTCGGGTTCGATGGCCGGGTGAGCGTGCTGGAGGGTCGGGCCGAAGAGCTGGGTCGTGACCCGGACCTCCGAGGCACCTTCGACGGAGCCTTTGCCCGGTCCTTCGGGAAACCGGCGGTCGTCGCCGAATGTGCCGCTCCCCTGTTGCGTCCCGGCGGCTGGCTGGTGGTCTCGGAGCCGCCTGCCGACGGAGGGGGCATCACGGGCACCGCCCGACCGGAGCGGCAAAGAGAGCGCTGGCCGGCCGACGAGCTCGGCCGACTGGGCCTCGAACCGGGGGTCGCCGTCACGGAGGAATTCGAGTACCAGACGCTGCGACAGGCCTTGCCGTGCCCACCCCGCTTTCCCCGCCGCAATGGCGTTCCTGCCAAGAGGCCGCTCTTCTGATCAGGGCCATGGAGCGACTCCGCTTTCTCGGAGCGGTGTGGTTCCACGTGAAACATCTTGACGAGGCTGAGAGTTCTGATCGCTCAGTATTCGACCGGGCAGGGGTTGCCGTGGAAGCCATCGGGGGCCCGTGCCAAAGGAATCCTGGTCGAGGTTTCACGTGAAACAGCCGTAAGTCTTGACCTCGACGCATGTGCAGGCCAGGATATGCGTCGTGCTTGGGCGAGTCGGGAACCCTGCTTGATGCGCATCAGGCGCCGGGACAGGGAGTCTCCAGACAAGAGACAGGCAGTTGCCGAACCAGCTCCGTACGACCAAGAGGTGGGCGTACACGCGGAATCGGGACCGACATCGACAGATCCCGTTCGGAGCCTCGACACCGAAAGCGAAGCCGCACCGGCTCCTTCGTCACCCGCCCCGGCGTCGGAGCCTCGGCGGCCGGCGCACGCGGCTCGCGTGGAGGATGCCGCCGAGGTGGAACCCGACCGAACACCCCCGGCCGGCCCGAGCCGGGCCGCTCCAGAGGAGATGCCCGCTCCCCCGCCCCCTGCGCCGCCCGCTGCGTCCACACCCCCGTCTACTCCCCCAGTCAGCCCAGTCAGCCCAGTCAGCCCGGTCAGCCCGGTCGCCGAGGTGGCCACAGCCGAGGTCACCACAGCCGAGGTCACCACAGCCGAGGTCACCACAGCCGAGGTCACCGAGCCGACCATGCGCCCGCCTTCCATCGGGAGCGATGCCGCCGACCTGTTGAACGGCGCCAAGCCCGAGGTCCGGCCGCTCCCGCGCATCATCGCCGTGGCCAACCAGAAGGGTGGCGTCGGCAAGACGACCACGACGGTGAACCTCGGGGCGGCGCTGGCCGAGCAGGGCTACCGCGTGCTCGTCATCGACCTCGACCCACAGGGCAATGCCACGACGGGACTCGGGGTCGAGGCACGGAACTTCGAATTGTCCATGTACGACGTGATCATGCGGGACCAGCCGCTCGAGGATTGCATCGAGCCCACGAGTGTCAAGAACCTCTTCGTGGCTCCGGCCACCATCGATCTGGCCGGCGTGGAGATCGAGTTGGTCCCCGCCTTCAGCCGTGAGCTCAAGCTGAAGAAGGCCATCGACTCGGTGGTCGACGACTTCGACTTCGTCCTCATCGACTGCCCGCCGTCGCTCGGGCTCATCACCGTGAACGGTCTGGCGGCGGCGGACGAGGTCCTGGTGCCGATCCAGTGCGAGTACTACGCCCTCGAGGGGCTGAGCCAGCTGTTGCGCAATGTGAACCTGGTCTCGACCAATCTGAACGAGACCCTGGAAGTCTCGACCATCGTCCTCACGATGTACGACGCCCGGACCCGGCTCTCGGTCGACGTGGCCAACGAGGTGCGGGAGCACTTTGCAGAACGGGTGTGCCGGATCGTGATCCCTCGGACCGTCCGGCTTTCCGAGGCGCCCTCGTTCGGGCAGCCCATCACGGTGTTCGATCCAGCCTCGCGGGGTGCCGTGGCCTACCGCGAGCTGGCCAAGGAGGTGAGCAATGGCGCGCCGCAGCGGACTCGGTAAGGGTCTCAGCGCCCTGATTCCCGGTGAGGTGGTGGGGGAGTCCGACTCGGCGCTCCGGGTCGTGCCCATCTCCCACATCCGACCCAACGCCTACCAGCCGCGGAGCCATTTCGACGAGGAGTCGATGGCCTCCCTGGCGGCGTCCATCAAGGCGGTCGGCCTGCTCCAGCCCGTCCTGGTGCGCGAGATCCAGGAGGAGACGGAGAGCTACGAGCTGATCGCGGGGGAGCGGCGTTGGCGAGCCGCCCGCCGGGCGGGGCTCCAGACCATCCCCGTGCTGGTGCAGGTGGCGGACGACGTCGCGAGCCTGGAGCAGGCTCTCGTCGAGAACCTCCACCGTGTCGACCTCAACGCCCTCGAGGAAGCCGCGGCCTACCAACAGCTGATTGACGAATTCGGGCTGACCCACGAGCAGGTGGCCAGCCGAATGGGCAAGGGCCGCGCCACCGTGACCAACACCTTGCGGCTCCTGCAGCTGCCGGCCGGAGCCCAGCGGGCGCTCTCGGAGCGCACCATCTCGGCCGGGCATGCCCGCGCCCTGCTGGGGACGCCCGACCGTGTGCTCCAAGAGAGGCTCGTGCTGCGCATCGTCGAGGAGGGCCTGACCGTGCGGGCGGTCGAGGAGCTGGTCCGAACGGGCGGAGCCGAGCTGCGGGTGGTGCCCAGCGAGCCCGAGCCGCCAACCCCGACAACCAACGGTGTGACGGCGGGCACGGCCGATGGGTCCGCCACGCGCCACGTGCCCGTGCGCAAGCTGCCCGAGCCGGGTGTGCTCGAGCTCGAGGATCTCCTCTCGACCTACCTCAACACCAGGGTCAAGGTGGACATCCAGAACCGGCGGGGGCGCCTGGTGGTGGAGTTCGCAACCCTCGAGGACCTCGAGCGCATCTACCGGGCGATGGTGGGCGACGGCGGGGTGGCCTAGCCCGGAGGAACCGTCAACGGGCTGTTCAGCTTCATCCACAACCTGTGCATGACGTTGTGGATTGTCACCTGGTTCACCTGCAGGAGGCTTTGCTCGCGTCACCGTCACACGGGCCGGCGCAGCGTCCGGCGTCAACCCGGAGCCCGCCCGGCACTGTCTGCCGGAAATTGATTACTGGTAATCACTCCCAGGAGGCGTCGGCCCAGCGCCCCAGCGCGTGCGAGAGCGCGGCGGCCAGGGCGGGGGCGTGCTCGACCACCGCGCTGGCCGGCCCCACCTCGATGAGGACCGCAGGCATGCGGGTCTCGCGCAGGATCGGCAGGGCCATGCCGTGCACGCCGCCGTCGGCCACGCCCAACGCCTCGGGGACCGTGCTCTGGACCAGCTCGGCCAGGCGCCGTCCGCCGGGCGAGTCGTCGTGGGTGCCCGACCAGAACGAGGTGCGGCACGCCGACACGTCGGGGTTGAGGCGCAGCCCGACGAAGACGTCGACCTCGAGCTCGTTGGCCTCCTTGGCCTGCACGGTGTCGTCGGGGTGGTGCAGCTCGGTCACCCGGGTCCCGTTGAGGGTGAGGCGGCGCCGCAGGGCACCGGTCACGCTGCCCAGTCCGCCGCTCTCGCCCACGGCCAGATGACGGCCGCGCAGTGTCGGAGGGGCGTCGCGCAACGCGGCCCGGGCCCGTACCGCCGAGACCAGCTGGAGCTGGTCGTACCGGGGCTCGAGGCGGAGGAGCTCGTGCAGGGTGGCCCCGCCCACGATGCCGTCGACCGGGAGCCCGGCGTTGCGCTGGAACTCGCCGAGCGCCCCGACGGTGGCGTCGCCGAAGATGCCGTCGACGCGCCCGGTGTCGAACCCCAGGCTGCACAGGCGTTGCTGGAGTTCCGCCACGTCGTCACCCCGCAGCATGGGGGTCCGGCGGTAGAGGAAGCGGTCGCCGAGGCGGAAACCGGCCTCGACCAGCGTGTTCCACGTCTGAGGCCCACAGATCCCGTCGACGCGCAGGCCCCGCAGGCGCTGGAAGGCCTCCAGCGCGGCCCGCGTCGCCGGTCCGAACTCGCCGTCGACGTCGACCGGCGCGCCGGGGATGACGGCGGTGAGGCGGTGCTGGACGTCGGCCACCGCGTCACCGCGGTCGCCGAGAGCGAGCGGCAGCCCTACAGGTAGGCCGAGATCTCCTCGAGCAGCTGGCCCTTGGGCTTGGCCCCGATCAGGCGTACCTGGGGCTCGCCGTCCTTGAACAGGATCAGCGTGGGGATGCTCATCACGTCGAAGCGGCGCGTCACGTCGAGGTTGTCGTCGATGTTGAGCTTGCCGATCCGAATCTTGCCCGCGTGCTCCTCCGCGATCTCCTCCAGGACCGGAGAGATCATCTTGCACGGGCCGCACCATTCCGCCCAGAAGTCCACCAGCACGGGGACATCCGAACTCTTGACATGCTCGTCAAACGTAGCGTCGGTCAGCGTCTCGATCTTCTCGCTCATGCCATCTCCTTGTCAGCGGGTGTGACGCCGCCTCCTCGTCAGCGGGTGTAACGCCACGCCCTGTCGTTCTGTTCCCCGTTTCGGGCTCGGCCGCCCTTTGCCCATGAATCCTCCCGGCGCTTCGTCGCAGGGCCGGGTCCGCGCCTATTCGCCCTGCGTCTCCAGCCAGCGCTCGGCGTCGATGGCGGCCATGCAGCCCGACCCGGCCGAGGTCACGGCCTGGCGGTAGTAGTCGTCCTGGACGTCGCCGCAGGCGAAGACCCCCTCGACGCTGGTCCGGGTGGTGCCGTCGAACGTGCGGACATAGCCATTGTCGGCCAGCTCGACCTGCCCCTTGAGCAGGGACGAATTGGGCTCGTGGCCTATGGCGACGAAGAGGCCGGTCGCATCGAGCTCGGACTCTTGACCGCTCACCGTGTCGCGCAGGCGCAGACCCGCCACCTTGGTGTCGCCGAGGATGTCGGTCACCACCGAGTTCCACCTGAACTCGATCTTGGGGTTGGCGAAGGCGCGCTCTTGCATGATCTTCGAGGCGCGCAGCTGGTCGCGGCGGTGGATGATGGTCACCTTGGAGGCGAAGCGCGTGAGGAAGCTGGCTTCCTCGATCGCCGAGTCCCCGCCGCCGGCCACGGCGATGTGCTGGTCCCGGAAGAAGAAGCCGTCGCAGGTGGCGCAGGTCGACACGCCGTAGCCGAGCAGCCGTGCCTCGTTGGCGACGCCCAGCATGAGGGAGCGGGCACCCGTGGCCACGATGACCGCGTCGGCCGTCACGGTCGGCGCGTCGGCCGCGGGGTCTCCGATCCAAAGCTCGAAGGGCCGGGGCCCCAGCTCGAGGCGACTGACCTTGGCGACGCGCAGCTCGGCGTCGAAGCGCAGGGCCTGGGCCCGCATGATGCCCATCAGCTCGGGCCCCATGATCCCGTCCACGAAGCCGGGATAGTTCTCCACCTCGGTCGTGAGCATGAGCTGGCCGCCGGGCTGGTCGCTCGTGGAGGAGGGCTCGCCCTCGATGACGAGCGGCTCGAGCTGGGCTCGCGCCGTGTAGAGGGCGGCGGTCAGGCCGGCGGGCCCGCTGCCGATGATGACGACCTTGCGGTGCTCGGGCCGGTGCGCCGTCGGCGCCCCCTCAGGCATCGGGCGGGAGCCCCCGGCGCGAGTAGAGGACGGCCCCGAGGATGCTGAACAACCCGCCGAGGACGAGGTAGGAGGCCCAGACCTTGTGCCCGGCGATGGTGGTCACCCGGATGAAGCCGACACAGAACAGCACCACGGTGGCGATACCGACCACGGCGATGACGACACCGAAGACCACGCCACGGGCGGCCACGATGGCCGGCCGGACGGCCTTGTCGTTGACGGTCGCCACGACGGCGTCAACCGCATCGAGCGCACGCTCGCCCAGCGCATCGGAGAAGTCGTTGTCGGGCACGGGGGCGAGACTACCCGGCCGATCCACCCGCACCGGCGGAGCTGGGCGTCCTGGCTGGGACGATGTAGCAGACGCCGACGGTGTTCGGACCGGCGTGGGTGCCGACGACGGGCCCGAGGTCCACCGGAACCAAAGGGTGCTCGGTGGGGATGTCGGCCAGGCCGGCCAGCACCTCGGGGAAATCGTCGCAGGCGCCGTCGGCCACGGCGATGCGCTCGAGCGGCGCCGCCGCCGCATCGGCCCTGACCTTGTCGAGCAGGTAGGCGAGGGCGCGAGCCCGGGTCCGCTGCTTGGACTCCTCGGCCACCTCGCCGTCCTTGAGCTGGATCACCGGTTTGATGTTGAGCAGCGAACCCAGCAGGGCACGGGCCCCGCCGATGCGCCCGCCCCGTTGGAGGTGCTCGAGACCCCCGATGACGCCGTAGATCCGGGTCCGGGCCATGCGGTCCTCGGTGGCCGTCACCAGCTCCTCGAGGCCGGCGCCCGCCGCCGCCTCCTCGGCCGCCGCGATGACCAACAGCCCCTGGCCCATGGTCAGGCTCAAGGTGTCGACGACCGTGACCGGGATGCCCTCGAACGAGCCGGCGGCGGTACGCGCCGAACCGTAGGTCGCGGACACCTTCGAGGAGATGGTCAGGCAGAGCACGCCGGCCGCCCCTTCGTCCGCCGCCTGCTGGAAGGCCGCCTGGAACGCTCCGGGCGCCGGCGCGGCGGTCTCGGGCAGCGCGCCCTTGCCGCGGCAGCGGTCCCAGAACTCGTCGGGGCTCAGCTGGCGGCGGTCCTCGAACTCCTCGCTGCCGAAGCGGATCGTGAGCGGCACCACGATGACACCGTGCTCCTCGACCAACTGGTCGCTGAGGTCGCACGCGCTGTCGGTGACGATACGGATCCCGGGCATGGAAGGGGAGTCTGCCACGGGGCCGCGGTCGGGACCCGGACCGGCGGTGCGGTTCAGGTGCCCTCGGGACCGCCGGGCGGTGGTCGCCGCGGACGGACCGGTCCCGCCCCCGAGGGACCCGGAGCCTCGTCGGGACCGATGGGACGGAGCGACCGGAGAGGCCGGACCGTCGGCTCGGGTGGGCGCAAAGGCCGGATGGTCGCGTCGGGGTGCAGGGGCCGGATGGTGCCGGAGGGATCGGGGCGGTCCGACCGTGGGGCCGACGGTGGCGCCGACGGTGGGGCCGGCTCGCGGGTACCGCCGACACGGCGCACCACGCCCACGTCGACCGGCTCGGGTTCCCGCTCCGTCCCTGGCTCCGTCTCTGGCTCCGCTTCCGGCTCGGTCTCCGGCTCCGGCTCCTGTCCTGTGCGCGACGGGGGCTGCGGTTCGGGTTCTCCGGCCGCGCCGGCACGGGAGGCATGGGCGCCGTTGGGTCTCGGCGTCGTGGGCCCCGGACCGGGTCCCACCACTGGCCGCGAGCCCGGTGGTCGCGGTGGGCGCGGTGGAGGGTGCGGGTGCTTTTGGACCGAGGCGGGCCGGCGCGCGTCGTGGCGCCGGCCGAGCCAGACCACCACGCCGCCGAAGACGAGCCCGCCGGCCACCAGGCTGCCCACCACCCGCACGAACAGGGCGGGCAGGCTCGTCGAGCCCGAGAGGTTGGACACGACGAGGACCACGACGCCCATGGGGATGCTGGCGATGACGACGCGCCAGAGCGGGGCCCACTCGGCGTGGTCGCCCAACTGGCCGAACCACCGGTGGAAGGTCGACAAGGCGAGCAGTGCCGCCACCGTGTAGGCGATCGAGAGCGAAAGGGCCAGACCCCGCACCCCGAGGGGGTGCACCAAGATGAGCGCGAGCACGATGTTGAGCCCGTTCTCCACCAGGTAGAGACGGAAGGCGACCTTGGTGCGCTGCATCGACTGCAGCACCCGCACGAAGTACAGGTAGGCGCAGAAGCCCGGGACCCCCAGGGCGAACATGGCCAGGGAGGCGCCAGTCGTCGCCGTCTCGGCCGGGGTGCTGTGACCGTGGCCGAGCAGCAGCTCCACGGCGGGCCGGGCCAGCAGCAGCATGCCCACGGCGGAAGGGACGACGAGGGCCAGGATGGCGCGCATGCCGCCGGTCATGCGGTGGAGGAACGCCTCCTGTTGACCCGTGGACCACTTCTCGGACAGGTCGGGTGTGACGACGTACATGATGGTGACGGCGATCACGCCGTAGGGGAGCTGGAAGAAGGCGTAGGCGTAGGTGTACGACGACACCGGGTCGGGGCCGGCCACGGAGCCCGCCAGCACGGTGACGATGAAGAGCGCAATCTGGTTGGCCACGACGAAGCCGAACGTCCAGCCCCCCAGGTGCACGATGGCGCGCAGCGCGTCGTCGTGGATGTTCCAGCGCCAGCGCAGCAAGCCCAGATCGGCCCGACGCAGGCTCGGAATCAGCGCCAGCCCCTGACAGACCACGCCGAGGGAGGTGCCCAGGCCGAGCAGCACCAGCTGTGCGTGGTGCTGCTGCACGCTGGCGAGGGTCGCCCCGTGCCCGGCCCACAGCCCGAACCACACCAAGATGCCGATGGCCACCAGGTTGTTGACGATCGGTGCCCAGGCCACGGCGACGAAGCGCCGGCGCGTGTTGAGGAGCGCCGCCGCCAGGGCGAAGAGGCCGTAGGCGGCGATCTGGATCACGAACCAGCGCAGGAACGTCGTCGCCACCTGTCGCTCGAGCTCGACCTGGTGCACGCGCCCGGCGTGGGCGTGGGTGTCCAGTGCCGTCAGCGCGTCGATGAAGTAGGGCGCCGCCACCAGCGCGGCGAGGGTCGTCACCAACAGGACGACCACCGACACCGTGATGACCGCCGAGATCGAGTCGAAAGCCTCGGATTCCTTCTTGTTGGCCAGCCGGTCGACGAAGACCGGGATGAATGTGGCCGAGAGCACGCCGCCGAGCACGACGTCGTAGAGCATGTTCGGGGTGGTGTTGGCGAGGTTGTACGAGTCGGCCAGGAGGTGTGAGAGGCCCAGGGCCCACGCCAGGGCGACGAAGCGCAGCAGACCGGTGAGGCGCGAGACGCCGGTCCCGACCGCGACGTAGACGGCCGAGGTCCGCAGGGGGAGGGTCCGGGCCCGACGGGGCGGGGCCACGGTCAGCGCGCCCGGGCGCGGGCGCGTCGCGAGCGGAGCCAGGTGCGCACCCACCACAGGAGGAGGACCGCCCCGGCCAGCGCCGTCAGCGCCACGCCGGCGAAGGAGATGGCGGTCGACTGCACCGTCAGGACGGTGTGGGCGATGAGCAGCTGGCCGTCGGGTGTGCGCAGCGTGACCTCGATGGGAAGGCGGTCGCCCGATGTGCGGGCCTGGGCCGTGACCCGGACCGAGGTCGTGGGCCGGTCGAGCAGGAGGGTCCGGGTGTTGCCGTTGGGGAACGTGAACTTGTCGCTGTCGAGGGTCACCACGACGTGCACCGGATAGGGGGACGCCGACAGGACCGTCACCGGGATGGCCGCCTGCTGCGCGGTGAACGTGACGGTCCGCTCCGTGGCCAGGGTGATCTTGCCCGTCGCGGCCGCGAAGGACCGGTCGTAGGCGCTGAGCGCGGCGGCGCGGCGCGTGGCGGAGAGGCCGAGGGCCTCGGTGGCCAGGAGGCCGTCACCGAGCGAGTTCAGCTGGGGTGGGTGGCCCGGCTTCACCGCATCGGCGTAGGAGCCCAGCTGCTGGCGTGCCAGGCCGATGCGGACCGCTGCGTTGTGCGTGATGCCGTGTGTCGCCCCACCTGCCTGGAGGTGCCGCACCGAGGGCTCGCGGTCGTTGGGGCCGCCCCCGACCGGCACGGACTGGAAGAACTGGGCCAGGGTCACGGGGCTGAGCACCTGGTTGGGCAGCAGCCCTCCGAGCAGCGTGTCGAGGAAGGCCGCCGACGGTTTCCAGCCGGCCGGTGGCGCCAGCACGATGCCGCGCTGGTTGGACAAGAAGGCGTTCTCGAAGTGGACGAACGAGAGGCCGGCCAGGAGCTGCTCGGCCGAGAGCACCGGATCGGCCGGATCGGCGCTGAAGCGGGCGCTGAGGGAGGTGTCGACGGCGGCGGCGGTCGTCGGCGAGCCCTGGCCCAGGTCGAGGCCGAAGGGCTGGGCGAAGGTGAAGGACGAGTTGAGACCGCTGGTCGCCAGGTCCGAGTCGCTCAGGACCAGCTGGGACGCGCCGGCCGCTTGCAGGCCGGTGGCGAGGTTGGCAGCGTCGCCCTGGGTGAAGTTCGAGAAGGGGTCGACCCAGGTCCCCCCGGCCGGTTTGAGCCCGGCGGCGCGCAGGAGCTGGTCGCCTCGGAGCATCTGCGCGGTGATCTCGCCCGTGATGCCCGCCTCGGAGAGAGCCGACAGGTTGATGGGGACGTAGGAGTCGTCGACGACCTCGTCGGCGGGCAGTGCCTGGAGCTGCGCCAGCGCGTGGCCGCCGTCGCGCGTGCGCCCCTGCTCGATGGCGTTCACCGAGGCCGGGTCGACGGCGAGCGTCGTCGGGACGTCGTGATGTGCAGCCAGCGCGTTGGCCACCGTGTCGAAACCGGCACCGGCGACCGGCAGCACGACCGCCACGGAGAGGGGACCACCGGCGCCGATCGCCCCGGGCTCTTGGTAGGTGAGGAAGGTGGTGAAGTGCGCGACGGGCACGGCAGAGCCCTGGCGCACCAGCGCGACGCCGACCGGGTAGACGTCACCGCACCGCCCCGTCAACGGCGTGCAGCCGAGGACGAGGATCGGCGCGCCGGCGGGGCAGGCCCCGGCGCCGGTGGCCGGCGTGCTGGCGCTGGACTGGGGGAGGACGGTCACGCAGACCGAGGCCGTCAGGCCGGTCGGCCCGCCGGCGGCCACCGTCACGAGGTTGTCGTGCGCCAGCGTCCCCGTGGGCGGCGTTCCGCCGATGGACTGCTGCAGCTGTGAGGAGTCGTCGAGGCGCCCGTAGAAGGTGAGGTCGACGTGGAGGTCGCCGGCCGAGCCCTCGGCCGGGTTCACGCCCACGGCGAGGTTGAACCAGGGCTGTTGGGGCGACACCCACGGGGACTGGGACAACAGCGTCAGCGCCGGGCCGCCCGAGCTCGCCGGTACGACCGAGTGTCCTTGTGCCGCCGCCCCGGCTCCGGGCGCGGCCGCGCCCCACGTGCCGAGGAGGGCAAGTGCGACAGAGGAAAGCGTGCAAAGGGCGGTCCTGGCCCAGCGCATCGGCACAAGGAGAGGCTAGAGCGGGCACTACCGTGGGCGGGTGCAGTCCTCGACGGTCCCCGATCGGTTCCGCCCCTACGTGCGCGCCACCGAGGAGCTGGCGGGGCGCTTCGCCGGCGCAGGCCGCTCCCTGTATCTGGTCGGTGGCTCGGTCCGTGACGCCCTGTTTCCCGGCGAGACCGGCGCCGACGCCGATCTCGACCTGACCACGGAGGCACGGCCCGACGAGATCAAGCGCCTGGTGGCCGGCTGGGCCGAGGACGTGTGGACCCAGGGGGAGCGCTACGGCACGATCGGCTGCCGGAGGGGGACGCAGGTCTACGAGATCACGACGCACCGGGCCGAGGTCTACGTGCCCGAGTCGCGCAAGCCGGACGTGACCTTCGGGGACGACATCGCAGTGGACCTGTCGCGCCGGGACTTCACCGTCAACGCCATGGCCCTGCGCCTGCCCGACATGGAGCTGATCGACCCCTACGACGGGCTGGGCGACCTGGCCGCCCGCCGCCTGCGCACGCCGCTCGACCCGGAGATCTCGTTCGGGGACGACCCGCTGCGCATGCTGCGCGCGGCCCGCTTCGCCGCTCGCTTCGACCTGGCGCCCGATCCGGCGCTCGTGGCGGCGGTGGAGCAGATGCACGGGCGCATGTCGATCGTCTCGGCCGAGCGGATTCGCGGCGAGCTCGACAAGATCGTCGTCCTCGACGTGCCCTCGACCGCGTTGTGGTTCGTCGTGCACACGGGCCTGGCGGCCGAGTTCTTCCCGGAGCTGCCGGGCCTCGCACTCGAGCAGGACCCGATCCACCGGCACAAGGACGTGCTGGCGCACACGCTGGCCGTGGTCGACAAGACGTCGCCCCAGCGACTGCTCAGGCTGGCCGCCCTCTTCCACGACGTGGGCAAGCCGCGCACGCGCGCCATCACCGGCGGGGGCGTGACGTTCCATCACCACGAGGTGGTCGGTGCGCGCATGACGCGGGCACGCATGGAGGCCTTGCGCTATCCGGCCGCAGACGTCGACACCGTCGTCCGGCTCGTCGAGCTCCATCTCCGCTTCCACACCTACCGCCTGGGATGGACGGACAAGGCGGTGCGCCGCTACGTGCGCGACGCCGGGCCCCATCTGGCCATGCTCAACGAACTGACACGTTGTGACTGCACGACGCGCAACGCGGCGAAGGCCCGCGCGTTGGCCCGGCGCATGGACGAGCTCGAGGCGCGTATCGGGGAGCTGCGCCAGAGGGAGGAGCTCGATGCGTTGCGACCCGACCTCGACGGCAACCAGGTGATGGAGATCCTCGGCATCGGCCCTGGCCGCGCCGTGGGACAGGCCCTCCACTTCTTGATGGAGCTTCGCCTCGACGAGGGCCCTCTCGGCGTGGAGGAGGCCACGACCCGCTTGAAGGAGTGGTGGGCCGCCCAGGGCTGAGCCGGGACCGGGTGCAGCGGTAGCCTCGTTCCATGACGAGGATCGCGGCACCGGAGAGCGGCATGGGCGAGCACATCGACTGGGCGCTGTTGCGCCCGGAGATGGCGGCGGGAATGGGGAAGCTGTCCGAGTCCGTCTACGGGAACTCGCAGCTGTCGGTGCGCGAGCGCGAAGCGGCCCGCTGGACCATCGCGCTGATCAACGACTGCGCGGTCTGCCGCGACACGCGCGCCCGTGACGGTGAGGCGGCCGGGGCGGGGGAAGGGTTCTACGCCGAGGTGACTGACTGGCGCGGCGCCACCGCACTGAGCGACCGCGAGCGACTGGCGGCGGAGTTCGCCGAGCGGTTCGCCTTGGACCATCTCGCCATGGACGACGCGCTGTGGGACCGGCTCCACGCGGCATTCGACGAGGGCGAGCTGGCTGATCTCGTCATCTGCTGCGGTGCCTTCCTCGGCATGGGGCGGGCACTCGCCGTCGTCGGCGTGCGCGCGCCGGACGAGCGCATCCTGGTCTGAATCGTCCCGGCCGACGGGCTCAGTCGTCCGACGGGCTGAGTCGTCCGACGGGCTCAGTCGTCCGACGGGCTCAGTCGTCGGGCCAGCGTTCCTGGGTCTCGCCGGCGGCGAACGCCTCGACGAGGGCGTGGGCTTCGTCGTCGTGGTACTGCACCGGCGGCGACTTCATGAAGTAGGCCGAGGGGCCGAGAAGGGGACCGCCGATACCGCGATCGAGCGCCAGCTTGGCGCAGCGCACGGCATCGATGATCACGCCGGCCGAATTCGGGGAGTCCCAGACCTCGAGCTTCAGCTCGAGGTTGAGCGGGACGTCGCCGAAGTTGCGCCCCTCCATGCGGATGTAGGCCCACTTGCGGTCCTTGAGCCACGGCACGTGGTCGGAGGGTCCGACGTGGACGTCCTCGGTGTCGAGCACGTTCTGCTCGATCTGGCTCGTGACCGCCTGTGTCTTCGAGATCTTCTTGGACTCGAGCCGGTCGCGCTCGAGCATGTTCTTGAAGTCCATGTTGCCGCCGAAGTTCAGCTGGTACGTGTGGTCCAGGGCCAGCCCGCGGTCCTCGAAGAGCCGGGTGAGGATCCGGTGGACGATGGTCGAGCCGACCTGGCTCTTGATGTCGTCGCCGACGATGGGCACCCCGGCGTCGCGGAACTTGCGGGCCCATGCGGGATCGGAAGCGATGAAGACGGGGATGGCGTTGACGAAGGCCACCCCGGAATCCAGGCAGGCCTGGGCGTAGTGGCGCTGCGCCTGCTCGGAGCCGACGGGGAGGTACGAGACGAGGACGTCTGCTTTCACCTCGCGCAGCGCGGCGGCAACGTCGACCGGTTCGGCCGGTGACTCCTCCACCAGTTCTCGGTAGTACCGGCCGAGCCCGTCGAACGTCGGTCCGCGCTGGACGGTGACGCCGAGCTCCCCCACGTCTGCGAAGCGCACCGTGTTGTTCAGTCCGGCGTGGATCGCCTTGCCGAGGTCCGTGCCGACCTTGGTCTGGTCCACGTCGAACGCCGCCACCGGGACGAGGTCGCGGACGTGGTACCCGCCCAGCTCCACGTGCATCAGTCCGGGCACGACGTCGCCGGGATCGGCGTCCCGGTAGTACTCGATGCCCTGGACGAGCGAGCTGGCGCAATTGCCGACGCCGGCGATCGCGAGTCGGATGGGGGTGGGCATGGAGGCTTCTCCTTTGGTGTCGGCGTTGTTGGTGTCGGCGTTGCGATGGTCGGTCAGCTCGCCGGCTCGTGGCCGGCGGTGGCGAGGGCGGCGCGCTCGGACGCGATGAGGGTGTCGAGCCAGCTGATGTCGCGGGCGATGCCGTCCGCGGTGTGCTGCACGACGGAGCGGGCGTAGACGTCGAGGTCGGCGCGGGCGCCTTCGGCTTCACCGAGGCGCTGGACCAACAGCGCCCGGCGGCGTTCGAGCAGCGCCATCCGGGCCTGCGGGGCCAGGTGCCGCGCGAAGGCCAGCCGGAGGCCGAAGCTGCGGGCGTCGTCGACCCCCCCACCTTCGAGGAGCTCGGCGAAGAGCCGCCTCCCGTCGTCGGTGATGCGGTACACCTTGCGGCCGCGGCGACCCCGGGTGGGGGAGTGGCGACGGGCGCGCAGAACGGCCAGCTCGCCGCTCAGGGACCCGGTCGGGGGGGCAGTGACGGAAACCGCCGCCGTCGAGCTCGGCCCTTCGATGGTCGTCACCGCGCCGGACTTCTCCAGCCTGGTCAAGGCGGGGTAGATCGACCCGAAGGAGACGTTGGCCAGCAGGCCCAGGTGCTCGCGCAATTGGCGTCGGATCTCGTACCCGTGGAGGTCGCCCTCCTCGAGCAGCCCCAATATGGCCAGATCCAACATGACGGTCCATTATATCGGTTCGATATAACGCGGAACGCGGATTGGTCGCGGTGGGTGTTGGAACCTGCCGGACGGACCGTGTCCTTCGACCAGTGCCTGAGCGGTAGCCTGGCCGCCGTGTCCGTCACCTCGGAGCCGAGGTCGCCTTCTCGTGCCGTGAGCGCTGACGTCACCGCCCAGGTCGAGTACCGCATCGTCCGCAATGGCCTCGTCCGGGAGGTCGAGCGGGGCCGGGTCCAAAAGGTCGACGTGTGCGACGCCCATCCCGAGCTCCTGCGGGCGGCCCGGAATGTCGGTCGTCCCACCAAAGAGGTCTGCCCGATCTGCGACGACGGTCGGCTGGTCACCGTCACGTTCGTCTTCGGGGCGAAGCTCCCCTCCGGCGGACGCTGCCCGGGGACGGCGGCGGAGTTGAAGGCACTGTGCCGGCGGCCCGAGCCCGTGCTGTGTTACGAGGTGGAGGTCTGCCCGTGCTGCGCGTGGCACCACCTCATGCGCAAGTACCCGGCGGGTGGGGTCAAGCCGCGCCAGAAGGACCAGAAGAAGGCGACGCCCCGACGGTGAGCGAGACACCCGTCACCGTCCCTTCGCTGCGCGCCCGCAAGCGCCGCGACGGTTCGACCCCGATCGTCATGGTCACGGCCTACGACGAGCCGGGCGCTCGAATCGTCTCCGGCGCCGGGGCAGACATCATCTTGGTCGGGGACTCGGTGGCCAACAACGTCCTCGGATACGACGACACGCTCCACGTCGACATCGACGTGATGGCCCATCACACCGCGGCCGTGGCGCGCGCCAGGCCGCGCTCGCTCATCTTGGGTGACATGCCGTGGATGAGCTACCACCTGAGCCCCGACGAGGCGGTGCGCAACGCGGCGAGGTTGATCCGCGCCGGCGCCCAGGCGGTCAAGCTCGAGGGCGGCCGGGCCCGGCTCCCGGTCGTCGAGGCGATCGTCAAGGCCGAGATCCCGGTCGTCGGGCACCTCGGGCTCACCCCGCAGTCCGTCCTGGCCATGGGTGGTTTCCGTGTCCAGGGAAAGAGCGTCGATGCCGCCGGCGCCCTGCTCGACGCCGCCAAGGCACTCGCCGCCGCCGGGTGCTTCGCCTTCGTGATCGAGGGCGTGCCCGACGTCGTGGGGGCCAAGGCCACCGAGGCACTCGACGTCCCCACCATCGGCATCGGCGCTGGTCCGGACTGCGACGGCCAGGTACTCGTGTTCCACGACCTGCTCGGGCTGGGGCGGACCACGCCCCCCAAGTTCGTGCGGCAGTACGCCGACCTCGGCCGCATCGCCACCGAGGCGATCGCGGCGTTCGCCGACGACGTCCGGAGCGGGAGCTTTCCGAGTGACGCCGAGACCTACCACGCCCCGGCAGGCCTGGGCGACGCTCTGGGCTGAGCCCGGCCCTCGCCCGCGGGCGGTCACGGCCGCGGGCTGAACCCTTCCCAGCAGGAACGCTCTCTTTCTGCGGTGTATACGCGGGCTGCCCGGGACTCCGTGCGGCGCCCTCTACGCGTGCTCCCGCCTCGGGCGCTCCTGGCTGTATATGCGGGTGAAGCCGAGAGGCTTCCCCCGCATATACAGGCGAGGAGAACGTGGCCGGCCGGCCGTATACGGCCGGTGAAGCCACTTGCGGCGCCTGCGAGGTCGGACCTCGCCGGGACCGCCCTGTTCAGGGGCTGGCGGCGGCGGCTAGCATGGCGACCCGCAAGAGAACCCTGCTCCTGACCGCCAGGAGCCCGGCATCGCCGGTCCAGAGGGAGGTGTGCCGCACATGCGGCCCTACGAAGTCATGGCCATTTTCGAGGCCACCACCGAGCCCAGTTTGATCCAGGGCGTCCTCGACCACGCTCTCGAGACCATCCGCGGTGCGGGGGGCACTCCCGGGACGATCGACCGGTGGGGCCGCCGCGCCTTCGCCTATGAGGTGAACCACAAGCGCGAGGGTTACTACGTCGTGGTGGAGTTCACGGGCGAGCCCGAGACGGTTGCCGCCTTGGACCGCATGCTCGGTCTGGCCGACGAGGTGGTGCGTCACAAGGTGGTCCGCCTCCCCGACCACAAGCCTGCCGCCGAGCACGCGGCGAGCTGAAGGCCCCCGAGAAGGAGCAGAGATGGCGACAGACAACAGCGTGACCCTCGTGGGCAACGTGACCCGGGACCCCGAGCTGCGCTTCACCAACACCGGGCAGGCCAATGTCACCTTCGGGTTGGCTGTCAACCGGCGCTGGCAGAACCGCCAGACTCAGGAGTGGGAGGAAGCAACGTCCTTCTTCGACATCGTGTGCTGGCGCGAGATGGCCGAGAACGTCAGCGAGACCATCACCCGAGGTGCCCGGGTCATGGTGGCGGGTCGGCTCGAACAGCGCAGCTGGGAGACCCAGGAGGGTGAACGCCGGTCAAAGGTGGAGGTCGTGGCGGACGAGATCGGACCCTCTCTGCGTTGGGCCACCGCCCAGGTCACGAAGAACGAGCGCCGCGCGCCCGGTGAGTACGGCGGACGCGGCGGCGGACGGCAGTCGGCGCCGCCGCCTACCCCGAGCCCAGGTGGCAACGGAGGCGGCGGAGCAGGTGGCTACGGATACGACGAGGAGCCCTTCTGATGGCACGCAACAACCAACGCGGCGGGTCGAGCTCGCGGCGCGTCCCCAAGGACCTGGGCCGCCGGGTCAAGAAGAAGCCTTGCGCCTTGTGCCGCGACAAGACGGAATGGGTGGACTACAAGGACATCACCATGCTCCGCAAGTACATGAGCGATCGGGGCAAGATCCGTTCACGCCGGGTCACGGGCAACTGCGCCCAGCACCAGCGCGCGCTCGCTCAGGCGATCAAGACGGCCCGCGAGCTCGTCCTGCTCCCCTACACGCAGCGCACTGTCACCGAGCGCCCAGGTGGTCGCGGCCGCGACCGTGGCGAGCGGGCACCGGGCGAGCGGGGATCGGGCGAGCGGGGATCGGGCGAGCGGGGATCGGGCGAGCGCACACCGGGCGAGCGCACACCGGGCGAGCGCGGTGAGCGCGTCGCCGTGGACGTGATCGACGAGACCGACGCCCAGGGTGACGGGGCGAGCGAGGCCGCGGTCATGGAGGAGGGCACCGAGTTGGTGTCCGAACTGGTCGAGGAAGCGGTCACGGTCGACGCCGGCGGTGAGGCATGAGGGTCGTGCTCCGAGACGACGTGGCCGGCGTCGGTCGCCGTGGTGACATCGTCAAGGTGGCTGGCGGTTTCGCCCGCAACTTCCTGTTGCCGGGCGGGCGTGCCATCGCGGCCAGCGACGGCGTCGAAGGGCAGGCCGAGCAGATGCGGCGCCGCCGGGACCTGCGCGAGGCACAGGACCGCAGCGCAGCGGAAGCCCAGGCCCAGCTGCTGGCCGGCACGGTGATCCCGATCACCGCCCGTGCGGCGGGTGGCGGCCGGCTCTTCGGTTCTGTCGGTCCGGCCGAGGTGGCCGAGGCGATCCAGGCCGCCAGGGGCGTCGAGGTCGACCGCAAGCACATCATGCTCCCGGACCACATCAAGGAGACCGGCACCTTCGAGGTCCCGGTCGAGCTCTTCCGCGACGTGACCGTGGTGGTCACCGTGGAGGTCAGCCCCACCGGCTGAGGGGAGCCGAGGGAGCCACGCTGCACCGGGCCGGTGGCCGCCCCGGGCGGCATCACCCAAGACGTCGCGACCGTGTGCTCATCATGTCGGGTGATGGTGACGGCACGTCCATCGGGGGCTCCAGGTCCGGCCGCTCGTACACGGCTTGTCCACACCACCACCGTGCCTCTGCCCGGGGTTACCCACATGGAGAGGGGCTTTTCCCACAGGCCGCGGCCGCTTTCCCACAGCAATTTCTTTCTTATGTTCCCCAGCCCGCCGCCGTCAGAGTAGGGGCACCGTGGTCCAAGCCTTCGACGACACCCGACCCCAGCCGCTGCGGGCCGCCCCGCCCCCGGGCGCGGCCGGCGCGCGCATCCCCCCTCACGACCTCGAGGCGGAGAAGTCGCTCCTCGGCGCCATGCTCCTCTCCAGCGACGCGGCGTCGGTCGGGATCGAGACCTGCGACGGGGCGGACTTCTACAAGCCGGCGCACGGGCACATCTTCTCGGCCATCCAGGCCCTGATGGAGCGGGGGGAGGCCATCGACGCCGTCACCGTCACCGACGAGCTCAAGCGCTCGGGGCTGCTCGAGCAGGTGGGTGATCCCTCGATCTTCATCTCGCTGCAGGCCAACACCCCGTCCATCGCCAACGCGCGGCACTACGCCCAGATCGTCGAGGAGCACGCGCTGTTGCGCCGGCTCATCGCGGTGGCCGGTGAGATCGCCGATATCGGCTATTCGGTGCCCGAGGACGTCAAGGCCGCCGTGGACGAGTCCGAGCAGAAGGTCTTCAACGTGGGCGAACGGCGCACGGCCGACACCATGCGCCCGCTGCACGAGCTGCTGGGGGCGGGACTCGACCGTATCGAGGAGCTGGGCCAACGCGGCTCGCACATCACCGGGGTGGCCACGGGCTACCACGAACTCGACCAGATCCTGCTCGGATTCCAGCCCTCCTCCCTCAACATCGTGGGCGCCCGTCCTGGCATGGGCAAGACCAGCTTCGCCCTCGGGGTCCTGGCCAACGTCGGGCTGCAGGTGGGACGCCCCGCCCTGCTGTTCTCCCTGGAAATGGGCCATCTCGAGCTGACCCAGCGCCTGCTGGCCTCCGAGGCCGAGGTCAACGGCCAGAGTCTGCAGACCGGGCGCATCCGCACACAGGACTGGAGCAAGATCGGCATGGCCGTCACCCGCCTCTCGAGCGCGCCGATCTTCATCGACGACAATCCCGCCGTCACGGTGATGGACATCCGGGCCCGGGCACGCCGGCTCAAGAAGTCGGAGGGTGATCTGGGGATCGTCGTCATCGACTACCTGCAACTGATGACGGGACGGGGCCGGGCGGAGAACCGCCAGACCGAGGTGGCCGAGATCAGCCGGGGGCTGAAGATCCTGGCCCGCGAGCTCGAGGTGCCCGTGGTCGCCCTCTCCCAGCTCTCCCGCAATCTCGAGTCACGGCAGGACAAGACGCCGCAGCTGTCGGACCTGCGCGAGTCGGGCTCGCTCGAACAGGACGCCGACGTGGTCCTGTTCATCTACCGGGAGTCCGAGTACAACGACGAGGTCCCCATCGACCGGGCCGACGACGCGCTGATCGAGGTGGCGAAGCACCGTAACGGACCGACGGGCAAGGCCAACCTGCTCTTCTTGAAGCAGTACGCGCGCTTCGAGAACCACCGCAGCGTCTGAGAGGCCGAGACGGGACGCGGCGACTAGGTCGCCGAGGTACCGCGGGCGGCGGGCAGGACGAAGCGGTCGACCGCACGGGCGAAGCCCTCGTCCTCGTTGCTGCTCGTCGTGTGCCGGGCCGCCCGCTTCACCTGGGGGTCGGCGTTGCCCATGGCGATGCTCAGCCCGGAATGGGCGAACATCAAGATGTCGTTGGGCATGTCACCGATGGTGGCGATCTGCACGGGGTCGAGCGCGTAGCGCGACGCCAGGTAGCGGGCGACGGAGCCCTTGTTGGCTTTCGGATGCGTGACGTCGAGGTAGTAGGGCTGTGAAGCGGCAGCGGTGACGTGGTGGCCGAAGGTGTCGGCGGCCGCCTCGGCCGCCTTCTGCACGGCGCCGTGGTCGTCGCTCACCCCGACGAGCTTGACGACGCCGTCGGTCAGCCCATCGAGGCCGTCCATCACCTTGGGCTCGAACTTGACCGTCCACGCCTCGCGGTCGACATGGGGCCCTTTGGGATCGCGCACGTACCAGTCGGCACCGCGGTAGAGCCACACGTCGAGGTCGAAAGAGCCCATCAGGTCGGCCACCGGTTGCACCACGTGCTCGGGCAGGACGTGTTGCTCGAGGGTCTCCATGGCACGGTCCACGACCAGCCCGCCGTTGAAGGCGGCGATGGAGGTCTCGAGCTCGAGCGGCTCGACCAGCATCTCCATGCCACGGGGTGGGCGCCCGCTCGTGATGGCGAAGAGCACACCCGCGTCGTGCAGGCGCTGCACGGCGGCGACCGCCTCGTCGGTCAGGACCTTGTCCTCGGTGACCAGGGTCCCGTCCACGTCGGCCAGCAGCAGGCGGACGGGCAGGGACGGCGCCGAGGGCTCGGACGGCGCGGACGGCGCGGGAGCCGGCGGCGGAGCGGGCGGAACGCTCGAGGATCCTGAGGATTCGGGGGCGATGGGGCCGATGGTACCGGCCCGACCCGGGTATACACGGTGCATGGTCCACGACGCCCACGAGCGGATCCCCGACAGCCACCGCGACCTCCTCGACGCCCGTTTCGCCACGCTGGCGACCGTCGGCGGGGACGGATACCCCCAGCTCTCGGAGGTGTGGTTCCTGGCCGAGGAGGATCAGGTCTGCATCTCGCTCAACCGGGCGCGGCAGAAGACCAAGAACCTCCTGGCGGAGCCCAACTGCACCGTGTTCATCCTCGACCTGGCCAACCCGTACCGCTATCTCGAGATTCGCGGCACGGCCGACGTGACATCCGACGACGACCGGGCCTTCGCCGACCGCGTCGGCGCCAAGTACGGGGCCGATTTGCGCGACCACGATCTCCCCGGCGACACCCGGGTCGTGGTGCGCGTCGTGCCCGTGCGCGTCAACGCGGTGGACATGAGCCGCTGAGCAACGGGTGCCAGCGCGGCGGCCAACGCGGCCACCAGCACGGCCACCAGCACGGCCAGTGCCACCCAGGGCGACAGGGCGAGGCCGAGGGCCAGTGCCGATGCGGTCTCGACCGCCACCACCACCCAGAGAGCGACGGGGTCGAGAGCCGTGAAGCGGCGATGGAAGGCAGCGAGTGCGGCCGGGCTGGTGATGCGGCGCCCGAGCAGGACGGCCAGACCGCGCACCAGGCCGAAGAGGAGGCCCAGCGCGAGCGCCACCCAGGGCGACGCGGTCAGCGCGGCCAGGACGACCATCAGGTACACGGCGGCCGTCTTGATATAGGTGGCGAAGCCGCTGCCGATCTGCCAGCCGAAACCGGCGCCGTAGACCCAGGAGCGGAACTGGTCCAGCCAGCGCTCGTTGACCTGGCGATGGTGGACCGGCAGCGTGAAGCCCCCGAGGCGCCGGTCCGACGCGGCGGCGAAGGCGCAGCCGGCGCAGGCCAACGCGGCCACCACCGCCGGCGACGGCCCGGCGGCACGGACGGCGAGGGCAGCCATGGCCAGGGCCAGGCCGAGCGTGGCCCCACCGGCGACGGCACCGGCCACGAACCACCGCGCCGTGCTGCGGTAGCGGTGGCCCCGGCCGGACTCGGCCAGCGGGGTGACCGTGGCCAGCATCGAGATGCCGCACGGCGACCACGTCGAGCGCACTGCTGCCGCCGTCGTGACGAGCGCGGCCGAGCCGACGAGAAGGGTGGTGGTCACGGGAACTCCTTTCGGGTCGTTGGGGGCGGGCGGCTCATGCGGGCGAACCGAGGAACGGGGCACCACCGAAGGCGAAGATGCCGCCGTCGGAGGCCACCATCCAGTACCCGGCGTCGTCGCGGTAGACGGCCATGCCGACGACGGGGCGGGCCAGGACGAGCGAGCCGGTCGACCCGTCGAACGCGGCGTCGCCGAAGGCGAAGATGCCGCCGTCGGAGGCCACCAGCCAGTAGCCCCGGCCGCTCGGCGTGGCCGCCATGCCCACCACGGGCTTGTTGAGCGGCGTGCCGCCCATGGAGCCGAGAAAGGGCGCGTCGCCGAAGGCGAAGATCCCGCCGTCGGCGGCCACCATCCAGTAGCCCCGGCCGCTCGGCGTGGCCGCCATGCCCACCACGGGCTTGTTGAGTGGCGTGCCGCCCATGGAGCCGAGAAAGGGCGCGTCGCCGAAGGAGAAGAGGCCGCCGTCGGCGGCCACCATCCAGTAGCCCCCTCCCGTGGGCGTGCCGGCGATACCCACCACGGGTGCGTTGAGATGCTGTCCGCCCATCGACCCGAGGAACGGGGCCCCGCCGTAGTCGAAGATGCCGCCGTCGGCGGCCGCCAGCCAGTAGCCACCGGTGTGGCACAGGGCCGCTCCGACCACCGGGGCGTCCAGCGGCAGGCCCGACGCGTCGCCCGCGCTGACGAAGTCGCCGTAGGGGAGCAGCTTGCCGAACGCGGTCAGCACGGCGTACCCACGGTCGTCGGCGCTGGGGAGCAGGCCGACCGACTGGCAATTGGTGGCCGGCGAGTTGCACGGGGGTGCCGGCGGCGCCGGTGTCCAGCACGGCTCGTTCTGCTCCGCCGTGGCGTTGTCGACCGCCACCGCGGTGGTGCACGACGGGTCGACCGTCCAGGGCGGGACGCAGGCGACGACGCGGCACACGATGCGACCCAGGCACGCCACGTTCTGGTTGCACTGCCCGTAACGGAACTGCAGGCATCCGGTCAGGAAGGAGTCACACCCTTGGGACCCGCAGCCGCAGCTGAGCCCGTCGCACTGCGTCTCGCAGAACGGGAAGCCGCTGGCGCATCCGGCGTCACAGGCACAGGTCGCGTTGCAGTCCATGTAGTAGCGGGGGCCGTTGCAGTAGGACGATCCCTCTGCCACCCACCAGCCGCCCATGATCGTGTTCTCGGGACAGTAGTTGTCGCCGCTGACGGCGCAGCAGAACTCCGAGAAGCCCGAGCAGCAGGTGCTCCCGCAGCTGCACCCCGCGTTCCCGCACTGGCAGATGGCGCCGTAGGCCGTGCCCGGCCGCAAGGCAAGATCGAGGCCGGACCCGATGGCCACGGCGCTGCCCACGAAGGCGGAGCGGTTGATGAGGCTACGGCGCGACAACCGGCCCTCCAGGGCGCGCGCCGTGCGCGTCACCAGCGCGGTGGAGAAGCTCACGACGATGCCGCCGCCTCGGTCCGGGGCCGGATCAGGCGGCGGGCGCCCTCCAGCGCGCCCAGCGCGGACAGGGCCAGGAGGCTGAGCCAGAGCGCGACGGCGCTGACGAAGACCAGCGGCACGCCGGCCCAGGGCTGGTGCGCCAGCAGCGTGAAGAGAGTGCCGTGTGCCGGTGCGGTGACGGCGACGACGGCTGCCGCCACCGCCAGGGTCAGATCCAACAGCAGGTGCACGAGGGTGGGCGGCGTGTCGGGCTTGCCGAAGCAGCCGCAGGTGGCCAGCGGGCCGCCGCGGCGCCAGGCCGAGGCGACGACGGCCGCGAAGGCTGCGTAGGAGAGCGAGACGAGGGCCGCAGTGACGGGCCGCGGCGCCACCAGGGCGGCGATGCCCAGGAGCATTTCGACCAGTGCACCGGTGCGGACGGCCGTGCGCGTGACGCGCCAGAGCCGGGCGCGACCGGCCAGCTCGGAGAGGGCGCGCGCCGTGTCGTCGGGTCGAGCGGCCTTCGCCGCGCCGGCGACGACGAGGAGGTCCGCGGCCACCAGGTAGGGACCGATCAGTTCCACAGCGGCCTCGCCGCCGGGAGCCCGGGTGCAGTCGCCGTCACGCCCAGGGCCGTGACGAGCTGGTTGAGGCGCGGCACCAGGACGTGGCGCATGGTGTGGCTGCCGAGGACGGCGTAGAAGGAGAAGGGACGGCCCGCCTCGGTGAAGAACCACTGCGTGCCCGACTGCCCGGGCAGGCCACGGCGCAACATGGTGGGCGAGAAGTCGGCCGCAGCGAGCGCGGCCGGCCGACCCTGGCGCGCGAAGAGCGCGGTGCCCAGGCTCTCGGGTCCGTACTCGAAGAGCGTGGCGAACACGTCGCCCGGACCCATCAGGTTCACGGCACCGCTGCCGAAGTCGCCGACCTCGTCGGGGATCGGGAATGTCGCGAACTGCGCCACCGGATAGGTGGGGCCGACCGCCGAGGGCCGGACGTAGATGCGGCCCTCGAAACCCTGCGGCAGGCGGGCCGTGATCCCGTGCGCACCGATGGTGGCCATCGGTTCAGCTCCGGTGGGGGAACACGTCGTCGAGGGTGCGCGGATAGAGGCTCGGGTCGCCCGGATGGATGCCGGCGGCCCGCAGCACCTCGTCGGCCGCGGCCTCGCGCTCGGGTCCGCCCAGGGCCGGATCGTTCCGGCGGCCCCGACGGCGGTTCCGTCCGCGGTCCCCGCCGCGGCTGGCGTCCCCGCCGCGGTCGTGCTCGGCGCGCCGTACCAGATCGACCAACTGCCCGACGTGGTTCGCCACGCCTTGGCCGACCTTGGTGCCGGTGGCACCGTCGACGAGGACGAAGAAGGGGGAGCCCGGTACCTGGTACTCGAGCCAGGCCTCGGTCGACATGACCACCGGGACCTGCCCCGTGGCGCGGGCACGTACCTCGCTCGGGACCTCGCGGTCGGGACCCTTGGTGACGATCACGGCGCGGGTGCCGGCGGGCAGGTCGAGGCGACCGGGGTGCCCGAGCGCCTCCCAGAAGCCGGCGCAGCTGGCACAGCCCGACGAGAGAAAGGCCAGCAGCGTGAGCCCGTCGCTGTTGGTGACCGAGATGGCCCGGGCGTCGCCGGCGGGTGTCCGGCCGGCGATGGTGGGGGCGGGCCCGAGGGGCGGGGCCGGCGCGGCCGTGGGCGCCAGAGTGGTGGGCGCCAGCGTGGGGGGAGCGGCCCCGGTGGCGGTGGCGGTGGCCGCGGCGGGGGCGGGGGTGGCCGCGCCGGCCTCGAGCACCGGGTCACCGACGCCGACACCGAGCTCGTGCAGCGATCGCAGGATGTCCGCATGGCTGCGCAGGAGTCCCGCCACCAGGACTCCGAGGACCAACACCGCGAACGTCGACACCACGACGAGAGCGATCACGCCGGCTCCTTTCCCCGTCCGCCCATACCGTCTTCCCAGTATCCACCCGATGCCGCAGCCGGGCGCGGCATCCCGGGGCGGACGCATCGGGGCGCGCTCCTCGGGCATACTCCGGACGTGCAGGCTGACGACCTCCTCCTTCCCGACCCCGAGCCCCGGGAGGTGCGCTGCACCGTGATCTCGGTCGACGACCACGTCGTGGAGCCGGCCCACCTGTTCGAGGGACGGGTGCCGGCGGCGCTGGCCGGGCGGGCGCCGAGGATCGTCGAGACCGAGCAGGGTCACCAGGTGTGGGAATTCGAAGGGGAGCGGTACACCCAGGTCGGCATGAACGCGGTGGCGGGGCGTCGCCCAGAGACCTACGGCCTCGAGCCCTTCCGCTTCGACCAGATGCGACCCGGCTGCTACGAGGTCGATGCCCGTGTCGGCGATATGGACATCAACGGGGTCTGGGCCTCGGTGAACTTCCCGTCGCAGATCACCGGCTTCTGCGGCCGCGTGTTCTTCGCCGCCGCCGACCGCGACCTCGGACTGGCCTGCGTGCGCGCCTGGAACGACTGGCTCTTCGAGGAGTGGTACACGCCGCACCCCGATCGGATCGTCCCCCTCGGCATCACCTATCTGGCCGACCCCGCGTTGGCCGTGGCCGAGATCGAGCGCAACGCGGCGCGCGGCTTCACCTCGGTCACCTTCCCGGAGCGCCCGCACGCCATCGGCCTGCCCTCGCTGTGGGACCGGGCGCACTGGGACCCCATCATGGAAGCGGTGGTCGCGACCGACACCGTCGTCTCGCTCCACGTGGGCAGCTCGGGGCTCGAGATCGGCCCACCCGGCGGCGCGCCGCTGCAGATCGGTGCCACGCTCTTCGGCCAGCTCTCGCTGACGGCATGCGCCGAGTGGTTGTGGTCCGCGTACCCGATCCGGCATCCCGGACTCAAGATCGCCATGAGCGAGGGCGGCATCGGCTGGGTGGCCATGCTGCTGGACCGCCTGGAGAACATGGTCGACCGTTCGGGCTACGGCAAGGGTTGGGACATGCGCCCGGCGGACGTGGTGCGGCGCAACTTCTGGTTCTGCACCCTCGACGACCCCTCGACCATCGACACGCGCCACGCCATCGGGGTCGAGAACATCATGGTCGAGGTCGACTACCCCCACGGTGACGGCACATGGCCCGATACGCAGCAGGTGATCGCCGAATGCTGGGGTCACATCCCGGCCGGCGAGCTCCGCGCCATGTGCTGCGAGAACGCCGCGGCCCTCTACCGCCACCCGCTGCCCGAGCACGTCCTTCCGGAGTGAGGCCGGCGACCGTGTTCACGCCGACGGCCGACAAGCTGATGCCCGATCTCACGCCCCGCGAGGAGTTGGTCGTGCTGGCCCGCGCCCTCTGGCGAGAGGGCTACAACGACCATCTCGCCGGGCACATCACGGTCAACCTGGGCGACGGGACGCTGCTGTGCAACCCGTGGCTCCTCACCTGGGCGGAGCTCAGGCCCTCCCAGGTGCTGCGCATCGACCTGGAGGGCCGGGTGGTCGAGGGCGACTGGCCCGTCCCCCTCGGCATCCCGCTCCATCTCGAGCTGCACAAGGCGCGAGACGACGTCGGCTGGGCGGTGCACAACCATCCGCTGTTCGGCACCGTCTGGGCAGACCTGGGCCAGGTGCCCCCCGTCCTCGACCAGAGCTCGGCGCTGGGCGGAGGAACCCTGAGGCTGGTCGACGAGTACGAGGGCCCGGTCAACGATCCCCTGAGCGCGCGGCGGGCGGTGGCTCAGATGGGCGATGCCGCCATGGCGCTGCTCGCCGGCCACGGCGTCCTCGTCCTGGGAGGCTCGGCGCGGGCGGTGCACCAGCGCGCGGTCGCGCTCGAGCAGCGCTGCCAGCACGCCTGGTACGCCCGGGCGGCCGGCGGGACGGACGCCACGCGGGTGCCCCGGTCCTTTCTGGAGCTGGTGGCGCGGAGCGACGGCGAAGGGTTCCTCGGCTTCTGGGAGGCAGCGGTCCGGGCCGAGCTGGCGGCCGACCCCGGCCTGCTCGACTGAGATCGAGCGCCGGCGAGCGAGCAGCACGAGCCCGGCCGACAAGCAAAGGACGTTCGTCCCTGGACACCACGGCGCGGCGGCGCGTGACTGGACCCATGAGCCCGCCGCCCTTCATGCGCCCGAGCGACGCCTTTGCGTGGTACATGGAGCGCGATCCCGACCTGCGTTCGACCGTCGTGGCGATCGCCTGGCTCGAGGTCCCGCCCGACTGGGACGACCTCACGGCGCGTCTCGAGCGGGCGACCCGCCGGATCCCGTCGTTCCGCCAGCGCCCGGTGGAGGTTCCCGGGAGGCTGGCCACGCCGCGGTGGAGCACCGTTCCGCACTTCGACGTGACCTGGCACCTGCGCCGGGTGGAGACCCCGGCGCCGCACGGGCGCGACGAGGTCCTCCGGCTGGCGGCACTGGCCGCCATGACCGCCTTCGACCCGGCGCGGCCGCTGTGGGAGTTCACCCTGGTCGAGGGGCTGACGGGTGATGCGGCCACCGCGGCGCTGATCATGAAGATGCACCATTCACTGGCCGACGGCATCGGGGGTGTGCAGCTGGCGGTCGAGCTCTTCGACACGGAGGCAGATCCGGATCCCCGCGCCGCCGGCCCGCTGCCCCCGGCACCGCGCGGCGAGCAGGTCGGTGCTCGCCGGCTGCTCCTCCAGGCCATGGTGGACCGGACCACCCGGCTCTGCGGCCGGACGGGTCGGGCAGTCCGGAGCGCGCCGGGAGCGGCCGCCCGCCTGGCGTGCCATCCGCTCGGCACGGGCACCGACCTCCTCGACACGGCACGCTCCATCGGCCGCATCGTGCGTCCGCTGCCCGCCGCACTCTCGCCCGTCATGACCCGGCGCGGGCCGGGACGCGCCTTTCACAGCATCACGGTCGGGCTGGACGAACTGAAGCAGGCGGGCGCCCTCGCCGGCGGGACGCTCAACGACAGCTTCCTGGCCGCGGTCACCGGGGGCCTGCGCCGCTACCACCAGGAGCACGGGGTGACGGTCGAGGCGCTGATCGTCACCATCCCCATCAGCGTGCGCCGGCCCGGAGACCCGCCCGGCGGGAACCGGGTCACGCTGCAGCGGTTGCGCCTGCCGCTGAGCCCGGCGGATCCGGTCCAGCGCATGCGCGCCATCGGGGCCAGCCTCCGGGCGGCCCGGGCCGAGCGCTCACTGGCGTTCACCGACGCCATCGCCGGCGCCATGAACCTGGTCCCGACCGGGTACGTGGCGTCCGTGCTCAAGCACGTGGACTTCGTGGCCAGTGACGTGACGGGGTTCCCGGACCAGATGTTCCTCTGCGGGGTGGGGGTGACGGGCTACTCGGCCTTCGCGCCCACCATCGGCGCCGCCGTGAACGCCGCCCTCTTCTCCTACAAGGGATCCTGCAGCATCGGCGTCAACGTGGACACGACGGCCGTGCCGGACCACGAGCTGCTCGCCGAGTGCCTGAAGGAGGGCTTCGCCGACGTCGTGGCGGCGACCGGCCCCCGGCGTGGCGGCCGCACCGCTCGGCACGGCGCGTCCGGCGCTGCTCAGGCGGTCCCGAAGACGCTCTCGAGCTCGTAGGGGACCGGCGTGTCGAGCTGGGCGTAGGTGCACGACGCCGGGTCACGGTCGGGCCGCCAGCGCACGAACGAGGTGGCGTGGCGGAAACGGTTCTCCTGGAGGTGGTCGTAGGACACCTCGCACACGGGCTCGGGCCGCACGGGCTCCCAGCGCATGTCCTTCTTGGCGTTCCAGCGGTTCACGGCGCCGGGGGCCCGGCCCTCCGCCTGTGCCTCGGCCCACCCGGCCCAGGGGTGTCCCTTCCGCGCGTTCTTCTCGTAGGGCGCGAGCTCGCCGACCAGCTCCTGGCGCCGTACCACGCTGAAACCGGAGGCCACGCCGACGTGGTGCAGTGTCCCCTCGGCGTCGTAGAGGCCGAGCAGCAGCGAGCCGACCCCTTCCCCGTCCTTGTGCGTGCGGTAGCCCGCCACCACGCAGTCGGCCGTGCGCTGGTGCTTCACCTTGAGCATGGCACGCTTGTCCGGGAGGTAGGCCAGGTCGGCCGGCTTGGCCACCACCCCGTCCAGCCCGGCTCCCTCGAAGCGCGAGAACCAGTCCGCCGCCACCTCGGGGTCCTGCGTGGCCGGGGTGAGGTGCACCGGCGGCCGCACGCCGGCGAGGAGCGTCTCGAGCGCGGCGCGCCGTGCCGCGTAGGGCGTGCCGAGGTACGAGGCACCGTCGTGGGCGAGCAGGTCGAAGGCGACGAAGGAAGCGGGTGTGGCCTGGGCCAGCTGGCGGATCCGCTTCTCCGCCGGGTGGATGCGCTGGGACAGCGCGTCGAAGTCGAGGCCGTGGGGCCCGGCGATCACGATCTCGCCGTCGACGACGCAGCGCGCCGGAAGCTCGCGCCCGAGGGCCTCGACGAGCTCGGGGAAGTAGCGCGTCAGCGGCTTCTCGTTGCGGCTGCCGAGCTCGACCTCGTCCCCGTCGCGGAAGACGATGCAACGGAAGCCGTCCCACTTCGGCTCGTAGAAGAGGCCCTCGGCCCGGGGCAGCGCGCGGGTCAGCTTGGCCAGCATCGGGGCGACGGGCGGGGTCACCGGCAGTCTCATGTGGGTCTCGTCATGCGCTCTCTACCGCTCATGCGGCCTTTCCATGCGAGGCGGCCCAGGCCACCAGTTCGTCCGCCGTCATGCGGTTGACGACGCGCTCGGCCGGGACCCCGGCCGCCGCCGCGTTGCGGCACCCGCGTGCGAGCCAACCGAGCTGGCCCGGCGCATGGGCGTCGGTGTCGATGGCGAAGCAACACCCGTGGCCGACGGCCAGTCGCAACAGCTCCTCCGGCGGGTCCTGGCGCTCGGGCCGTGCGTTGATCTCCACCGCGGTCCCGGTCCGGGCGCACGCCGCGAACACCGCGTCGGCGTCGAAGGAGGACTGGGGTCGGCCGCGGCCGGTGATCAGCCGGCCCGTGCAGTGCCCGAGGATGTCGGTGTGCGGGCTCTCGACGGCGGCCAGCATGCGTTCGGTCATCGGGGCCGCGTCCATGCGGAGCTTGGTGTGGACGCTGGCGACCACGACGTCGAGCTCGCCCAGCAGGTCGAGCTCGAGATCGAGGGCGCCGTCCTCGAGGATGTCGACCTCCATGCCGGTCAGGATGCGGAACGGCGCCAACTGCTCGTTGAGGCCGGCCACCAGCTCGAGCTGGCGGCCGAGCCGCTCCCCGTCGAGCCCGTGGGCCACCGTCAGGCGAGCGCTGTGGTCGGTGAGGACGAGGTACTCGCGCCCCAGGTCGCGGGCGGCCTCGGCCATCTCGATCACCGGGCTCCCACCGTCGGACCAGTCCGAGTGGGAGTGGCAGTCGCCGCGCAACGACTCGAGCAGGGCGGCAGCCGGACCGTCGACCACGAGCTCGTCGGGGACGTCCTCGAGACGGGCCAGGTAGGACGGCACCCCGCCGCGGAGCGCCTCGGTGATGACGGCCGCCGTCGACTTGCCCACGCCCTCGAGGCGCTGGAGCCGACCGGCCGCGGCCAGAGAGGCCAGCTCGTCGGGCGGCACACCGGCGATGGCGCGGGCGGCGTGGCGGAAGGCGCGCACCTTGTAGGTGTCGGCGCCGCTCCGTTCCAGACGGAAGGCGATCGAGGTGAGCGCGTCGAGCGGGTCCACCCGGCTAGCCCTTCTTGGCCCGGCTCGGTGCGACCCGCGGCGGCTCGTCGGGCATCTTGGGGTACTGGGGCGGCCACGGCGCGTCGCGCAGACCGTTCTCGCGGTCGCGCTCGGCCAACGCGAGGAGCGGCTCGAGCGACTGGGGCTCCGCCGCGTAGCCGGCCCAGGGGTCGCCCCGCTCGGCCACGAGGGCGGGCACGGTCCCGATGGTGAGCTCGTGGGGCACCACGGTCTCGACCTCCTCCCACGTCAGCGGTGTCGAGACCTGGCCGCCGGTGCGGGACCGGGCGAACCAGGCGCCGAAGACCGTCTTGTGCGGCGCGTTCTGGTTGAAGTCGACGAACACGCGGCTGCCGCGCTCCTCCTTCCACCAGTTGGCCGTGATCTCCTGTGGGAAGCGCCGTTCGAGCTCGCGGGCGAGCGCCAGCGCGGCGGCGCGCACGGCGAAGGAATCCCAGCGCGCTTCGAGAGGCACGTAGACGTGCAGACCGTTGTTCCCCGTCGTCTTGGGATAGCTCCGCAGCCCGAGCGCGTCGAGGAGGCCACGGCACCTGAGCGCCGTGGCGCGCACCTCCTCGAAGCCGATCCCGGCGGTGGGGTCGAGGTCGATGCGCAGCTCGTCGGCATGTGCAGGGTCGTCGGCGTGGTACGGCCAGAGGTGCAGACCGAGGCAGCCGATGTTCACCGCCCAGACCACGTGGGCGACGTCCGCCACCACGAGGGCGTTGGAGGTCGTCCCGTTGGGCGTGGACACGATGGTCGACTGGATCCAGTCGGGGGCGCCGTTGGGAAGGCGCTTCTGGTAGAAGGACTTGCCCGTCGCCCCGTCGGGGAAGCGCTGGAGCAAGGCGGGCCGCCCGCCCGCCGTGACCATGAGGTGGGGGCCGATCTCGAGGTAGTAGGTCACGAGATCGAACTTCGTGGCGCCCAGACCCGGGAAGTAGACCTTGTCGGGGCGGGTGATGTGCACCTGGTGGCCGTCGACCTCCACCGTGCGTCCTTCGTCCGCTGGCACCGTCGTGGACTCTACCGACGGCCCCTCCCTCCCGGCACCGGTGCGCCGGCCGGATCAGGGGTAGGACGGCTGGGCCCGCAGGGCGGGGCTGCTGTCGAGCGGGACGCCGCGGGCGTGCAGCGCCCGTTCGAGGCGGGCCCGCTCGCGCTCGGGGCTGGCGAAGCCCGCGGGAGTGGCCGGGACCTGGAGCGACTCGCAGAGCCTGATGAGGGCGCCGTCATAGGACAGTTCCCGGGCCAGGGCCTCTGCAACCGGGGTCGCTTCCTCGGTCGCCCGAAGCCTGGCCCGGGAGTGCGTGAGGTCGGCCAGGAGCAGGTCCGGGGGCCTGCGACCTCCCTCTCCTTTGCCAAGGGCCTGTGTCAGGAGGTCCACGTACATGACCACCCGACGATGGTGCACCACCACCGGCAGGGGTCACTAGAGCTGAACGACCCCTCTTCGGAGCCGGCGCTCAGACGAGCTCGGCCAGCCCTTCCCACCCCCGAGGCGGCGGGGCGAGGCGCCAGAACTGCTCGGGGACCCGTCCCTCCATGCGGGCCGTCAGGGCGTGGTCGCGCTCGAGGGGCGCGATCTGCGACGTGTAGCACCAGATGGCCTTGCGCTTGCGCTCCTCGTCGGCGACGTGGGGGACGATGGCCGGGGTCGGCCACGGCCGGGAGCGCAACAGCTTCGCCACGCGCCAGGCCAACAGGCCCGGCAGGTGCTTGTAGCCGTGGTCCTCGTAGCAGAACCAGGTCCGCTCCGGTTGCGCCGCCACGACCTCGAGGCACGCCTCGTGGACCATGACGTGGTCCGGGTTGGCCAGCCCCATCGGGAAGAAGACGGCGGTCGGGTCCAGGCTCGAGATGGTCTCGCCGAGCACGGGCGCGACGTCGGCCGGCGTCGGACGGTCGGCCGGCTCGAGGTACTGGTGGTCGGAGAAGTCCAGCCACCGGTAGCCGGATTCGAGGACGGCCATGGCCGCCACGTCCTCCTGGCGGCGCAGCGCCACGATGTCGTCGCCCGCCACGAAGCCGCCCAACGCGTCCCACTCGCTGGGCTCGGCCGGGTAGGCGGGCGGCCTCCCTCCGAGGACGGTGACCACGGTGGTGTCCTGGTAGCTGGCGAGGAGGTGCCCCGCGCCCATGGCGGCGTCGTCGAAGTGCGGCGAGACGACCACGATGCGCCGGAAGGCCTCGGGAGCGACCTCGCCCCAGCTCGGCTCGGCGAATGCTTGGCTCACGGACGGATCATACGGGGACGTCGTCGGGCTCACCGGCCACGTGGTGACGGAAGGCGGGCAGGAGCGAGCCGATCACCACCGCGCCCACGATGCAGGCGAGCCCGCCGGAGACGACGGAGAACTCGACGCTGGTGAGCGCGGCCACGGTGCCCGACTCCATGTCGCCCAGGCGCGGTCCGCCCTGCACCACCGCCATCTGGATGGAGGACAGACGGCTGCGGAAGCGCTCGGGGATCGAGGTCTGGAGCATGGTGTTGCGCAGCACGGCGGAGATCACGTCGGCCCAGCCGGCCACGGCCAGCAGGGCCAGGGCGAGCCACAGGGTACGGGTCAACCCGAAGACCGCGATGGACGCGCCCCACACCGTCACCGCCGCGATGACCGCCCAGCCCTGCCGGCGGAGGTTCGAGACCCACCCGGTGGTCACCGCACCGATCAGCGCGCCCACGCCGGGCGCGGCGTAGAGGAAGCCCAGGGTGATCGTGCCCCCGCCGAAGACGGTGTCGGCCAGGGCGGGGAACAGGGCCCGGGGCATGCCGAAGACCATGGCGTTGACGTCGATGAGATAGACGCCCTGGAGGGCCTGGCGCGAACGCAGGTAGCGCAGTCCCTCCTTGGTGGACTCCCACGGCGACAGGCGGCCGGCGTGGTGGGAAGGGGGGATGGGCTGCAGCATGGCCGAAGTGACGCAGGCGACGACGAAGCTGAGCGCGTCGAGTGCGTAGACGAGGGGCAGGCCGATCCCCAGCAGGACACCGGAGAGCGCGGGTCCCACGACGGTGCCGACCTGGATGATGATCTGCATCATGGCGAAGGCCGCCGACAGCCGGCGGCGTTCGACCATCCCGGGGACCGAGGCCATGCGCGCCGTGCTCGAGAAGCCCATCAACCCGGCCGCCAGAGAGCTCACGACGTAGAGGACGGCGAGCGAGGGGTGGGCCATGGCCGCGTTGAGCGCCATGGCCCCGCTGGTGAACGTCATGGCGGCGGCCGTCCACACCATGATCCGCCGGCGGTCCGCCGTGTCGCCGACCGGCCCGGCGGCCAGCGCGCCGACGATGAAGGGGATCAGCTGGGCCAGGCTGATGGCGCCCACCTGCAGGGACGAACGCGTCATGGAGTACACCTGGTAGGGAATGGCCACCACGGTGAGCTGCGTGCCCAACATGGAGATCAGCTGGCCGGTGAACAGCAGGCGGAAGTCCCGGCTCTCGCGCAGCGGGGTGGTGTCCACGAGGATCCGACCCGGCATGCCCGCAGCCTACGATCGGCGTCTCGCCGGAGCGCCCCGACGGGCCGCCGGGCGCCGGAGCGCTGCGAGCGGGAACGCTACGAGAGGGTGCGGCCGAGGTCGCGCACCGAGATGTCCCAGGCCGAAGGCCAGTCGCGCCCCCGCAGCAACGCGTCGCTGCCACCGTCGCAGAACAGCACCGAGCCGCAGAAGAACCCGGCGTCGGGGCCGATCAGGAACTCCACCAGCGCGGCGATCTCCTCGGGCCGCCCGGGTCGTCCCAGCGGGATGGGCAACATGTCGAGCATGGGCGCCGTGTCGGGATCGGCGCGCA
Organism: Acidimicrobiaceae bacterium; assembly: GCA_027306605.1. Classification (GTDB taxonomy): domain Bacteria; phylum Actinomycetota; class Acidimicrobiia; order Acidimicrobiales; family RAAP-2; genus Bog-473. The sequence goes on from DAHUZK010000051.1 coordinate 61,043, forward strand.
TGGCGGCGACCATCGGCGTGTCGATCATGCCCGGGGCCACCGCATTGAGCCGCAGGCCTGCCCCGGCCCAGTCGGCACCGGTGGCGTGACCGCGCACCCAGTGGGCAAGGGCCAGCTTCGAGGCCGGATAGGCGACCAGCGCGCCACGGCTGTCGGCGATCGCTGCGGCCCGCGGCTCGTCGTGGTCCAGGCATGCCTCCACCAGATCGGCGGGGATGCCCGGCTGGACGGTGGTCGAGTTCGAGCTGAAGGCCACCGCGGCGCCACCGGGGACGAGGACGGGCCGGAGTCCTTCGAGCAGCTCCACCGAGCCGAAGTAGTTGACGGCGGTGAGGAGCGATCCGGGGCGATTCGGCAGTGCGGCCAGTCCGGCGCAGGTCACCACTGCGTCGAGCGTCCCGCCACTGCGCTCCGTGCAGGCATCGACGGCGCGCCGCCGCCCTTCGGCGGTGGCGAGGTCGGCCACCACGTCGGACTCGTCCTTGTCCACGCCCACCACCTGCCAGCCGGCGGCCGCCAGGCGCGCCGCCGTGGCGGCGCCCATGCCCGATGCGGCACCCGTGACGACGACGGTGCGCTCAGGCAGGGCGGCGCGCCTTGAGGAGGTCCAGCGCCTTGTCGGCGTGGCCGGCCATGGAGATCTCGCTGCGAATGACCTCGAGCACCGTGCGATCGGTGTCGATGACGAAGGTGATGCGCCTGTTCGGGAGGAAGCTCGGTCCGCGGGCGGCGCCCAGTTGCGCCGCCACGACCCGGTCCGGGTCGGAGAGCAACGGGAGCCCGAGCGACTCCTTGTCGTCGAAGCGCTTCTGCTTCTCCACCGTGTCGGCACTGATGCCGACCGGCTGTGCCCCCACCGCGGCGAACTCGGCCGAGAGGTCCCGGAAATGGCAGCTCTCCTTGGTGCAGCCGTAGGTCATGGCGGCCGGGTAGAAGAACAGCACGACCGGGCCCGTCCGGAGGAGCTCGCTCAGCGCGCGGGTCGTACCCGTCTGGTCCGGGAGCTCGAAATCCGGGACGACGTCGCCTTTGCGCATGCGCTCAATGTAGAGCCCCCGGAGCAGCCCCGCCCGGATCGCTCAGGTCCGGACGGCTCAGGTCCGGACGGCTCAGGTCCGGATCGCTCAGGTCCGGAGCCTAGGGCTCGAAGCGGAAGCCGACGCCGCGGACCGTGACGATATGGCGGGGGTGGGCGGGGTCCGGCTCGACCTTGCGGCGCAGGCGCTTGATGTGGGTGTCGAGTGTGCGCGTGTCGGTCAGTTCCTGGTCCCACCACAGGCGGTCGATGCACAGGTCGCGGGTGACGACCTGCCCGCTGTGCGACATCAGGAGCGCCAGCAGGTCGAACTCCTTGCGGGAGAGCTCGACCGGGACGTCGTGCACCGTGACCTCCCGGCGTCCGGCGTCGAGGCGCACGGGTCCGACGCTGAGCACCTCGTCGTGGTGCTCCACGATGGAGACGCCCCGGCGCAGGACGGCGCGCATGCGCGCCACCAATTCGCGCAGCCGGAACGGCTTGGCCACGTAGTCACTGGCGCCGAGCTCGAGCCCGAGGACGACGTCGACCTCGGAGTCGCGGGCGGTCACCATGATGATGGGCACGGGCTTGAGATTGCGCATCTGCTGGCAGATCTCGATCCCGGACTGGTCGGGGAGCATGACATCGAGGAGCACGATGTCCGGATGCAGACGGTGGAAGAGCCGGAGGGCGTCGTGGCCGTTTCCGGCCGATTCCACGGCGAAGCCCTCCCGCGCCAGGCCGGAGGCGAGCGCCTGCCGGTAGGACTCCTCGTCGTCGACGACGAGGACCAGCGGCCGGTTCTCGCGCGCCGGCCCGGCGTTGGGGTTACCGCCGGCGCCCGCCGATGGCTTCGCGATCACCACGCCCGGCCCGCCTCAGGCTGCGTCGTGCGGGACCCGAGGCGGGGCGGTGGTGCGAGGGGCAGGCGACGACGGCGGCCGGGGGGAGGATTCCGCCGACGCCGCCTGGGGACGCGGGGAGGCGATCACCCGCGCCACGGCTACCAGCGACCCGATGAGCCCGGGGCGGTGTGCGCGCCCCGGCCGGATCCTGATGACCTCGGCCAGGGAGGAGTCCTGGCCGCGATGGCGGCCGGCAGCGGGGTTGGAACGGAACCCTCGACCGCCGCGCTCGGGGTGCTCGACCACGTTCGCCATCGGGCCTCACGCTACGGAGCCGAGGTGAACACCCCGTGAAACGGTTGCAACCGGCGGGTGTTCTCGAGATGAACTCTCAAGGACGGCGACGGTGTGTCGAGCGGTACGCTCCCGGGACCGGACAGGGAGGTGCCCGATGACCCAGGCGATGGGCCATGGCGTGAACCAGCGCAAGCTCATAGAGATGACGCCCGACGAGGTGGACGCGTTCTTGGCCGAGCGTCGTGCCATGACCATGTGCTCGTTGTCCCCGGACGGCTCGATCCACGCGGTCGCCATGTGGTACGGCTTCTTGGAGGGCTGCGTCACCGTCGAGACCAAGGCCAAGTCCCAGAAGGTGCAGAACCTGCGTCGCGACCCCCGCCTCACGCTTCTCTTCGAGGCCGGCGACTACTACGAGGAGCTCCGGGGCGTGGAGCTGGTGGGCAAGGCGGAGATCGTGGAGGACCCCGAACGGGTCTGGACCCTGGGGGTCAGCGTGTTCGAGCGCTACTACGGCGCCTACTCCGAGGAGGTCAAGCCCTTCATCGAGACCATGCTGCGCAAGCGCGTGGCGATCAAGCTCAATGTCGAGCGGACCGTGAGCTGGGACCACCGGAAGCTGGGGCTACCCTCGACGCGCCCGGCCGCCGGCTGAACATCGCCGGCGACGCACCGTCCGGGCGCGGGGGTCACGAAGCCGGCTGTTCGGTCGCCTTGATCATCTGGAGCATGCCGTCCTCGACGCCGCCGGCGAGCACGTCGATGTCGGGGGCGGAGTCGTAGTCGCCGGTGATGCCGAAGTTGACTTCGCCGTCGTAGGAGAAGACGGCGATGCCGAGGCGCATCTGCCCGCCCAGCGGCACGTAGGGATAGGCCCGGATCATGCGCCGCCCCGCGGCGTAGAGCGGGAACTGCGGTCCCGGGACGTTCGTCGTGACCGTGTTGACGTTGCGCTGCCCGGCCCGGGTGGCGAGGCGCATGCCGAGTGCCAACAGCATGGGCGGCGCGAAGCCCGACATGGACGTCAGCGCCTCGCCGGCCAGTGCCTGCCTGGAATCCTTCAGGTCTTTCATCTGCTCGGTGATGGCGTGGAGCCGGAGCACGGGATCGTCGATGTCCACGGGTAGCTCGGCGAACATGGCGGAGACCCTGTTCTCGTAGGTGCCGTCACCGACGGCCTTCCCCGAGGGGTCGCGCGGGCGGACCGAGACGGGCACGAGCGTGCGCACCACGCGGTCGACGCTCTCGTGGCGCGCGAGGAGCAGCTCGCGGAACCCGTTGGTGATGGAGGCCAGGACCACGTCGTTGAACGTGCCGCCCAGTGCCCTTCGGACCCGCTTGATGTCGTCGACGGACGTCGACGCCCAGGCATAGCGGCGGTGAGGGCCGAGTGGCCCGTTCAAGCTCGACAGGGGCATCGGCCGCACGAGACCGCTCAGCGAGAACAGCCCGCCGGCGACCTCGAGGGCGTACCCGAGGGCGCGCCGCAGGGGACGCGTGTGGGCCCGGGCGGCGCGGATCTGCTCGTACGGCGAGAGGGCGAGGTTCTCGACGGCCTGGACCACCAGCTCGAGCCCGGACGGCTCGGGGTGGGGCTCCCAGGTCGAAGAAGCCGGCTGCGCCGGCTCGGGTGTCACGTCCAGCACGACAGCGAGGAGGTCGCTGCCCGAGATGCCGTCCACCAGGGCGTGGTGGGTCTTGGCCAGAATGGCCCAGCGACCTTCGTCGAGGCCCTCGACCACCCAGATCTCCCAGAGTGGCTTCGAGCGATCGAGCGGCTGGGCCATGACGCGCCCGACCAGCTTGCGCAGCTCGCTCTCCCCACCCGGTGCCGGCAGCGCGGTGTGCCGCAGGTGGTACTCGAGGTTGAAGTGGGGATCGTCGACCCACACCGGCCGACCCAGCTCGAAGGGGACCGCCTTGACCTTCTGCCGGTAGCGGGGGACGAGATCGAGCTTGGCGCCGACCATTCTGACGACGTCGCCGTAGGGCGGCGGCGGACCTTGGAAGATCATGACCGACGCGATGTGCATGTGGGAGACGTGGTCCTCGATGTGGAGGAACGAGGTGTCCAGGGGGCTGAGGCGGTCGGGACCCATCCACCCTCCCTTCACGGTCGGCGGCCAGCGCCGCGTCCGCGCGCACGCTACCGCGCCCGGCGGACGCGGCGGGTTCGGTGCGCCGGCTCAGCCGACGGACGCGGCGGGTTCGGTGCGCCGGCTCAGCCGGCGGACGCGGCGGGCAGAGGCTCGCCGAGGGAGGCCAGGAACGGCGTGGCGACGATCCGGCGCCGGGTCTCCTCGTAGGCCGCTTCGATCACCGCCGGGCTCCGGTCCTCGGCCATGGCGCGCAGGCCCATGGCGCGGCGCGAGGACGCGCCCGGCTCGAGGCTGATGACGGCGGTCCCCGCCTCCTCGAGCCGCGTGATCTCGCGTCGCATCCGGCGGTGCACGGCCCGGCGGACCAAGCCGTCCGCCCCGTTGGCGTTGCCGTGGGCGGCCGAGAGGGACGAGACGACGACGACCACGTCCAGCTCCGCCCGGGTGAGGACGTCGGCGTTGGTGGCCGAGTGCACGCCACCGTCGACGTATTCGGTGCCGTCGACGGCAACGGGACAGAAGTACCCCGGGATGGCGCACGAGGCCAGGACGGCGGCGGCCAGGCGGGCCGGCGGCGCACCGGGATCGCCGAAGACGACGCGCTCCCCGTCGGTGCGACGGACGGCACAGAGGCGCAGCCCCTCGGGCCAGCGTTCACCGATGAGCCGGTCGAGGCCCGCCGCCCGGTCCGAGATGTCGACGCGGCCCCGGGGCAGCAGCGTCATGGCCGCCACGTCGGGCCGGAAGGCGAGCGGCCGGCGGAGGGTCCGGGCCACCAGGGCGGGAGAGGGCAGGTTCCAGGGACGCAGGAGCGAGAGCACCGAGGGGGCGGGCAGCGGTCCGGCATCGCCGGGCAGGATGCGCCGCAGGAGGGCGCCTCCCCTGCGCGAGGTCGGGGCGCCGTAGAGCGAGGCGGCCAGGTCGGTCGCGGGAACACCGACGCGGAGTGCGGTCCCGGTGACCGAGCCGGCCGAGGTGCCGACGACCGCATCGGCACGGCGGGGGTCCCAACCCGCTTCGCGCTCGAGTGCGGCCAGCACGCCGGCCTGGTAGGCCTGGCCGACGACGCCACCGGCGCCGAGCACCAGCCCGATCCTCGGCGTCCGGTGAGGTTGGAATCCTCCGTGCACCACCTGCATCCCCCTGGTTCTACCCGGCGGCCGCCGTGACATCACATCGGTCACACAGCCGCAGGCGAAGTGTGGTGCCCGCACCGGCCGTTCCGGGGCGGCCGGTCAGGAGTCGAGGAAGCGGAGCACGGCGAGCACGCGACGGTGGTCCTTGTCCGACACCGGGAGGTCGAGCTTGGCGAAGATGTTGGCGACGTGCTTCTCCACCGCTCCCTCGCTGACCACCAGCGCGGCGGCGATGGCCGCGTTGGAGCGGCCCTCGGCCATGAGCGAGAGCACCTCGCGCTCGCGCGGGGTGAGCGAGGAGAGCGAGTCCGTGCGCCGTGTCGCCCCCAGGAGCTGGGTCACCACTTCGGGGTCCAAGGCCGTTCCTCCGATCGCCACGCGCTCGAGTGCTTCGACGAAGTCCTTGACGTCGGCCACCCGGTCCTTGAGCAGGTAGCCGATTCCGGCGGCGTCGTCGGCCAGGAGGTCGGCGGCATAGCGGGTCTCGATGTACTGCGAGAAGAGAAGGATGCCCATCCCCTCACAACGCGCCCGGAGATCGAGCGCCAGGCGCAGCCCCTCGTCGGTGAACGTCGGGGGCATGCGGATGTCGATGACGGCCACGTCGGGTGGGTTCTGGGCGACCGAACTACACAGCGCGTCCGGATCGGCGACGGCACCGGTGATGACGAAGCCGCGGTCGACGAGGAGCTGGACCAGGCCGTCGCGCAGGATGGCCGAGTCCTCGGCGATGGCGACGCGCAGCCCCTCCCGCGTCATGCCGAGAGCGGGAGGTCGACGGTGACGACCGTGGGACCCCCCGTCGGGCTCGTCAGGTACAGGCGGCCGTCCACGGTGCGGACGCGCTCGGTCAGTCCGACCAACCCGCTCGAGGAGGAGCCGAGGGTGGAGAGCTCCGCCCCGCCCCGTCCGTCGTCGCGCACGACGAGCCGCAACCAGGTGCCCTGCTGGGCACACGACACCGAGGCGCGAGATGCCTGCGCGTGCTGGGCCACGTTGGCCAGCAGCTCCGCCACGCAGTAGTAGGCGATGGCCTCGATGGACGGGGTGGGCCGCGCCGGCAGGTCGACGGTCACCGTGGTGGGCACGGCGCTGCGGGCGGCCAGGGTGGCCAGCGCCCCTTCCAGGCCGATGTCGAGCGCAGGGGGATGGATGCCGCGGGCGATGTCGCGCAGCTCGACGATGGCCTCCTTGGCGCCGCGGTGGGCCTCGTCGACCAGGGCGCGCACCTGGGCCAGGTCGGCGTGCTCTGGATCCTCCAGCTTCTCCTTGGCCATGCCCAGCCGCATGGCCAGGGCCACCAGCTGGGCCTGGGTGCCGTCGTGCAGGTCGCGCTCGATCCGGCGCAGCGTCGCCGCCGAAGCGTCCACGGTCTGGGTCCGGGCGTGCTCCAGGGTGTGCAGGCGAGCGGCCACCGGGTCGGGCCCCAGCAGGCTGCGCACGAGGAGCCGGTCGACGCTGACGAAGGCGCGCACGAGCCACGGCGCGGCGAGGAGGAAGACGAATCCGGCGATGACGAGCGCCACCGCATGGGTGAACGTCCCGTCCCCGTCGAAGGTCCCTCCCGGCACCAGGGCGCGCGGCAGGCCGAAGGCCGGAACGCTGCCGCCGCCGAAGAACGGGTGGGCGATGCACACGGCAGCGTCCCACCAGAAGGCGAACCCCACGAGGCCGGCGAGGACGGCCCACGGGACCTTGAGGACCAGGTAGCCAACGGCCCGCCACGCCACCCGGTCGCGCAGCGCGGACTGGAGCCAGCCGAGGAAGCCGCGCCGGGCGGCGAACGGCTCGGGGTCGTCGACCGTCTCCCCGAGCAGGGAGCGGGCCAGCCCGCGGGTCCAGCCTCCGAAGCCCCGGGCCGAGCGCAGGGAGAGCGCCAGGATCGCCACGCCGAAGAAGGTGACGGCCAGCAGCACGCCCGTCGCCATGGTGACGCCGACGAAGCCGAGAGCGACGGCGGCCAGGCCCCCGCTCACCAGGGAGAAGGCGAGCTCGTGCCAGGCCCGCCTGGTGAACGGCTCCCGCGCGATGCGGCGAGCGAGCGCCTTGGCCGCGGCAGCCTGCTCATGGGTGATGGCGAGGGACATCTCTCTGCCTCCCAGGCGCACGCGCACCTCGCTGCTCTCGGCCTGCTCGACCATCAGGCATCACGCTTGCCGAGGACGAGGGCCCCCGCAAACAGAGCCAACAGGGTGGAGACGACCATCCCGAAGCATCCCGTCACCGTTCTCGGCCGCACGGTGGAGCTGAGATGGTCGGCCGCGAGCGTCTTGCCGTCGCGCTTCGTCGGTCCGTCGGTCCGTCGGTGACGATCATGGGGATTCCTCCGGGGGGCCAACCTGTCGGGCTCCCCCAGCTTGCGGTGACGCGGTGGCCGGCGGAATGCCGCTACCGGGCGTCCGGTGCTGGTGCTGGCACCCCTGTGGCGAGGCCGGGCGCTCCGGACGCCGCGGCCGGGGCGGCTCAGTGCCCGGCGGCGGCCGGGGAACCCGGCCAGGCGGGATAGGCGGGTGGCGCGTCGGGCGGCGAGGAGTAGCTGGTGACGGATCCGGCCTTGCTGAACATGGGGACCGGTCCCGAGGGCACCACCCCTTCCTTGTAGCGGCGGCCGCCGTCGACATAGCGCATCAGCCCGGTGCCGTCGACGCCCTCCTCGTCGGGGCCATTGGCCGTGGCGTCGTACCACAAGAACGTGTAGTCGGCCGGGGACGAGTAGCTCGGGAGCGGGGACGCACCCTGGTAGCCGTAGGCGTCGAGGGGGGAGGTGGGCCCACCGCCGGCCGGCGGCGCGCGGAAGAGCCCGGTGGTGAAGGTGGACGCGCTGAGATCCGGTCCGGCCAGCTGCACGCCCTCGAAGAACTGCTGGATGGGCGGGATGATGGCGGGGGCGGCGAGCGAGGCCGGTGCGGCGCCGGCTCCGTACCACCAGTGGTAGAGGCGGAGGGCCCCGCCGGTGGCCGGCGGCGTGGGGACGGCCAGGCTGGTGACCCCGAAGGCGTGCGCCCACTCCTTCTGGTCGTAGTAGCGCGCCAGCGTGGACGTGTCCGTCAACACGATGCCGGTGATGATCCACTCGGGGTAATAGCCGATGTTGGCGGCGGCCTTGGTGAGGTAGATCGGCATGATGGGATCGCCGGCGAACACCACGCTGGTCGCCCCCGAGGCCTTGAGCTTCTCGGCGACGGTGGCCGCCTGCGTCGGCAGGGTCGTGAGGTCCAGCGTGTAGTTCAGGGCGTGCTGGGACGCCATGTCGACGTGGCCCGCCTGCAGCTTCTTCGTCAGGAGCGCCGTCAGCTCGTGGGTCCCGGGCGAGGGCGGCTCCGACGTCTCGGCCACCACGATGAACGAGCGCTTCTCGTGGTGCATGGCGGGGTCACCGGCCCAGATGGCGTCCTTGCCGTTCAACTTGGCCACCAGGTAGTCGATCGTCTCGGTCAGCGAGGTGTCGGCGGTGGGAAGGTTGGCCCACTGGTAGGGGGCGTTCTGCTTGATCTGCCCGTAGAGGGACGAGTCGCCACAGGCCAGGCACAACACGTGCTGGCGGGCCAACTCGTCCTCGTAGGCGTTCGTCAGGGCGGGGCCGTTGATGGAGGCGAACGCGTGGTCCTGCTCGGCGACGGTCACCGCGTCGGCGTGCGCCGCCACCGGATCACTGGCGGAGCCCGTGGCCACGAACGGGATCAGGTTGACGTGCCGCCCGTACATCTCGAAGATCTTGTTGAACATGGCGACGTAGGCCTGGGCCGTGGCGAGTGCCTGGGCGTTGGTCCCCGCCGCGCCCTGGACCACGGCGGTGAGCCCACCGGGCTGCGCCTGGTAGTACACGAGATTGATGGCGGTGCTGCTCACCCCGTTCGAGGTGGCACCTCCGTTGGAGGCGCCGGGGGCCGCCACCGGCACGCAGGGGGGCGCGTAGACGCTCGGGACCTTCAGGCGCCCCGTCGTGTGGTCGCACTGGGGACCCCAGTCGTAGCTGCCCGCCTTGCCCGCCTTGGCGGCCGCGGCGTAGGTGATCGGCACGCTGGTGTGCTGACCCGGCGGGGAGCCGGTGCCGCCGCCGGTCCCGGTGGCGTCGGTGGTGGCGGTGCTGTTGTTCTCGTTCACGGTGGCGATGGCACCGGCCGCCACGAGCGCGGCCACGACGAGCACGACCGGACCGGCGATCCGCAGGCGGCTGACCTTGGGCCACGGACGTTCCGTCCGTCGCGGGTCGGGGTCGCTCATGTGGGTTCAGCCTCCGTGGTCGTTCCGGTCGGTCCAGTCGTTCCAGCTGTTGCAGTCGCGGTGGTGGTCGTCGTACGCGCCGCCGCCACGCCGGAGGCAGCGCCCGCCGCCGCGCCCGAGACAGGTCCGGTGCGGGCCCGGGACAGCGGGTCGGAGCCGAGGAACGCTTCACCCACCTCCGGCGAGGCCAGCACGTCGCGGGGCGGTCCGCTGGTGAGGACCGTGCCACGGTCCATGGCCACCAGCCGATCGGCCAGCTCGGCGATGAACGCGATGTCGTGCTCGACGATCAGCAAGGTGGCGTCGAGGCGGTCGCGCAGGTTGCGCAGCAACGCCACCATCGCCTCCACCTCGCGCTGGGCCACTCCCGAGGACGGCTCGTCGAGCAGGACGACCGAGGGCTGGTGCGCCACCACCGCCGCCAGGTCCACCAGCCGCCGCGAACCGGTGGAGAGCTCGCTCACCAGGTTGTCGGCGAAGCGTGTCAGGGAGAAGAGCTCCAGCAGCTCCTCGACGCGGTGGGTGACGGCAGCCTCGGTGCGAACCTGCACCGGCAGGCGGAGGACGGCATTGAACGGGTCGTTGACGTCGGTGAAACGTTCCAGCGAGACCGCCAGCGCCTCGCGTACCGTGAGCGAGGAGAAGAGCCTCGAGTCCTGGAAGGAACGGCCGAGGCCGAGGCGGGCCCGTGCCGATGCGCTGCGATCGGTCACGTCGAGGCCGCCCAGCCGCACCCACCCGCCGTCGGGCCGCAGGAACCCCGAGACGACGTCGAACAGCGTCGTCTTGCCCGCCCCGTTGGGGCCGATGATCCCCATGATCTCGCCGTGCTCCGCGTGCAGCGAGACGTTGTCGAGGGCGGCGATCCCGCCGAACGACACCGAGACACCGTGCACTTCCAGCGCGTACCCCTCTCCGTTGGGCCCCACCGCTCCGTTCGGCCCCACCGCTGCCGCCGCGCCGGCACCGTGTCCGGCGGCGCTCAACGTGGTCGAGGCCTTGTCGAGATAGATGGACCACAGCAGTTCGGGGTGCGCCGCCAGCTCGTCGGCGGAGCCTGAGAAGCGGACCACCCCCGTCTCCATGACGTAGACGCGGTCCGCTACCGCCACCGCCACGTTCATCGACTGCTCGACGAGGAGGATCGCCGTCCCGGCCTGGCGCATCGACTCGATCGCTCCGAGCAGCTGCTCGACCACCAGTGGCGACAGTCCCAGGGAGAGCTCGTCGATGAGGAACAGCTTGGGCCGGGTGATGGTGGCCATGGCCAGGGCGAGCATCTGCTGCTGGCCGCCCGAGAGGTTGCCGGCACGGTCACCCCGCCGTGCCGCCAGGACCGGGAAGGCGGCCAGCGCCTCGTCGATCATGTCGGCGTCGCGCTCACCGCGCCGGCGACCCTGCCAGGCGGCGGCGCGGAGGTTGTCCTCGACCCGGAGGTTCGGGAAAATCCCTTCGCCGCCCGGCACCTGGGCGACGCCCAGACGGGCGATCTCGTCGGGCGGCAGGTGGGTGATGTCCCGGCCGTCGAAGACGATGGCGCCGTGATCGGCCTCGACGACGCCTCCGATGGCCCGCAGCAGAGTCGACTTGCCGGCACCGTTGGTCCCGACGAGGGCGACGATCTCACCCTCGCCGACCTGGATCGAGACGTCGCCGAGGACCTCGACACCGTCGTAGCCGACGTTGAGCGCGCGCACGGCCAGCAAGGGCAGACGGCCCGCGTGGCGGTCCACCAGCATCTGGGCCCTCGTCCGCATGGACGTCCACACGTCCTGCACGTCGTGCTCGATGAGGCGGCCCGCACTGGCGACGATGAGGCCGCCCACCACGAAGATCGGCACCAAGATGAGCAATCCGTAGCGGAACCCGACGGCATCGCCGAGGGCGCCGACGATGGGCAGCACCAGGAAGCCGGGCAGCACGAACAGCGCGCCGATGGAGAACCCGACGGCACGGACGCGGGCGGGAATGGCCAGGGACAAGGAGGCCAGCACGCCGGGTCCGACGATGGCGAGCGACGCGTCGATGCCGGCGTTGCCGACGAAGGCGACGGGCACCGAGGGTGCCAACGCGAAGAGCACGGCAAACCCGGCGGCGATCACGGAGGCGACTGCCAGCATGCGGAAGACGAGCCCGATGTCGCGGGCGGCGAGGCGCGTGGCGATCACGGCCCCTACGGCCAGCCCGATCAGATCGAAGACCTGGATCGGCGCGATGAGGTAGGCGCGGTGCACGGCGTCGAGGTGGAAGGTCTCCTGGTACTGCAGCGAGGCCAGGGAGGTGAACCCGGCGATGGACGCGGCCAGGAAGGGCAGCGCGATGAAGATGCGCCGCAGGACGCCGATCTTCCAGACGGTGCGCCACGCCTCTCCGAGCGACGGTGGCGGCTCGGCCGGTACGTCGATCGGCGCGGCTGCCCCGGCCCCTGCCGACGCGGCCGCCCCGGCCCCCGTTGACGCGGTCGTCCCGGCCCCCGTTGACGCGGCCGCCCCGGCGCCGCCCGCCGGGACCGCCGTGTCCGCCAGCGGTGCCGGCTGCCCCAGCTCGGAAGCGAGCATCTGCTCGGTCAGCTCGAGCTGCTCGTGGCGGCCCCGCGCCGGTTCGCGCAGGCGGACGCCGACGAGCACCACGAGCACGATCGGCACGGCGAAGACGAAGAAGGGGGTGCGCCACGACCCGATGGCAGCCAGGCCGGCGCCCAGGAGGACGCCGACGATGGCGCCGAGGTTGATGCCCGAGCGGTGGGCGGAATAGATGCGCGGCCGGGCCGGGACCGGGTAGTAGTCCGCCAGCAGGGAATTGTGCGTGGGGAAGATGACGGCCTGCCCCATGGAGACACCGGCGAGCATGATGCCGGCGACCACGACCGTGGGGGCGGCGCCGAGCCCGATGGAGAAGGCGGCACCGACGAGGGCTCCGATCAGCGCGATGCGCACGCGGTTCATGCGGTCGGCCAGCACCGAGATCGGCAGCGTGAAGCCCAGCGCGGCGGCGCCGGCGATGGCCACGATCAGGAGGATCCCTGCGTTGGTGAGGTGGAAGGCGTCGCGCACGTTGGGCGTCAAGACGTTGAACGCGCTCTGCGTGGCCTGGTCCAGCAGCTCGATCGAGAAGAGGATCCCCAGGGGGAACAGCGAGACCCCTGCGCCAAGGGCGGCGAGGCGTTTCACGGGACGAGGGCCGGGTCGAGGGGCCGGGGAGCGGCGTGCGGCGGCGTCGTGTCGGCATGGCGTTGCACCAGGCGGGCGACGCCCCAGTCGCGCAGGTCGTACCAGAGGCCGGCCAGGCCGCCCGGGAACATGATCAGCACCACGAGGACACCGATGGCCGACGGGAAGAGCTGCCAGCTCGGCGGGAGGTACACGGCGCTGCCCTCGACGATGGCCGCGCCGAGGACTGCCCCGAGAGCCGACCCGAGACCGCCGACCGCGGTCGAGGTGAAGACGACCAGGCTGGCGGAGGCCAGGAAGGCGGTGTCGGCGTACTGCTGGTTGACCAGCACGAAGAGGCAGCCTCCCACCCCGGCGATGAAGCCCGAAATGGCGAAGGCACCGAGCTTGGCCCGCACGACGCTGACGCCGTAGCCGGAGGCGGCACGTGGGTTGGCCGGCAGGGCGCGCAGGACGCGCCCGGTGCGGCTGTGGCGGAGGCCCCACAGCGCCACCAGGATGAGGACGAGGGCGCCCAGGCAGACCTCGAACACGGAGGACTGCGTGGTGAGCGAGATCCCGAAGAGATACGGCACACCCACCTGCCCCTGGGGGATCCAGGAGAACTCGGCCGGGACGAGGAAGTAACCCGAGGCGGCGAGGGCGAAGGCGAGAGTGGTCACGGCGGCGAACATGCCGTCGAGTCGCAGCGTGGGGATGCCGACCACCACGGCGGCCACGGCGGCGGCGGCGCCGGCCAGCAGCAGGGCCAGGCTCACGTCCCAGTGCCAGTCGATGAGCGCGACGGCACCCACCACGGCACCGACGGCGGCGAAGGACATCTGCCCCAGGCTCACTTGGCCGGACCAGCCGGTGAGCACGACGACGGAGCAGCCGACGATGGCCAGCACGACCAGGGCGGAGGCCCGGATCAACTCCCCGGCGCCCATCCACAGCGGCAGCGTGCACACCGCTCCGAAGACGAGCAACGCTCCCGCGGGCGTGCCGAAGCGCACCTCGGGGAGCGCCCGCGCCGACGGCGCGAGGTCGCGCACGCTGCCCGCCAGCGACAGGGTCGGCTCGGCCTCCCGGTCGCCGCGGCGGGCGACGAGCTGGCGCACCACGATGGCCGCGAAGACCACCCCGGCCAGCACGGCCAGGCCCAAGGCGGGGTTCGTCGGATCGTCCCAGGCCACGCCCTGCTGCAGGACGCCGAGCGCCGCGGCGGAGGCCGCGATGACCGGGAGCTCGACGAAGTTGCCGAGCGCCACCGCGGCCAGCGCGGTGACCAGCGCGGTCAGGCCGTAGGTGGGGTCGAGGGGCAGGCCGAAGATGGCCGCCTGGAAGAAGATGCTCACGAACGAGAGCACGCCCGCCACGACCCAGGTGACCGACTGGAGGCGCCCGACCGGGATCCCCAGCATCGACGCGCGGTCGCGCCGGTCGCCCGTCGCCTGCACGGCGATGCCGATGTCGGTGCGCGTGAACCAGAGCGACACACCGGCGAGGCAGGCGATCGACACGATCACCGCCACCAGGTGGTTGGCGTTGAAGACCACGGGCCCGACGTGCCAGGCCACGTGCCAGGGGAAGGACACCACGGCGCTGGCGATGGGCGTCTGACCCCAGATGCTCGGGAGCAGCAGGCTCACGACCACGAGCAGCTGCGAGAGCCCGATGGTGGCGACGGTGAGGATGAGGCGCGGCGAGCGGCGGAAGCGCCGCACCACGACGATCTCGACGGCAGCGGTGAGGAGGACGGACGCCACCAGACCGGTGGCGAGCCCGAGGAAATAGTTGACACCGGAGAAGGCCACGAGTGCGACCGCCAGCACGGCCGGCGCCGTGCCGAGGTCCCCCTGCGCGAAGTTGATCACCTTGTTGAGTCGGTAGGTCAGGCCGAGACCCACGGCCATGAGGGAGCCCAGCAGCCCGAGCACCACACCCTGGAGCCACACGCCGAAGGGCACGGGGAACAGGATCAGCTGGACCAGCAACACGGCGGCGACGGAGATGGCGGCCGCGACCACCGTGTGGGCACGCTCGGGCAGGTGCAGCGCGGTCCTCAGCGACTCAGGCCCTTCTCACGGCGTCGTCCCCATCGCGTACACCCCCCCGGGTGGCTCAACTCTCTCCTGCCCGTGCGCGGCCCCCGCCGTGCGGGGCCACAGGGTAGTGGTCCATCTCCGGGCCGCCAAGGGCATGCCGTCGGCGAGGACCGACCGGGCGGCGGGGTTGCTTGTGTCGCGCCGGGCCGCGGGCCAGAGTGGGAGCGGGTCCTCGGCTCTGCCCGTCCCCCTGTTCCCCGGCGAACCGAGGCACCGACCCCCCACGAAATCGAGGCACCGTGACGCTTGCCGAACCGGCACCGGCCGGACAACGCTCTGACGCCCCCGCCGCGCGTGCGGTCGAGCTCCGCAAGACCTACGGAAGCGGAGCGGCCACCGTGCATGCCCTCGCCGGCATCACGGTGACGTTCGACCGCGCCAGGTTCACGGCGGTCATGGGGCCGTCGGGATCGGGCAAGTCCACGTTGATGCACTGCATGGCGGGACTGGACCGGCCGACCTCGGGCCAGGCCTACGTGGGGAGCCTGGACATCGCGGGCCTCGACGACTCCGACCTCACGCAGCTCCGCCGCGACCGCATCGGCTTCGTCTTCCAGTCGTTCAACCTGGTCCCGACGCTCAGCGCGGGCGAGAACATCACGCTGCCGGCCGACCTGGCCGGGCGCAAGGTCGACCGGGACTGGTTCGACTACCTGGTGACGCAGCTGCGTATCGGTGACCGCCTGTCGCACCGGCCGACCGAGCTCTCGGGCGGTCAGCAGCAGCGCTGTGCCTGCGCGCGGGCGCTGATCAACCGGCCCGACCTCGTCTTCGCCGACGAGCCGACAGGGAACCTGGACTCGAATTCCAGCTCGGAGGTGCTCGAGTTCATGCGGCGGTCCGTGACCGAGTTCGGCCAGTCCATCGTGATGGTGACCCACGATCCCCGCGGCGCCGCCTTCGCCGACCGGGTCGTGTTCCTCGCTGACGGCGACATCGTCGACGAGCTCGCCGCCCCGACGGCGGACTCCATCCTCGAGCACATGCGGACGCTCGGCTGACATGTGGCGGGTGACCCTGAAGGGTCTGCTGGCCCACAAGCTCCGGCTCGCGCTCACCGCGCTGGCCATCGTGCTGGGTATCACGTTCATCGCCGGCACCTTCGTCCTGACCGACACCCTGCACAACACCTTCACCAGCTTGTTCGGCAACGTCTACCAGAACGTCGACCTCCAGGTGCGCGGGGTGGCGCAGCTGGGGAGCAGCGGCGGCAGCGCGACGCGCAACGCGCTCCCGCAGTCCCTGGTGGCCTCCGTGCGCGCCGTCCCGGGCGTGGCGGCGGCGGAGGGCTCGGTGCAAGGGCTGAACGTGCAGTACGTCTCGCCCCAGGGCAAGGCCATCTCCACCGGCGGCGCGCCCAATATCGGCGTCTCCTTCGACCCCGACCAGCGGGTGTCGGCCCTTCGGCTGGCCCAGGGGGGACCTCCCACGACCCCCCACGACGTCGTCATGGACCTGGGCACGGCCCAGAAGTACGGCTTCAAGGTGGGCCAGACCGTCCGGATCCTCTTGCCGTTCGCGCCGCCGGCGGACTTCACCATCACGGGCCTGGCCCGGTTCGGCACGGCCAACAACCTGGCCGGCGCCACGCTGGCCGCCTTCGACCTGCCGACCGCCCAGGCCATCTTGAACAGGGTCGGAACAGTCGACTCCATCGACGTGGTCACGTCGCCGGGCGCCGACAAGGCCCGGGTCCAGCGCGCCATCGCCCGCATCCTGCCGCCCGGGGTCGAGGTCGTGACCGGTCAGACGGTGGCGAACGAGCAGACCAGCGCCATCAACAGCGCACTCGCGTTCTTCAACACGGCTCTTCTCGTGTTCGCCTTCATCGCTCTCTTCGTCGGCGGCTTCACCATCCTCAACACGTTCTCCATCATCGTGGGGCAGCGGACACGCGAGCTGGCCCTGCTGCGCATCGTGGGCGCCAGCCGCCGCCAGGTCTTCCGCTCCGTGCTCGGCGAGGCGGCGGTCGTGGGGCTGCTGTCCTCGCTGATCGGGCTCGGCCTGGGCGTGCTGGCGGCCATGGGGCTCGAGGCGCTTCTGGGCGCCTTCGGCGTGACGCTCCCCTCCGGGCCCCTCGTCTTCGAGGGGCGCACCGTCGTCGTGTGCCTGATCGTGGGGGTCGGCGTGACCGTGGTCTCGGCCATCAGCCCGGCCCGGCGCGCCGTGCGTATCGCGCCCGTCGCCGCCATCGCCGAGCAGCAGACGGAGGCGGACATCCCGCTGCGCCGCCGCTTCACCTGGGGGGCCGGCATCACCCTGGTGGGCATCGTGGCGCTGGCCTACGGCCTGACCAAGCCGCTGATCGAGCTGGTGGGACTCGGTGCCGTGCTGATCTTCATCGGCGTGGCCCGCCTTGCCCCCGCGGTCGCACGCCCGATGTCGAGCGTGATCGGTCGGCCGATGGCCGGGATGCTGGGCATGTCGGGCCGTCTCGGGCGCGAGAACTCCATGCGCAGCCCGCGCCGGACCGCCCAGACGGCCTCCGCTCTGATGGTGGGGCTGGCCCTCGTCTCGGCCATCGCGGTGTTCGGTGCCTCCCTGTCGGGCTCGGCGGTCAGCAGCATCAACGACGCCCTCAACGCCGACCTGATCGTGACGCCCGTCAGCAACGTGTCGGGTGCCGTCCCCAACGCGGTGGTGCCCGTGGCGGCAGCGGCGCCGGGCGTGACGGCGTCGTCGAGCATCTACACGGGGAAGTTCGAGCTGAAGGGCGAGTTGAACACCCTCACCGCCACCTCCACCAAGGACCTGTCCAAGACGGTGAACCTCGCCATGGCCGAAGGGACGTCGGGTTCCCTGGCGGCCGGCCAGCTCCTCATCGACACGACCACGGCGAGCGCCAAGAACCTGCACGTCGGCAATGTCGTGCCGGTGACCTTCGCCGAGACCGGGCGCTCGACGATGCGCATCGGCGGGGTCTTCAAGGCGAATGCATTGATCGGCCGCTATCTCGTCAGCGACGGCTTCTACCGCGCGCATTACGCGAGCACCGAGCTGCCGGTCGCCGTGCTGTTACGGACCGACGGCAGCCCGACGGCAGAGGCTGCCGTCACGCACGCCCTGTCCGGGTACCCCAACCTCAAGGTGCAGACCAAGGCGCAGTTCGAGCAGTCCCAGCGGGCCCAGGTGAACCAGCTCCTCGGGCTCGTCTACGCGTTGTTGGCGCTGGCCGTGATCATCGCTCTGATCGGCATCGTGAACACGCTGATGCTCTCCGTCTTCGAACGGACCCACGAGATCGGGCTGTTGCGCGCCGTCGGGATGAGACGGCGTCAGGTCAGAGCGATGATCCGCTCCGAGTCGGTGATCCTCGCCGTCTTCGGTGCCGTCATCGGCATCGTCGTCGGGACCGGCCTGGGCATCGCCCTGTCCTCGTCGCTGCGGTCGCAAGGCATCACCGACATCGTGGTGCCCGTCTCGAGCCTCGTGGTCTTCCTGGTCCTGGCGGCAGTCCTGGGTCTGATCGCCGCCAGCTGGCCGGCGCGCCGGGCGGCACGCCTCGACGTGCTGGCCGCGATCGCGTCCGAGTGAACCGGTGGAACGGAATGGACAGGGGCCGTCAGCTACTGATGCGCCACCTGACGGTGACGCGCGTGAAGGGGGTCTCGGTCAGCTCCGAGACCAGTGCGCGCAGATCGCGGTCGAACTCCTCGTCGATCATCTCGTAGGGGGAACGGGCGTAGACGTCGACGTAGAGCACGTCCCCCCAGCCACGGGTGGCGACCGTGTGGGTGACCTGGAGCCGCTCGTCGGCGCCCGTGACCTCGTCCACAGCGCCGCGCACCACGCTCTGTAGCGCCCCGTTCATGGTCACGGCGCCGTTCGGGCGCTGCCGTCGGTGGCGGTGACGGTGGCGGTGACGGTGGCGGCAGCGGCAGCGGCCGCCTCGAGATACGGCCAGGCCAGGTCGGGTGGGAGACCACCGACCAGGGGTTGGAGATTCAGGGGGAAGCCCGTGGCGAGCAGCGCGCGGGCGTCGTCGGGCGTGAGGATCTGGTAGGCGCCCCGCTCGGCCGCGAGGTCCTCCACGGTCGGGGCCGACGAAATGGACGCGGTGCCCGTGCGCCCGACGTTCCACGACGCGTAGCTGGTGGCGTCGGCCAGGAGGTACGAGCCGATCTCCGCCCAGGCCCGTTCGGGGTCCTCGGCGACGAACACCGTCAGTGGTACCCCGGGCGGCGGGAACATGCAGCCGGGGGCCGCGTCGCCCCCTTCGTCGCGATAGGCCGTCTCGAGCGACGCGTCGTGGGTCTCGGCCATGAAGAAGAGACCCAGCCGGCCCGCCCGCCTCGCCGCCGCCTCGCTTCCGCCCCCATAGGCCACGAAGGGGCCGCCCGGCGTGAAGGGTAGCGGTGTCACCCGCACCGTCCGCCCCTCGACGGGTACCGTCTCACCGGACCACAGACGCTTGAGCAAGGCGATCCGTTCCTCGACGAGCGACGCCCGTCTCTTCGATTCGACACCGAACATCTCGAACTCCTCGGTGCGGTAGCCGATGCCGATCACGTAGGACACGCGGCCGTGGCTGACCAGGTCGACCACCGCCATGTCCTCGGCCAGCTTGACCGGCTCGTAGAGGGCGAGGAGGAGGGCACCGACGGTGATGGGCAACGTGGCCGTCCGTGCCGCGAGGGCCGCCGCCATCGGCACCGGGGACGGGAGGTAGCCGTCATCGACCGCATGGTGCTGGCTGAGCACAGCCCCCACACAGTTGCGCCGTTCGGCCCAGGCGCACATGTCGAGGGCCGCTCGGTACAGCGACGCCCGCTCGTTCGCGTCGGGGCTGGCGGCGCGCATGGCGAATCGCATCATGAACACGCCGCCACGTATACACAGCAGGAACCGTGTGTTCAATCCCAGGCACCCGCTCTCCGTGCCCACGGCGGGGAGGAACGCCGTGGCCGACCTCGTCGACATGGCAAAGGCTGCTAGACCTGGCGGACCCGACCGGAGGGCATGGAGGTGTGGTGGGCGGCAACACCGTTCGATCATGTGCGGGACTCATCGTGGCGGCGGCGTGCATCTCCTTGTGCGCGGGCTGCGCCGTCCCGGCCGCCGTGGCCGCCGCGGCGCCGGCCCGGTCACTGCAGGCGCGATCGCTGCGAGCTCTGTCGTTGCAGGGCGGGGGCTCGGTCGACGAGGCCTGGCTCACCGGGGCCCATCCCGGGGACCGGATCATCCTCCTCCGCAACGGTGCGGCAGTCACCAGCACGGCCAACCCGGGGCGGGCTGACGCTCTCGGGTCGCTGATCGTCCGCGACCTGGCTCCGGGACCGGGCTACGCCTGGCGGGACGGCACGACCGGACAGCGCACCCGCACCTTCGCGGTCCTGGCGCCCGGCGCCAACCCGGCGGTGGACTCCGCCCTCTACACCGACCAACCGCTCCACCCCGGACTCAACTACATCCGGATGCGCGACGGCATCGAGCTGGCAGCCACCGTTCGCGAGCCCTACGGCCGGGTCTGCTCCGCCGCCAGTCCGTGCCCCACCGTGATCGAGTACTCGGGGTACGACGTGGCCGGTCCGACCGATCCCATCCCTCCTCTCATCGCCAGCGCGCTGGGCGCTCCGTGTTCGAGCTGTGGCAACCCGCTCCTGCTCCCGGACAGCGCAACGGACGTCGGCGCGGTGCTGGCGCGGGTCTCCGGGTTCGCGACCGTCAGCCTCCAGATGCGAGGCACCGGCTGCTCCGGCGGGGCTTTCGACCTCTTCGGATATCCGTCCGACTACGACGCCTACGACGCCATCGAAATCGTGGCGCACCAGTCCTGGGTGGCACGGCACAAGGTAGGGCTCGTCGGCATCAGCTTCTCGGGGCTGTCCCAATTCCCCGCCGCCGGCACGGATCCGCCGGGGCTGGCCGCCATCACCCCCATGAGCCCCACCGACGACCTCTTCTCGACGGGGTACCCCGGAGGCATCTACAACAACGGGTTCGCGGCGGAGTGGCTCAGCTCCCGCATCGACGACGCCAAGCCGGCAGCCACGTACGCAGGCGGGGCGATCGCACCGCTCGCGACGTCACCGGTTCCCCATGTGGGGCAGGCCTGGACGTACGCCGAGATCGATGCCGAGCTCTCGACCGGCAACGGCGTGTCCACGTGTCTCGAGAACCAGGCGCTCCACGGGGAATCCGAGCAGCTGGCGAGTCTGGTCGGCGCCAAGATGGTCGCCCCGCAGACGGGACCCGGTCGATCTCCAGCGCTGTTCGACCGCCGCTCCATGGCGGTCTGGGCCACCCACGTACGGGTTCCGGTCTTCTTGTCCCTGGCGCTGCAGGACGAACAGACGGGCCCCCAGTCCGCCGCACTGCTCGATGCGCTCCCCAAGACGACCCCGGTCTTCGCCAACATGGTCAACGGGGGCCACATCGACTCACTCGACCCGCAGACCATCACCCGGTGGCTGGAATTCCTGGACCTCTACGTCGCCGACAAGGTGCCCACGCAGCCCAACGCCCTGGCGGCGCTCGTACTCGACAAGTTCGCCGCCACCGCAGCGTCCGTCTCGGCCGAGGCACCTCTTCCCGCCATGCGGTTCACCAACGCCGGCGATCTCGCCCAGGCCCGGGCGGAGTTCGCCAGGGAGACACCCCGGGTGCGCGTGCTCTTCGACAGCGGTGCCGGACCGGCCGGTCCCGGCACGATGGACGCCACCTACAGCGCCAATTTCGCGAGCTGGCCGCCGAGGGGACAGGTGAGGACGCTCTACCTCGGGCCGAAGGGGTCGCTCGGGGAAAAACGCGTCAGCGCCCAGGGCAGCGCGACCCTGACCCTCGATCCCGGGGCGCGCCCGGCGACGAGCCTCCCCAGCAGCGGGAATCCCTGGGCCGCCCAGCCGGCCTGGGACTGGACCCCGGTGCCGGCCGCCGACGGGCTCGCCTTCGAGACCGCGCCGTTCAGCTCGGCGACGACGATCGTCGGGCCGGCGACGCTGGACCTGTGGGTCAAGGCGAAGGCGCCCGTGGTGGACCTCCAGGCCACGATCACCGAGGCCCGCCCTCGGCAGGGGCAGGAGGAATACGTGACGTCGGGCTTCCTGCGCAGCTCGAACCAGGCCGAGACGAAGGCCTCCACGAGCCTCTTCACGGCGCCGACGTACCTGGCGTCGCAGGCGCGTTCCCTGTCGTCGAGCCGGTACGAGCTCGTGCGCATACCCATCGACCCGATCGCCCATACGTTCCGGCCCGGTACCGCGCTCCGGGTGGTCGTCTCGGCACCGGGCGGTGACCGGCCGGTGTGGACGTTCGCCACGCTCGACCGCGGTCAGCAGGCCACGGTCGGGCTGGGCGGGACGGCGGCGTCGGCCCTGGTGGTCGACGTGGTGCCCGGCGTTCGTGCCACAACGGCGTTGCCCGCGTGCGGGTCGTTGCGCGGCGAACCGTGCCGGCCGCTGGTCGCCGCATCGAACCAGCTCGGCGGGCCCGGCTGACGCTCCTGTCCGCCCCGCCCCGTCCTCATCCGTCCCGTCCGTGTCGTCCGTCCCGTCCGGCACCGCCGTCGGGTGGCGGGCTCAGGGCCGACGGCCGTTGGGCATGAGGTCAGCCAGTCCCCATTGGTCGAGTGAGTTCAGCTGGACCTCGTTCCCGGTCGCCTCGACGATCCTGTTGCCGCCCACATAGATCGCGGTGTGGTACACGCTGGTCCAGTCGGTCTGGGAACTGCCCCAGAAGACGAGATCACCGGCGGACAGCGCGGTCAGGGCGACGGGGCCTCCCGCGGTGAGGTACTGGTCGTCGGCGACGCGGGCGAACCCGATGCCGTCGCCGTGCTGCCACGAGGCCAGAGCCAAACCGGAGCAGTCGTACCCCGCGGGACCGTTGCCGCCCCAGATGTAGGGCTTGCCGAGCTGTGCGAAGGCGAACAGCACGGCCCTGTCGCCGGGTGTGACGGGCTGGAGCAGCAGGCTCTCGGTCGGCGGCACGACTCCGGCGGCATCCCCGAAGCCGTACGCCGTCCCGTTCTGCTCCTCGATCCAGTAGCCCTGACCCGACGGGGTCGGGACCACCTTCTCGGCGGGATCGAGGCTCGGCACACCGGCGGCGGAGCCGTAGAACCCGGCATCGCCGTAGCTGAAGATGCCCCCGTCGGAGGCCACCATCCAGTAGCCCTCGCCGTCGGGCGTTGGGGCCATGCCGACGATGGGCTGCGCGAGATGGATCGATCCGGTCGATCCGTAGAACTGCGCGTCGCCGTAGCTGAAGATGCCCCCGTCGGAGGCGACGAGCCAGTAGCCCTTGCCGTCGGGGGTCGGGGCCATGCCGACGATCGGCTTGTTCAGCGCAATCGATCCGGTCGATCCGTAGAACTGCGCGTCGCCGTAGCTGAAGAGGCCCCCGTCGGAGGCGACGAGCCAGTAGCCCTGGTCGTCGTTCGTGGACCGGATGGCCACGATGGGGTGGTTGAGCGGCAGGTTCGCGGCAGAGCCGAGGGCGGCGGCGTTCCCGAAGTCCCACACGGCGCCTTGCGCATCAGCCAGCCAGTAACTGTCCGAGGGGATCCCGGTCACAGCGGCGATGCTGGATCCGCTGACCCTCTCCGCCGCCCCGACGGCCGGCATCCGCCCAACGGCGGCGGCGAGCGCACCGCAGAAGAGCGCGCCGAGGGTGACAGACGTCACGAGCCGGGCGAGGCGTGCGCAGGCGCGCCGAAAGTCGCGGGGAGGGGCGGCGTGGGGCACGCACCGTAGGTCGTCCGCGTCCCGGTTGGCCTTGAGCCTGCACCCAGCGTGCGTGCCGAGAGTTGGGACTTCGTTGCGTTCCGAGCGCCCCGCGTGCCGCGGGCGAAAGGGGGCGCCGGAGCATCACACACGTACCTCCCAGGTCGACGCTCAGAGGTCCCCGCGCGGCGGGGCCTCTTCGGGCTCGTCGGGGAGCTCGCGCTCGGTCTGTTGCTCTTCGACGGTCTGCTCGAGGCCGAGCATGCGGGCCACGGGTACGGCCGTCAGGCCGTAGAGGGCGACCGTTCCGACGATCACCAGGAACGTGACGGGCAGGATCTTGTCCGCCCCACGGATCCCGGCCGATGCCAGGGGCGGTCCGAACGTCGCCGCCGTCGAGGCTGCAACGATGCCGCGCGGATCCATCCATCCGACGAACGCCCGCTCACGCGTCGAGAGCGTCGTCCGTGCGGTGGAACAGAAGGCCACCAGGGGCCGGACGACGAGCACCAGGCCGGCCACGAGCACAGCGGTTGCCCCGAGCACCGGGTCCAACTTGCTGCTGGCAACCGTGGCGGAGATGGAGATGAACAAGAGGCCGACGACGAGCTGGACCACGGTCTTGAAGAATTGGCGGTCCTCGGGCACTTCGAATTGGGGCAGATTCGCCACTGCGACACCCATCACGATGGCGGCGATGAGTCCGGTGTCATCGCGCCACGCATCGCACAGCGCCGCGACGCCGACCACTGTGGCCACGATGGACTGCGTGGCCAGGACGCCACGGAGGTGAACCTTCGTCAACAGAAACCAAAGGACGATCGTGCCGCACATGCCGCCGAGGGCACCGACACCGAGGCTTCGCAAGAAGGCCAGCAGCTCCTCACCTCGGCCGAGCTGGACGTGGTTGACGAGCCCCTGGAAGACCAGCGCGCCGATGATGGCTCCGATCGGGTCGATCGTCACCCCCTCCCACTCGAGGATGAGAGAGACCCTTCTGCCCGGACGGGCGGCTTGAAGGATCGGCGTCACGACCGTCGGACCCGAGACGATGAGGATCGCACCCAACATCACGGCGGCCCATCCCGACAGACCCAGGACGAGCCAGCCCAGCAACCCAGCTCCGGCCCAGGTGATCAGGCTGCCGTACCCGAGGAGTCGTCGAACCACCCGCTGGCTGTGTCCCTCCAGCTCGCGAAGGTCGAGCTCGAGGCCACCGTCGAAGAGGATCAGTGCGACAGCGAGGCTGACGAGTGGTGAAAAGGCTGCGCCGAGTGTCTTCTCCGGGTCGAGGGAGCCGATCAGGCGCGCCGCGAAGAACCCGACCGGGAGCAGCAGGACGATGGCCGGGATGCGCCACTTCGACGCCACGATCTGGCAACCGACTGCGAGCAACACCGTGACACCGAAGCTGATGAAGATGCTGTTGGTGCTCACGCTCAACGCCGTCGCTCAGTCGGGGCCGAAGCGGGCTCCATGCACCGGACCGTCATACCACTGACGCTGCTGGCGATCGCGGTTCTCGCTTCCGTCGGTGTCCCACTCGATGTCGGCGGCGGGCCTCAGATGCAGAAATGTACGACGCTAGTGTCGACTGCTGAGCATCTTCGACGAGATGAAGGCCGGTGTGCCCTGACGGCGGGGTGGTTCGTGGATTTGTCGCACAAACCGAGCGGTCTCCCGCAATCTACGAACCAACGGTGTCGAAGCGGTCTGGCTAGGAGCGAAACGGCACGACGCTTCGGTCGGATTCCTCGAGCCCGAGGAATCCGCCACCGTCATGCGCGACTACGAGGAGAGACATCCCAAGACCGCGGCCCACCTCTACAAAGCCATGCACGTGACCTACGACGGGACAGAGGCCGGCCGGATCGCCATGATGGCCGAGCTGCCCATGGCCGCATTCACCCTTGTGGATCGGGACGGATCTTGACGGCTGGTGGCCGCAAAGACCCGCCGGCAGCCGAGACTCGCTTCTGACCCTTGCCGGGAGCGGAGAGGATGCTACGTGCAGGCGGGGGCCCGCCCGAGCGCGAGGTCCTGGCCCCACGACTGCAGTGTGGCAGGGCTCTCGGCGCTGAAACCCGGCAGCTTTCCGGTTGGTGGCCAGAACTCGATCGATGTGGCGTGCTCGTTCACCGCCGCCACCACGGCCTGGCACGCCGACGTCCCGACCGTGGCCGGTGCGTTCATCTGGAAGGCCACGGCGGTTCCGCTCGGGTTCGACGCGTAGAGGCTGGCGATCTCGCTGTAGACGAAGGGCGGGTTCCCGGTGGGCCCGAGGTCGTTGTTCCCCAGGATGCACCAGGGTCCGCCCGAAGCGAGGGAGTCGGCGCAGCGCTGCATGATCTCGGCGGTCACGCCGTTGTCCGTTCCCACCTGCCCCGTCGCCGAAATGGTGTGGAACGGATTGAACGGGTAGTAGATCGCCGTGTGGTGCCAAGGGGAGTAGTCGGCCAGGGCGCCGTCGAGACAGGCCTGCTCCGCCGTGGCGCTCCACCCGTCTGCGAGCATGGTCGACGCCGTGGTGGGGCTGAAGACCATCGGCTCGTCGGTCAACGCGGCGCACGATGCGACGACGACCTCGTTGACGAGCTGGTTGTTGTCGTAGCGCAGGGCCAGCGCGGCCTGCAGGCCGGCCCAGGCCGCCCGGTAGTCGGGCTTCCACCACTGGCCGACGGTCTCGACCTGCCCGTTCGCACTGATCGTGATCGGGCTGCCGTCCATGGACTTGGCCCACTGCGGCGCGTCGTTGGCGGCCCACACGCGCAGCTTGACCCCGAGCGTCGCCCCAGGATGGACGGCGTTGTACGCGGACACCGCAGCCAGGTCGGCGTCGAGGGTCGAGAAGTCGAACGTGCCCGGACTGGGCTCGAGCTGTGACCACGACACGTCGACCACCGTTCCCGCCAGTCCCGGTGAGCTGGCGGCCACCTGGGAGAGGTCGATGACGGGGTAGGGCTCGCCAAGATGGAAGTAGGTCTCGCTGCCCTTGTTCACGATCCCGCCCAGCAGAGGCTTGTAGCCGGGTTCGGTCGGGATGCAGGCGCTCAGAGCGAGGCCAAGGACGAGGAGGGGCGCTACGAGGAGGAGTCGACGCACCCAACGATCCTTTCTCGGGAATGTGAGGATTCTGTCAGGGGCCCACCTGTTCCGTGGTCCGCCGAGGTCAGGAGGCAAAGCGGATGGGGACCTCCTTGGTCTCAGCGGGATCCGTCGAACTGGCATTGTTCACGATGACGTCGCAGGGATGCGTCGCATCACAGGTGCCGTCGCCGATTGCTCCGGTCCCGACGCGAATGATGGCCGAACCCGATCCGGTCGGGTCGGGGTGCAGGATGGCGGCGTGGTCGAAGCTGCAGCCGGCCGAGCTCGCCGACGCGATGTCGACATGGGAACACTCGAGGATGTTGACGACCTTGCCCGGCGTGTACCCGCTCCAGCGCACGGTCACGGCCTGGCCGTCGAGGAGCCCCGTCTCGGGCGTGACGGTGGCGTGCAGATGAGCGGTCGCCTGCCTCGGCAGGGGCAGCGTCGCCCGAGAACCCGGTGTCCAGGCGGTGTGCACCACCGAGAGTGCGGAACGGCCGTCGGCGCTGACCGCCTCGAGTGCCCCATGCCGGTGCTTGAGGAAGGCGTCGAAGAAGGCGGTCGTCGACGCCTTCACCTGGACCGACGTCGGTCCGACCACTCCGGAGGCTGCCATGTGGGCGATCGACCCCGAGCTGTCGGAGGAGCTGTCCCAAGAGAGCGTGAGCAGGGCCTTCGGTCCGCGGGCCTGATCGAAGACCGAGACGGCGTCGCTGTAGGGCACCAGCCCGTCGTGACGATCGGAGACGACGAGGAGCGGTGGCGCATCGGCCAGTTCGTAGTGGCCACGACCCAAGCCCTCGGTCGCGCCTGCCATGACGACCGCCGCTTTGACCCTGGGGTCGCGGCAGCAGCTGTCGGCCACCACGCCCAATGTCGTGATGGCACCGTTGGAGTGGCCGGCGGCCCCGATCTCGTCGGGATCGACGAGGCCCGACAGCGGTCCGTCGCCCGCGGCTGAGGCGTGGAGTATCCGGTCGATGACGAAGCTCATGTCTCCAGGCTGATTCCCGATGTCCCCGCCATCGGGGCCACCGGGTGTCTGGCTGCTCGAGAGGGGGAAGAGGGGGGCGGCCACGACGTAGCCGGCGGCCGCCCAGGCGGTCAGCAGTGGCCGGTAGCCCTCGGGGGAGCCCCCCAGGCCGTGCGCGAAGACGATCAGCGGGTACGGCCCACCCGGCCTGGAACCCGGGCCGGCGCCTGCCTCCGGGTACCAGATCGTGGTGACGAGAGTGCGGGACGGCTTTTCCGGCGAGCCGGCCCACGACGGGGTGGACCGCGAGCTGTCGACGAAGGTCATCGTCGTGGTGGCAACGCCCGGAGGAGTGGTGGCACCGGCGACGGTCGGGATACCGGCCGACGGCAGTCCGGCGGCGACGGGCGCGATGCCGCACACCACCACCCAGGCCAGCGCCAGGCAGCGTCTCGGTCGTGTCACGACGAGCGTCCTACCCGACGACGGTGCCGTCGTCGCACGGGGTCGGCGATCGATCAGCGCTCACCGTGGCCGCCTGATTCGCAGTCGATTGTCCGACAGGGCGACGCTGAACCGACCGGTGGGCGACGCATCGAGGAGGAGGGCGCGGAGGTCCCCGACGAATTCCCCGAGCCGGTCACCGAAGAGGTGGGGGGCGGTCGACGACGTCGACAGGACCCAGGCCACAACGTCATCGAGGGAACGCTCGAGCACCCGCCCGTCGGGGACGACGACGATCTGCTCCGGCGCGAAGCCCGCATGCTGGAATACCTGGTCTTCTCCGTCCGGTGAGGTGTTCCTGAAGCCCTGTCCTGCCCGTCGGTCCGGGCCCAACCAGCGGCGGCGGAGCTCGTCCACCGCGGCCTCGGGTACGGCCGGATATGGCCCGCCGGGTGATTCCCGGCGCGGTGGGCTCCCATGCCAGAGATCGACCTGGACCACCGCACCACCCGGCTCGAGCATGTCCCGCACGGCGTCGGCCACCCTCGGGCGATCCATCCAGTGGAAGGACTGGCCGAAGGTGACGATGCGGAACGTCCCCAGAGATCCGGGGAGCTCTTCAGCTCGCATCTGCACCCAGTTGGCGTTGGCGATCCCTTCTTCGGCCGCCGCCCGTTCAGCCTCGGCCACCATCGCGGCATCGGCGTCCAGGCCCACGACGCTGTCAAGAAGGTGTGCCATCAGAAGGGCGACGTTCCCGGGCCCGCAACCGACGTCGAGCAGTCGCCCGTGGCCGTCGAGCTCGAGGTGCTCGGCCAGTGCTGGAGCCAGGCTCGCGGCATACGGTTTCCGGCCCCGGCGGTAGTACACCGCGGCACCCTCGAAGAGGGTCTCGTCCCAGCGCCAGGCCTGCCACGGGTACGACGTTGGCCCGCCCGTCATTCGCTCAGTGTGTCAGAAACGGGCGGTCGGCCGAGCCTCTCCACGCAGTGCCGACCGCGTAGCATCGCAGCGACCGGAAGGGGGTCGAGGATGCCACGGATCGCCATCATCGGAGGTGGGAGCGCCCACTGGACGCCCCGGCTCCTCGTGGACTTCGCCAACACCACGTCGCTCTCGGAGAGCGACGTGGTGTTGATGGATACAGCGCCCGGGACGCTCCCTCAGGTGTCCGGCCTGGCCGACCACATCGCCGCATGTCGTGGGATCGGGTTGCGGGCGACCGCGACCACGGACCTCGATGCCGCGCTCGACGGCGCCCAATTCGTCGTCACCGGGCTGTCGGTCGGCGGCTTCGACGCGATGGTCCACGACGTGGAGATCCCGGCTCGCTACGGGGTGCGCCAGCCGGTGGGCGACAGCGTGGGCCCGGGTGGAATCGCTCGGGCCCTGCGCACTGTCCCGGTGATGGTGGGGATCGCGCGGGCCGTCGAGCGGCGCTGCCCCGAGGCACTGCTGCTCAACGTGAGCAACCCGCTGACCGCGTTGTGCCGGGCGATCACCCGGACGACCTCGGTGCGGACGGTTGGGCTGTGCAACGAGCTGGTCGGACTGACCTGGTGGCTGAGCCTGCTCTTCGACGTGGGGATGCACGAGGTCGATCCGGTGGTGGGAGGCGTCAACCACCTGCCGCTCGTGACCGACCTCCGTATCGGGGGTTCGGACGGATTCGGCCTCTTGCGCGCCGTCCTCGATGATCCGGAGACCCTCGCGAACGACCCGATCTGGATGGCGCCGCCTCCGAGCAGCCACTGGCACAAGGTCTCGAGCGGTGAGAAGTGGACCAAGGCCGACGTGCTGGCCAACAATCGGCTGAAGCTCGAGCTCTTCCGCCGCTTCGGCGTCCTGCCGGGGTCTTCCGACACCCACGTGGCCGAGTTCTTCCCGTGGTTCGTCACCGAAACGAGCCGCTTCGGTGCCGACTGGAGCGTCCACCACTACGGCATCGAGGGGCATCGAGCGGACAAGGAGGAGGACCACGCCGAGCTCGCCGCATTGTTGGCGGCGAACGAAGTGCCGCCGTGGCCTTCGGGTGAGCTGGTGGCGCCGCTGCTCGACGCCGTGATCACCGGGCACGAGACGTGCCTGCCCGTGAACCTGCCGAATTCCGGCCAGGTGCTGAACCTGGAGGAGGGACCGGTCGTCGAATGCATGGGCCTGGTCACGTCATCGGGCGTCACGGCTCGCGACCGCGTCGAAGTCGGCGGACTCCTGGGGGAATGCCTTCGAAGGGTCGTGGCGTCACAGGAGACGACCGTCGAGGCCGCCCTCGGCGGTGACCGCACCGCGGTGCTCGAGGCGATGCTCACCGATCAGCTGACCGCGACACTGCCCTATGAGCACGTCGTCTCGATGACCGAGGAGCTCTTGACGGCCACCGCGCCGTGGCTCGGACCGGTGACCTGACCCGGCTCCGGGGAGGCTCTCAGCCTTCGGGTGGGCTCAGTTCGTGCTCCCGCCAGGCGAGCCGTTGACGAGCCCAGCCGCGTTGGAGCGCGGAAGTGGCGACGAAGATGACGGCAAAGACCAGACCGGATCCGACCACCACCAGCGGTCGTGCTTCCCACCACGACACCGTCGGGGTGGGCGAGAGGATCCCGGAGACGCCACTCAGGGCAACGACGGCCAAGAGGAGCGCAGCGGTGTGCCAAAGGAACAGGGTCATGATGGACCGGTTGGTGCGCGCCACGCCGCTCCGGGCATGAGCACTCTTCTTGAGCACACGGCCGAGCGCCGGGCGGAGGAGCATCGCCACTGCGATGATCCACATGGCCTGGAGCACGAGCGGGAACGTGAAGGCCTGGAAGGTCAGGACCTTCTTCTGCGGGTCGATGAGGTCCCTGGAGTAGTACGGCAGCGAGGTCACCATCACCAGCGACACCACCGCGATGAGCGCGACGGCAACCCAGGTCCAAGACCGCAGCGGCTGGAGGCGTTCGTCGGCGTAGAAGTACCCGAGCTGATGGGGGACCATCCAGACGAGGGCCACGTTGATGAGAAGCGGAGCAGTCGAGTTCAGACCCCACGCGGCGAGATCGGCGAGAGCGACGCCGGCGACGATCGCCACGAGGGCCCTGAGCCCGAAGCGGCGATGCGCCCGCAGCGTCAGAGGCACCAGGCTGATCTGGATCAGGTACGCGCCGACGAACCACAGCTGGCCGAACGGAGCGGTGTTGCGGACGCTCAGCAACCAGAGCGGCGAGCCGACGGCCCCGGCCAGCCCACCGGCGAGCAGCATCACGGCCGTACAGGCAACGATGAACACGAGCGTCGGGAGGAGCAGTCGACGGTAGCGGTGCCCCAACCACTGCCAGTCGCTCTCCTTCCTGGCGCGGGAGGCGTCGTAGGAGCGGGCATTGACGAACCCGCCGACGAAGAGAAAGAGCGGGAGGACGTCGATGAGCCACGTGAGTGGCCACAGCCCCGGCACCACCACGGTGATGGGGCGGTCGGAGTAGACGCCGGCACGCAGTACGGGCAGGAGCCCCAGCCAGTGGTAGGCGACCACGACGGCGAGACTGGCCACCCTGATCGTGTCCATGACCAGATCGTGCTGGTCGCGGCTCCGGCTCGCCGGCCCGGCCGCCATCGTCACGGTGTCTCCGCCACGCGCCTCATCGAGTTCGACTTTCGTCCGTCCGGGTGGTCCCTGCCATGGCCGAAAGTCCCGTGGCCTCCGAGGACAAGACCACGCGGTCGACCCCAGGCCTTCGACCGGTATCGTGCAGGAGGCGCGATCTTTCCGGGTCCGCCCCGTCGGCACGCCGACTCCGCCGAGGTTCTTCGTCATCGACCCGTCTCATCTCTCTCAGCAGCCTCACGTCGGCTCAAGACGTCGCCCGACCAAAAGGCTTGTTCGCGCGCTCAAGGTGGCCCTGGTGTCCTTGGTCGTGCTCTGCCTCACCTTTCTGGCGGCCTCCGCAGTCGGTTCCTACGTCGCCCTGGCCGGCGACCGCCAGCCCTTGGCGGTTCCGGCGAAGCGGATCGGGGCGAACTACGAGAACGTGACGTTCCGAAGCCGCATCGACAGGATCCGGCTGTCGGGGTGGCTGTTCAAGAGCCGGTGGAGGACCGGCCGAAGTGTGATCCTGGTGCACGGCTGGGGCGGTAATCGCGAGGACGTCGACTTCATCCCCTTGGCGCGTCACTTCCTGGCTCAGGGCTTCGACGTCCTCATGTTCGACATGCGTGGCTCGGGACGCAGCGGAGGATCGCACGAGACGCTCGCCACCTACGAGCCGCGTGACCTGCTGGGCGCCTACGACTTCATGCGAGGCCACGGGTATCAACCGTCCCGGATGGTGATCCTCGGCAACAGCATGGGAGCTGCGACCGTCATCGAGGCCTCACCTGAACTCGCCCCTGTGGCCGCGCTGATCTGTGACAG
Source organism: Acidimicrobiaceae bacterium (assembly GCA_027306605.1). Lineage (GTDB taxonomy): Bacteria > Actinomycetota > Acidimicrobiia > Acidimicrobiales > RAAP-2 > Bog-473. The sequence continues at coordinate 93,476 of DAHUZK010000051.1, forward strand.
CTCGTATGCGACGGTGACCGCCGCGGTCGAGAGCGCGTTCAGCCACTACACGGACCTCCCCGGGGTGCTCGCCGTACCGACCTTGGACTTCGCGCGGCTCTGGGGTGTCAATCCGGCAGAGAGTCCCGTCAGCGTGGTGCACCGCCTCCCCAGCCGTGCCTTCCTGTTCATCCAGTCTCGGGGCGACAACCTGCTCCCGGACTCCTCGGGTGCGCAGCTGCTCGCCGCATCGAGGGACCGCCAGTCCCGGTTGCTGCTGATCAACAGCCACTCGCACCTCGACACCTACCGCGCGGATCCCACCCTCTTCGTGCGGACGGTCGATACCTTCATCGCAGAGCAGCTGGCGGCCCGGCACTGAGCCGCGCCGCGACTGCCGCCGAGTGCTCGAGGTGGTTCAGCGCCCGAGAAGCCAGCGCGCGTTGTCGCCGTAGAGCGCGGGCGAGCCGGACGGAACGAGTCCCGAGGTCCTCACGAAGTCGGAGAGCGGTTCCCTGAGGCCCTCCGGGTGGGGGTAGTCGCTCCCGAACATGAAGAGCTCACCGGCCTGAGCGGCGAGGCGCTCGGGTCGCTCGAAGGAGAACGATGCCACCCGTACCTGCCTCCGGACGTACTCGCTGGGGCGGAGCGGCATGCGGGTCAGGGGCTCCCCGTTGAAGGAGTGGTGGAATGCGAAGCCGCCGTCGAGCATGAGCAGGAACAGCGGGACCCAGGCCGACATGAGCTCGACGACTCCGACGCGGAGCCCGGGATGCCGGTGAAAGACACCCCGGACGGCCAGGTCGGCGAGAGCCAGAGCGGGCGCGGTCCACATGAAGACAGAGGAGAGCACGGGGTTCGACCAGTCAGGGTCGCCTTCGTTCCACGCTTCGTCGAAGGGCGGGGCGTACTGCGCGATGTGGAAGACCGCGGCCACCCCCTCAGCCTCGAGAACGTGCCACGCCCGCTCGTGCTCAGGGTGGGAGAGGCGCCGCCCGTCGACCAGAGCCGGTGCAACCATGGCCAGGCGGACGCCGCCGGCGGCCAGGCGGGACACCTCGTGCTCGAACCAGTCGAGGTCCCGCAAGGTCAGGTGTCCCACCGGGTGTAAGCGGCCACCGCCCTCGTGGGCGACCTCGACGGCCCGGCGGTTCCACGCCGACATGTTCAACGTGGTGGATGCGAGATCGTCGGCCAGGGCGCGCTCCCACATGATCCCGCAATTCGGGAAGAGAAAGGACTCGTCGATGCCGAGCTGATCGAGCCGGGACATCCGCGCCGCGGGGTCCCAGAAGTCCTTCGGCATACCGTCATAGGGCACCTCGGGTGGGAGTCCCTCACGCAGCCGGCTCCGGAACCGCCCGGACTGGGAGCTGTCGCCCGGAGCATGGATGCCCAGCACCTCGATCTTCCGGTTGCCCAGAGCGAGCCACGAGTAGCCGAGGCCGTCGTCCACGATGGAGAGCGCCCGGTCCCTGTGCTTCGACTCGACGTGCTGGGCCCAGAGGTCACGGGTCTCGTAGAGGTGAGCATCGGAGTCGATGAGCGGCATGGGCAAACCCTAGAACCGGAGCTCCTTCTGCATGACGACGACGTTGCTGCCCTCGTATTGCGTGGTGAGGATCTCCGCCCACCCCATGGGCGCGTAGAACTTCACTGCCGTGACCGGACCCGTGTAGAGGTAGAGACAGGGGTGACCCAGGACGCGCGCCGCTTCCTCGACGGCTCGGACGAGAGCGGGGCCCAATCCTGTCTTTCGGCGTTCGGGTGTGACGTAGACACCCGACAGCCAGGGCCGGAGAGTCTCGGTACCCTCGGGCGGGCCGGGCATGTCGTGGTCGACGAGAGAGGCCGAGCCGTACACCTCGCCGTCCACCACTGCGACGTAGGAGCAGGGCATGCCTTCTTGGGTGGCCCAGGTCGCGAGTCTGCGCCGGACCGCATCGAGACCAGGTTCTCCTGGCCCGGCACCCCACTCTTCGAAGTGCCACCGGGCCACAGTATCCACAGCAGCCGGGTGATCGGCAAGGCGATCGATCTGATGGGAAGGCATCCGTGGTGAGCGTACCGATCGGCAGCGGACTACTCGGAGGAGGCGATCATGTCACGACCGAGGAGCAGGCCTGCTGGCTCGCGTGCGCCCGATTCACGGTCTTGTCGTACACCCCGGCGGGTTCGACCCAGACGTCCCCGGAGGAGTCGAATTCCACGACGTAGTGAATCGGCTCCGGCGCCGAACCCAAGAAGGGTCCACCACCGCGATGAGCGAGCAATGGTCCGAAGTTGCGCTGGTAGGTCGCCGCACTCCACTGTGCGGCCACCGCCGGAAAGGATCCGAAGTGAGCCTTGTACGCTTCGAGCGCAGCCTTCAGCGAGTAGAAGTCCTCCACGCAGTCCTGGACGTGCACCTGGCGACCCGAGGAGGCCGGCGAACCGCCTGAGGAACATCCGGCCAGCGCCAAGAAGCCGAAGGATGCAAGAAGGATCCCGACCCATCTCTTGCCTGTCACGGTCTGCATCTTTCAAAGATCTCCACAAATTCGATCGGGGATGTCTTCCGACATGAGGCGGTCACGGCCCGCAGGTCCATCACGATCCGCAGGACCTCTTCAGTTCCTGCGCCTCCAGGTTCGCCAGAGCGACCTGACCCCGAGGGGTCGGATGGATCGTGTCGGGCTTCACCAGACCGGGGGTCGAGTACTCGAGGCGCCCCCAGTCGAGGACGTGGACGTTGCTGTGAGACCTCGCGAGGTTCTCGATCGCCGCATTGATCTCGATCGCGATCGGGCCGGCGCGCGGTGACACCGTGACGTAGATGACGCAGCCGGCCGGCGAGACCGAGTTCCAGACAGCCTCGAAGGGTGCCATCCACATGGTGTTGTTCGCACCGGCGTCGTTGGTACCCAATTCGATGATCCAGGCCCAAGGTTGGGTCTGTGCGAGCCTCGCAACATTCGCCTGTGACTGATCGATGCGGACCCCAGGGGTGGCACTGATGGTCGGGGTGTAGCCGGCCTTGGAGAGGGCATCGGAGATGGCCGTCTGGCTGAGCCAGGTGATGGAGTCACCCACCACGTAGACCGCAGGTCCGGGCATCAGCTCCTGCCAGAGCAGAATCGCCAGTACCGCCAATGCAAGGAAACCCAGACCGAGCAGGACAGAAACACGGTGCGGCCTTCGCCGCCCGATCTCTGTGGAACCCCCGTCGGCGTCACCACGAGCTCGGCGAGAGAATGGCCATGCCACGTTCACGGGGAAGGTTCAGGTCGCTGCGTCCCTCTCCACCCGGCTGTACAGCTGGGGTCCGTCCCACCGACACCGGTCGTCGAGATGTCTTGCCTCGTCGACCGCCGGTAGGCGGCATTCCTGTGCTCCGGTACCTGACGAGGGCGGCAAACGAAATGGACGAAGCCGCCGCAGTACACAGTGGCCAGGCTAACTCGCCGACTTCTCGTGAGACGTGCACGTTGTCAGGGTGCCATGACCCCAGACACGTGGCCGCGGATGGCGTGGCGCGCCACCAACCGGCCAGCACGCATGAAATCCGGCCACTCGGCCGGATTCAAGAATTGGCGGTAGAAGCCGACACCGCGCACCTTGAGGTACGACACCGGCTCCATCATGAGGACCTCGGTGGAGCCGGCCAGACGACGGAAGTTGGTGCGAGCGAGCTCGGCCTGTTGGCAGGTCCGTACCTGGCTGGCGACGTAGAGGATGCTGGCGCGACGGTCCTGCCAACCTCGAGCGTCCTCACCGGCGAAGCCCGGCGGATAGAAGCCGTTGACAGCCAACGCCACCTCGCAAGGGGCCTCCAGTTCGAGCACGGGCCGTACGGGAAAGATGTCGACGATCCCGCCGTCGCACCAGAACTGACCATTGAGCGCCACCGGCTCGACGAACAATGGGAGGGATATGGCCATGCGGATGGCTCTGGCCACTTCGAGGTCGGGATAGGTCTGGGGTCCGAGGTACTCCAGCCTGTTCTCCTCGATGCTCCAGATGGGGGCATACGCCGGAATGGCGAGGTCCTTGAGCCGCATGTCCCCGAGCAGCCGACGGAACGTCGCTTCGATTCGTTCACCCTTGATCACACCGGCGAAGCCGCGGGCCGCCGTGGGTAGGAGGGCCGCCAGCATGCGCCAGTCGACGTCGATGTAATCCTCCGGCCGGAAGGCAAGCAGAAACGCCGCGACCTCAGCTGCCGGCAGACCTGCTGCGAGAGGGAAGCCGAAGAGTGCACTCCCCGAGCACGTCGATATGGTGGCGGGTCGTACCGCAGCCTCCTCGAGCGCCCGCGCCACGCCGACGACGGACGCGAGGGCGCCGCTGCCGCCGGTGGCCATGAGGGCGACGCGCCTGCCTGCGAGCCAGTCGGCTGGGAAGGGCTCGAGCGGGCCGAAGGGATGCTGCTCAGCGGTGAACCGGCGCTCGCCGGGAACGGCGACCAGGGCCCGGCGCACGTCACGCAGGAGCCCAGCGTCCTCGCGCAGGCCGTCGGCCCACTCCCGGGCTGCAGTCGCGAGGTTGAAGTACTGCCGCAGCCGGAACACGTCGAGCAACGTGCTGAGCACCTTCGTGTCGCCTTTCTCCTCGCAGTGCCTGTGGGGGTCCAGATGCTGCCGATGCACTGCACACCGTTGCTCTCCTTCTACCGAGGTCGAGCGCCTCGGACTAGGGACCAATGTCCTGACGCACCGCAGTGAGCGTGAGCGTGAGCGTGAGCATGAGCCCCGGGTTCCCGGGGAAACCCGGTTCAGCTCGTGCCGAGGGGGTGCCACGTCACCCCGTCGCTGGTGTGCCACAGCCCGACCCCGTACTCGCTGAGCCAGCCCTGGGTGGCGCTGAGGAAGGTGATGTCTCCGAGCCCCCCGTCGGCGACCCCTGCCGTGG
>DAHUZK010000059.1 GCA_027306605.1 Acidimicrobiaceae bacterium
CACCCCGAGGTCATGATCATCCACGCCGACGACCGGTCGAAAGTGGTCGCCGGCAATGGTTGGCACACCGACGTGAGCTGCGACGAACAGCCACCGATGGCGACGATCCTGCGTATGGAGACCGTCCCTCCGGCAGGTGGCGACACACTCTTCGCGTCCATGTACCGTGCCTACGAGGACCTTTCCGAGGCGATGCAGTCGTTCCTCGTCCCACTGAGAGCCGTCCACGACGGCGCTCACGTCTATGCGGGTCGCTATGGCTCCAAAGAAGAGGAATCGCGCGACGGAACATTCCCGAAAGCAGAGCATCCCGTGGTGCGAACACATCCGGTCACCGGGAAGAGGGCGATCTACGTCAACCGCGGCTTCACCACCCGGATCGTGGGACTCGCGCCTGGGGAGAGTCGAGCTATCCTCGACTTCTTGTTCACGCACATGGAAGACCCCCACTACCAGTGCCGCTTCCACTGGACTCCCAATTCAGTGGCGATGTGGGACAACCGCTGCGTCCAGCACTTCGCCTTATGGGACTACTACCCCAACACACGTCACGGCCTCCGAGTAAGCGTCGTGGGCGAACGCCCCAGGTGACAGCGACTGGTTCTCTGAGGCCCAGCCTGCAGGACCCTGACACGTCACGCAAGCAGCCAACCATGACGCTCAGCCGCAGCACAGAGCGACCAGCAATATCCGCAGTCGACCGTCCCGGCCCTCACGTACGTGGATCCGAGGGTGACTTCTGATCCTGACATTGGTCTTCCTCAGGCCCCGAACCAACCGAGTACAGTCTGCAGGACCAGGAAGCCGGCAAAGGCGCCGACAACGCTCACCGTGATCGCCCCGAGCCAACGAGCGACCGGGCCGTTCGCCGCCGTTCCGAGCAGGCTGCGCCGGTTCGCCAGTACCAGGATGAAAACCAGGGTGACCGGCGTGATCATGCCCTCGAGCACTTGGGTGTTGACGATGAGAGTAACAAGGTTGCCCGGCACGAGGACGACTGCCGCACCGATGACGATCTGGATCGTGAAGACACCGAGGAATAGCGGCGCTCGCCGAAAGGTGCTTGACACTGAACGCTCAGCTCCGATGACCTCAGCCACGGCGTAGGACGTGGACAGCGGCACCACTGCCGCAGCGAGTGCCGAGGCGCCCAAGAGCCCAATACCGAAGAGCGCTTCGGCCGCCTGGCCCGCTACCGGCTCCAAGGCCTTGGCTGCTTGCGATGCCGAGGTCAGTCCACCGGTGCCTCCGATCGCTGCCGCAGTTGCGATGATGATCGTCATTGAAATGACATCAGAGATGATCGCCCCGCCCACCGCGTCGGCGCGTTGGTAGCGGAATTCCGCCGGACGCACCCCTTTGTCTACCACTGCGCCAGCTTCGTAGAGCTGGATGTAGGGCGTAATCGTGGTACCGATGAGCGCCACGCCGAGGAGCAGAAAGGCCGAGGTGAACACGAAATGTGGTGATACCGAGTCGACCGCCACGTTGTGCCAGTTCGGATGCCCGAGGACCGCTGCAACAGGGTAGGTCACGAAGACGAGTGTCATCAGCAGGAAGACGCGCTCGGCGTAACGGTACGATCCGAAGAGTACGAGGACCCAGATGGCCACAGCCGCGATGGGCACACACAGGTAGCGAGACACGCCGAAGAGGCTGAAGGCCGTCGCAATTCCGCCGAATTCTGTCACCATGAGACCCAGGTTGGCGACGGCGAATGCGAGAATGGCAAAGGCCGTGAGACGAAGTGAGAACTCTTCTCGTATGAGAGCAGCCAGACCCTTACCGGTGTAAACCGAGGTTCGCGCCACCATCTCTTGGATCACTACGTAGAACACCGTGACGATCACCATGAAGAAGAGCGTCTTGTAGCCGAACTGCGCACCGGCAGAGGCATAGGTGACCACCCCTCCGGCATCATTGCCAGCACTGGCCGCGATCAGGCCAGGTCCGATGAAGGTCAGGTAGAGCAGGAAGCGCCTGCGGCGCGACGACGGGGTCGTACCAGCATGGGTTCCCACGGGTGAGGGCATGGTTCGATCCTCTGATGCGTAACGGCGACTTCAGGGCCTGATGGCGGTCGGTGGGCGTGAAGAAGGCCGCGACGGCCTGAGCGGAGAGAGCGCGCGAACTCAGCGCTCAGTCAGAGTGACCGCTCGGCCGCGGCGTTGGCATGGCACGTGGTACTCGGAGGCTCGTCGAGATTCACGCCACACCTCCTCACCTACTCTGGCCGGTCGAAGGCGTACAGCCTACGGTGAAAGTTCGACTCCATGCACATCGCCAGTCAGGCCGGAGGAAGCCACGGGCGGCCAGATCGCCTGATGATGCATCTGGACAGCGATGCCGCTAGACGGCTTGGCCAGAACAGTACGGGCTAGAGCAGGACCGCATAATCCGAAGGCAGCACGGACATCAGATGATTCATCGTTCCCTCGCCGAGCTCGTCCCAGCACAGCGCCATGACGGCGCGCACCCCGTCCTCCACTGTACTGGCGCTCTTCAGGCCGGCCTCCTTCTCGATCCTGTCGAGAAACTCAGTGACCGACATCCGCATGGGGGTGCGCGCCGGGTCCCAGCCCTCATAGAAGATCCCGCGAACCAGCATGGGTAGCTGCGCCGCCAGGTGTGCGGCCACGTTGGGCTCGACCCGATCTCGCAGTGCGTGCAGGGTCGCCCGTAGAACGCCATAGGCACGGTGTGGATCGTCGAAGCCGGAATGGCTTGCCACCTCGTCGACCCAGGCGTACGTCTTGGCGACGGTCCGATCGATCACGTCCAGGTGGTGCTCCATCACCACACTGTCTGGCTGGTTCGGTTTGAAGAGCCAGGGTCGAAGGTCCCACATTCCCGCCCCCACCACGCAACGGAGTCCTGAATCAGGACTTCAGACCCAACGACTCAGGCCGGAAGTCCCTGTCCGCAACGGAAGGCGCTGGAGGAGAGTAGAGGGACTGTTCGGGAAGAGGCCCGAGCGAATGAGGTGTGGAGTTCCCGATGGCAAGCACACTGTTCGAGAGGAAGGGAACAACGACGAGAATTGACGCCGGTGCCGTTCCGATCGGGGTGCGGGCATGGCGGGAAGTGGGCTGGATCTTCCGAGACGGCCAGATCCTCGCCATCGAGCGCCGAGGAGGCCAGACGCGCGTGCGTCAGACTCTTCTCTGAATTGTCTGACCACTCAACGTCGAGTCCGCTATTGCTCCGGGCTGTTGCCGGCGGTCTCGGTGCTGATCGGTGAAGGTGAAGCCGCAGGCCTTCCGAGAAGATAGCCCTGTGCTTCGTCACACCCGGTTCGGCGGACGGTGTCGAGCTCAGCTGCCGTCTCCACTCCCTCGGCGACGACGCCCAAGCGAAGACGATGAGCAAGGTCGACCATAGCCGAAACAATGGCGGAGTCACGTCCACCGCCACCCAATCCCTCCACGAAGCTCCGGTCGACTTTCAATATGTCGATCGGAAGTCGGCGGAGATATGCGAGAGAGGAATAGCCGGTTCCAAAGTCATCGATGGCCAGTCGTACTCCTGTGCTCTTGAGATCCGCAAGCATGCGACTCGTGCAGGTGTTCTCATCGACCAACGCTGATTCGGTGATCTCGAGAGTGACGGCTTCGGGAACAAGCCCTGTATCGGCCAAGGTGCACTTGAGGAATTCGACCAATCCTTCGTCCACCAGCTGCCGGGCGGAAACATTGATCGCCACCCCCACATCGGGAAGCCACTCGCGCCTCCAGCGGGCGCAATCGGCTGTAGCTCGCGCGATCATCCACCGTCCCATTGGCAGGATGAGGCCACACTCTTCGGCCAGAGGGACGAATTCGGATGGTGGTACAGCGCCAAACCGGGGATGGTCCCAGCGGGCCAGGGCCTCCATGGAGGTCGTCATTCCGGAGGAGAGATCGACCATGGGCTGATAGTGAACTCGTAGCTCGTTCCGTTCGGTTATCCCGTGGAGATCGTTCAGCAGCAGAGGACGACGCTTGAGAATCCGGTCGACCGATTCGTCATATGCCTGATAGCGATTGCCGCCATCACGCTTTGCCGAATACATCGCCGAATCCGCCCGCGAGAGTATGTCTTCGGCCGTGTCGTGCGGACCCACGATGCCAATTCCGATGCTGGCCGAAATGAAGAACTGCTGTGTGCCGTTGTCGCACAGAAATGGCTGGGCAACCACGGCACTGATCCGCTCCGCCAGGGCCGTCGCCTCGTTTTCGGCATCGCCGAGATCGGGACATACGATGACGAACTCGTCACCACCCAGGCGAGCCAGCGTGTCGCCAGCACGGATGACCTCCTTGAGTCGTCGTGCCGCCATAACCAACAGCTCGTCGCCCACCTTGTGGCCGGCCAGATCGTTGACAGACTTGAAGCGATCGAGATCGACGAAGAGTACAGCGGATCCGAGCTTCCTTCGCAAGGAGGCCGTTACGAGCTGCTCGAGTCGGTCGATCAGAAGCGTCCGATTGGGTAGCCCGGTCAGGGAGTCGTGAAGTGCGTTGTGAACGAGGTCGGCAGCCAGTCTGCGCCGCTCGTCGTCGAACGTCCGGACGATGTTGACGAGAGAGGCATCACATCCAACACGGGCCGCCGTCCTCGCCATTTCGACATCCGCGCCGTCGACACCAAGGTCGAGGGCGAGTTCACCGAGTCTCTCACACGCAACGTCGCGCCATGAGAAGTAGAGTTTCGTCAGGTCGTCAAGCCCAATGGTCTCCCGCAATGGCGCCTTTCCGGGCGCGGCAAGAGTGGCGCGCTCCTTGGCCGAGGGGAATTCGCCGGTTGTGAGGTAGTGACCGAGCGCAACGGTGGCGACCTCCGTCGTCCGAACGATGTCCTGGTAGACCTGGTCGTTCGCGTCGTTCTCACTTTCGCCATGCTGATTGCGCCATCGCTCGAGAACCGTATGGGCGATAATCGTGGGCTTCGACACGAGCTCCCGGCCCAGCGCCGCAGGGCCTCGACCCAGAGGAGCCGTGGACGAAGGCACGCCGGGATCCTCGGCGAGAAGTGCCATGAGGCCTTATCGGCACTATGCGGCCGGGTCTGAAGCGGCTCCAAGAGTCCCTGGTCTCCTCAACGGTCACCTTGCCGGTCGAAGGTCGAGCCGAGCTGGAACCTCGGCGGTTGACGAAGCAGATCGCCGACTGAGATCTTGTTCTCGTGGACCCCGACAAGTTGGCCGCACTGTCTCTCCGCGTCTGGAGCTACAAGCAGGGTGAGGTCGTCGCCTTGATGGTCCATCTGGGAGATCAGCTTGGGCTCTACAAGGCGATGGCGGGCGAGGGGCCGCTCGACGCGATGCAGCTGGCGCAGCTCACCGGGCTCGACGCACGCTGGCTGCTCGAATGGCTCCGCTGCCAAGGTGCCGCTGGACTGCTCGAGACGGAAGACGGGGAGATGTTCGAGCTGACCGAGGAAGGGGCGGAGGTTCTCGCCAACGAGACTGGCAGCACATGGTTCGCCGCTGGCGCCTTCCAAGGGGTTGTGGCCGCGCCGGACACGATCAGACGGCTCATGGAGGCTTTTCGCACCGGCCAGGGCCTGAGCTACGACCAGCTGGGTCCCAGCGCAGCGCACGGAGTCGAACGACTCACTGCACCTTGGACCAAGCTCGTCCTCGTCCCAGAGGTCCTGCCCGGGCTGCGCGGGGTCGAGGAACGCCTCGAGCAGGGTGCGCGGGTAGCCGACGTCGGATGCGGTGCGGGGGTTGCGCTCATCGCCATGGCGTCGGCGTACCCCCGGTCGACATTCGAAGGCTTCGATCCTTCGATGCACGCGGTCGATCTCGCACGACAGAAGGTGAAAGAAGCAGGACTGGCGAACGTGGAGCTGCACTGTTGCCCTGCGGCGGCATTGCCCGCCGACGCAACGTACGACCTCATCCTCACTCTCGACTGCCTTCATGACATGCCCCAGCCGGGGGAAGCCATCCGTGCGATCAGGCGGAGCATCAAACCCGACGGCACGTGGCTCATCAAGGACATACGGAGTGCGCCGACCTGGCAGGGCAACTTGCGCAATCCGATGCTGGCCCTCATGTACGGGACATCGGTCGCCACCTGTATGTCGTCGGCTCTTTCGGAGCCGGACGGTGCAGGGCTTGGAACGCTCGGACTCCATCCTGAACTCGCCGAGCAGATGTGCCGGGACGCCGGATTCTCGTACTTCGTGGTGCACGACTTTCACGATCCTGCCAACCTCTACTACGAGGTACGCCCCTGATGCGTCCCTGATCGGACGGTCGGACAGAGGTAGAGGCGGCCCGAGTCACGGAGCCGTTCTGGTCCTCCGCCTCGAACACGATGGCATTGGGACCTTGGACCCTACCTCTCACCGCTCTCTGACTTGCAGCGTTGAGTCAGGCTGTGATCACGAGGATCGAGTCTCAAGACCTCGGAGAAATGCCATGACCGTCAAGATTGATTCCCCCGTCGGCATGGGCAACGGGAAGCCGGTGATCCACACCGAAGCCTTGGCCAAGCGGTTCGGGTCGTTCACTGCCCTCCATGGGCTGAATCTGGATGTGCATCGAGGAGAGGTGTTCGGCTTCCTCGGGCCCAATGGAGCCGGCAAATCCACCACTCTTCGCCTGCTCCTCGGGCTCATTCGCCCCAGCGGCGGGAAGGCCAGCATCTTCGGTCTGGATGTGGGTGACGTGCGCCACGTCCATCCTCGCATCGCCTACGTCCCCGGCGACGTGTCGCTGTGGCCGAGGCTCACCGGGGCTGAGAGCCTGGCTCTGTTGGGACGACTGCATGGAGCCGTTGACCTGGACTACCGCGATGAGCTGGTCGAACGATTTCATCTGGACACATCCAAGCGATCGCGTGCCTATTCCAAAGGCAACCGTCAGAAGGTAGCCCTCGTCGCCGCTTTCGCGACTCGCGCCGAGCTCATTCTGCTCGATGAGCCCACCAGCGGCCTCGACCCGTTGATGGAAGCCGAATTCGTCAAGGCGATCCGGGAGGTTGCAGCGCAGGGCCGAACGGTGTTCCTTTCCTCGCACATTCTCTCGGAGGTGGAGACGCTCTGCCATCGGGTAGGGATCCTGCGGGAGGGGAAGCTGGTCGAGGTCGATGATGTCAGCAAGCTGCGCACCATGCACGGAACGGAACTCGACATCGATCTCGACGGTGGTGCTCCCGACCTGACCCACGTCCAGGGAGTTGCCCGAGTCGACACCACGCCAGAAGGACTTCGCGTCCAGCTCTCGGGTGAACCCGGTCCCCTGCTCCAGGCTCTCACCCCAGCCAAGGTGACCGGTCTCCGCTCACGGGAAGCATCCCTGGAGGAGATCTTCCTCGGCTACTACGACACCACCACATCCCCCGATGGTCACCCCGACGGGAAGGGCGACCATGACGACTGACCTGGCTCTCAGGCCCGCGGCACGTCCGGTGCATGCACGTCCAGCGCGACGAGCCGTACCGCTCCATGCGGAACGGGCCAGCGCCGCTCTGGCCCTGCGCCAGATCTGGACCGGAGCCCTGGTGATCGTTGGATCCATGGGCTTCTTGCTCTGGGCCGGCACCGAAGCGTTCCACAAGTCGGCGCAGCAGGGAGGAAGCCTGATGGCACCGTTGGCTGACAACCCAGCCGTACGGGCCATCTACGGACTCCCGACCGCAATCAACACCATCGGTGGTTTTGCCGTCTGGCGGGTCGAGTTGTTCGTCACACTCCTTGGGACGGTGTGGGTGGCGCTCGCCACGACACGCATTCTCCGGGGCAACGAGGAGACCGGACGTCTCGACCTCGTCCTCGCCAACCCTCTCTCCCTCACCCGGGCCACCGTGACAAGCCTCATGTCGCTCTTCACCGTCCCGGTGCTGGCCGCTCTGGTGACCGGGTCCGTCCTGCAGATTGCCGGCGCCCAAGCCGAAGGCTCCTGGCTCTATGGCGTGGGAATCGGAGTGCTCGTTGCCACGTTCCTGAGCGTCGCGACGCTCGCCTCGCAATTGGTGCCAGAGCGGCGCCGCGCCACCACGCTCGCCATGGCGGTGTTGTTCGCCACGTTCGTCCTACGAATGTGGGCGGATGGAGCGACAAACGCACCCGTTGCACGATGGATCACGCCCTTCGGTTGGGTCGAGCAGCTCCATGCATTCGGCACCAATGACCTCATTCCGCTGATTCCGCTCGTGCTGGCACCGATCATCCTGGTGCTCCTGTCGTTGCTCCTCGTTTCTCGTCGAGACACGGGGGCGGGACTGGTCCGGGCTGACGATACGAAGACGGCGAACACCCGCCTACTCTCGAGGCCCTTGGCCTTCTCGAGTCGCCGCAGGCTCGCCGAGCTCGCCGGTTGGGGCGTGGCACTCGTGGTTCTCGGACTTCTCTCGGGTGGGCTGGCCGAGTCTCTCGTGGGGTTCCAACAGACGCAGCCAGAGGCCATGAAGCTCCTGCAGCAGTTCGGAATGGCGGCGGCCGTCACGCCAGCCGGGTTCATCGCCATCATGAACGTGTTCTACGCGGTGGTGCTCGCGGGTTACGCCATCGCATGCATCCATGCCGATTACGACGACGAGATCACCAACCGTCTCGACCTGCCGTACTCGAACCGGGTCAGCCGTACGGAATGGACTGGCTCCACCGCAGCGACGGTGGCAGTCGCCTTGAGCCTGCTGACCTTCGTGCTCGGTCTCGCCACGTGGCTCGGCTCGGTTGCCGCCAACGCGGGCCTGTCGCTCGGAAGCGCGTTGTCCTCCGCCGCGAACGTGCTCCCGGTGGCGATCCTATTCCTCGGTATTGCTCTGCTCTTGCACGGGGTGCACCCCTCGTGGACGGTCGCCGTGACCGGTGTCCTCACCATCGGTCTGTATCTCGTCGATCTGATCGGACCGGCACTGTCATGGCCGACCTGGGTGGTGGACCTCTCTCCCTACCACCATCTCGCGCTGGTCCCTGCAGAAGCTCCGGCATGGGAGCCGATCGGGATCATGCTCTTCATTGCACTGGCAGCTGGAACGCTCGGTTTGTTCTCGTACACCCGTCGCGACCTGCAGTAGGTGCCGCCATCAGAGCGCTTCTGACCAGCCCTGCGACACATATGGCCGTGAGCGACCACGACTTCGACGATCACCGTCAGTGGGCGGTCGAGCGCAGCCTGGGCGAAAATGGCGGTTCACAATGTGCTCGCACTCGTTCCACGGCTCGCAACCGAGTGAAAAACCTCTCCAGCATTCAGTACAGCAACAATGCGACTCTGCATGGCACAATTCTGCGACCTGTAACTCTCGAGCGCACGCTTCTTTTCGGATGACAAAGTTGTTCCAACGCACATTGGCTCCAAGATCCAAGGTCCATCATTCCATCGGCTCAATGCGTCGCGCCTATGACCGGCGTTCTCGGCCGCGTATGGCATGTCCTCGTACACGATCATCTCGATTTGCGGCTGTGTTCGCCTCCACATCCTCATCGCGGCAGCAACGATTAGATGGTCGACATGAGCGATCCCCAGCGGGACAGCCCACCTCGTGGTTCCACATATTGCGGCCTGGCGGTCCGAACACAACGCGTCGACTGCATCCCTTATCGTCCGAGCAAGCTTCCTGGCCCTCTTCGGTCCCCGATACCCGTAAAGACGCTGTCGGTATTGAATGTCCCAATAGGGCAGCGCCATCTGGTGTGCCTTCAGCAATCTGCATGCTTCTTCGTCCTCGGCCAATCGCGCCGCGATCACGTCGTCACCGTCATTGAACTGGCACTCCGCGTCCCAGGCCGTGAGGGGGCTCGCCGGCCGGGGGCCCCCGCCAAAGACGGTCAGCAAAACAGAACCAGGATTCTGGACGAGGAGCGCAGAAGCGGAAAGTGCTGCGTCGTCCAAGTGGGGCGAAACGACGACCAAGGGTGCTGCCAAGGAGAAACCGCCTTCCGGTTTGAGCGCTGCGGATTTTAGTGGCTCAATCGACGGACGGCACAGGCGAGCCCGGCCCTGCAGGGCATCTTCGAGGCATCGGATCCGACGTGGCGTCCATCCTGCTCGCCGCAGTCGCGGTCGGTAACGATCCGGAGTGGATGAACGATGAATCGGCGTCCGCGGTGCTCGTCAGTGAAGACCACTCATCTGGCTTCGCACTTTCGGTCGGATGGCGATCAGATACCAACCGCCGAGGAAGAACCCGAGTCCGAGAACCGTAGCTACGACCAGTACGGCAATCCATGCAGATTTGTTGGAGCCCGCGGCATAGAACGCCGTGCCGGACCGGTTTGCCGCATCGACAATCGCCACAATCGACACGACCACGCTGATGATTGGGATGAGCATGAGGCCCACATTTGGGCCACCCATCACGTCAGCGATCATCGAGTCGGGCCTTCCCTGTCGTGCTCGAGCTTGTCTTGCCACCAAAGAGTAGCCCTTCGGCGAGGTGGGCTGCCGACCTGATGCCGGTGGACGAGTGCCGAGGCGGTGCGGCAGGCATGTTCGGGTGCGATTGGTCCAACCCAGGAATCCCACTCGCCGTCGCCTAGCGTCGTAGATCATGGACTCAGATCCCCGATCGGATCGCCATCTGATGGCGGCGATTGAGGCCCTGGGAGAACGCGGTCTAGGGATCGAAGGCATTCACGTGCGCGTTCATGACAGGCAGCCGATCGAGGTCCACCGATTCCTCGACATCCGGCGCGACATCTTTTTCAGTGTCGAAGACCTTCACCTCGATCGCGGTTGGCATTGCGCAAGCCGAGGGGCCTTCTCCACATGGAGGATCTGGTCCTGTCTCATCTTGGACACCTGACAGCCGATCCAGCGCCTGGTGTGCAAGCGATCACGGTCCGGCACCTGATCACCATGACATCGGGGATCACCTATCGATGGGAAGATCCCGATGTCGATCACCCCGGGGACCCGGCCAGCGACATTCTTGGGCACGCCGCTGGGCGACACACCCTGGTCCACGTTTGCCTATAGGGGCGGGAGCACCTACATGCTCAGCCGCATCATCCACGCCTGCTCCAGTCAGGACCTTCGCGGCTACTTGCTTCCCACGGCTGTTCAACCGGCTCGGCATCAACAATCCGCAGTGGCATCGCTTCCCGTTGGGGTATTCCATCGGTGCGGTCGGGCTCCACCTACGCACCGAAGAAATCGCAAGGTTGGGACGCGCTTTGCTCGACAACGGTCGCTACGGTGACCTTCAGCTGATTCCGACCGACCACGTCGCCAGCATGATCGACGACAACGTACCCACTGACGGCCACTTCGCCACTCGCGCGGTGGCGTCCCACCCGGAGAGCGAGCGATACGGCCGGCATGTATGGATGTGCGCCCGGGACGATGCCTGGCGAATGCACGGCCTCTATGGTCAACTCTGCATCCTGCTCCCTCATCAGCAAGCGTGCGTCACGATCACCGCCCGCTATCAAGGGGAGACTTCCAACATCCTGGACGCCGTCTGGTCCACGATTGTGCCCGCACTGGATTGACCAATGCAGTCCCACGAGATCGACCGCCACCGACGAGCGGCATGTTCGCGGCGGGGTTGACTCCAGCATCCAGGACGGGACGTCGGACCTCTGCGATGCCCTTCCACACCTTGTTGAATCCGTCCGCGTGATATTCGCGGGATGAACCTGGGCAACCTCGGCGAGTCCAACGGACTATCAGAGAGTTACCCCTGGTCAAAATGGGTGTCGGAGGGCCGGAGTATTCGAATCCCGATTGGCGGATCCGACCGATGGTCCTGGGCCGATAGGCCGGCCGGAGGCCGGCGGGTGCGTTCCCTGTAACACAGCACCCTCAAACAGCATCATTACTTCTCTAAAACCGGGATCAGCCTTTCGCTCACCCAGGCTCTTACCTCTTCCAACAAAATCGAGCGAGCCGCGACCGCCTCGACGATCTCCGCGGTCTCGGCGCCATCAGGCTCGTCGCCCGACGGGGGTTCCCAACGAAACCCGTTGATGGCAGCAAAAAGGATGGCGCAAAGCAATGCGGTGCGCTTGTTCCCGTCTGGCAGGGCGTGATTGCTCGTGATCGCTTGCAGGAGGACGGCGACCTTCATGGCGAAGTCGGGATATTTCTCGAAGTCGCCGAAGCCGGCTGCCGGAGCGGCCAGTGCGGACCCTGCCAGAGTTTCGTTCGTGATCCGGCGTGCCGTTTCGATGTCCACACCGAGCGCTTCCATGGCTGCCCGGTGGAAATCGGAGAGCTCGAGATAGAGAACCTCGCGCCCCTCGGTCACGACGCCCGCTACTGCGCCAAGCGGTCGAGTGCGGCTCGGTTCTTCTCCCCGGTCATTCGGAGAAGCGCCTCAACGTCCTTCGTCGTGTCCTTGCCGGCCTCTCGGTCCGCCTTGATGCGCGAGATCAGCTCCTCCTCGGAAGTTTCGGAACTGCTCGTCTCCGGCTGTGTGGCGCCCTTCCTCACGGATCCATTCTGCCACCCAGATGCGACCATTTCGCCCACTCAGCTCGGAGCACCAATCCGACAAAGCTAGTGACGCCCGGGCAGCCGCCCGGAGCGGTTGCCTCTACGGGTCCGGAGCAGGGCCCCAGGGTCACGAGAGCCAAGCCCGCCCAGGGGGTTGCTTGCACGAGTTGCATGCGCCTCAAACGGCACCCTGGGGACACCCAATCCCTGTCCTCCGGAGTCGCCCGGCTACGCGTCATCTTCCAGCGCGAAGATGGGATGGTGTCGTTGCCGTTCACACACCTTCATGCACCAGCGACGGGACGGATTGCGACGCTTCTATTCCTGGCGGTCGTGGCCGCAAGCTGCTCTTCGGCTCCCACGGCATCTAGCTCCTCGACCAGCACTTCTTCGGCACCCCGCACGACGACTGCGAGTGGTCCAGTGCTGGGTCCCGACGGACTTGGGGTTGTCGGAGTCGGAAGTCAACAGTCGGACGCTGTCTCGACCATGACTCGCTATCTGGGGCAGCCCACTTCCACGACCCGCGGCAATTGTCACAACACGACTGAGGTTGAGTAGGGTGATTTGTCCCTGGAGTTCACCTCGGGGAAGTTCACGGGCTATCGCTATCTTCCAGGTGGACTTGCCGAAGTGGGCAATCCCACGACCACCAAACCGATAGCTCCCGGCGGCAATCCTCAGCTCAGCACCGCAGCGGGAGCGACGCTCGGCATGACCCTCGCACAGGTCCGCCCTCTCTATCCGGCTGCCGATTTTTCGGGAGTTGGCGGCGGGGCAATCGTGGCCCACGGCACCACTGGAAGCGACCGACTCTTTCTCGGGTTCTTCGCCAGCGACCTGTCCACTCCACTCCAAGAGATCAAGGGTGGGGTGACCTGTGGGGACTTCTGACCTTGGGGGAATGATGCGCCTCCATTCGCCGGGCTGGGGTGACGCCACCTGCACATCCGGGACAGGGGCTACCTCGGCCTTCCGAACCGAATTCGGATGGCTGGGGTCATATCAGGGAATGTGGCAATGGACAGGCATCAGAAAAGCTCTCTTCGGCGCGCTGGTGTTGCTAGGGGTCATCGTCCAGCCTGCAGTCGCAGTTGGGGGTTCACCGTCCTCGAGCCACCTGTACGGAGGCCTGATAAGGGCCAGCTTTCCGGCTGGGTGGCATGTTCTCGAGCACGAGGCTTCTTTGACCTCGCAGTCCAATTCGATCGTGTACGCCTCGAACCAGCCGATTCATTTCACGTGCACGACTACGACACAAAGGCCGGGGTTTACAGACACACAGTGTCGAGGACCCTTGACCCGGCTCAAACCCAATGGAGTGCTTCTGCGATGGGACGCGAACGGTTTGCCGCGTTGGAACATCAATGACGATGGCGGACAAGGGCGAAAGCTGATGATCGACGGACTGCCGGCCAAGGTGCAGGTCACCGCACACGGGACCTGTTGGGCAGCCGTGGTGACCTTGGGCACCAACTCGTCAATACAGAAGCAGGCGGCGATCGGGAGTCAGGAGACCATCAGTGCAGTGGTCCCCGCGCGCATCCCCAACAACTTCCTGACCTTCAACGCCTGCATCAGAGGGCCGGATTTGACCAAGCTCTCCAAATCGGTGATGGAGTTTCTTCGCTCGACCAAAGTGGTGCAGCCGTCTTGATTGAATCCGAGTCGGACGCCGCCCATGGGTGCCTCCGAACGCCGGCCTGAGGTCACATATTTGTGACCGGTTTACGCCAAACGCTTGCTCCTGCAAGCAGCCCCTTGGTATCCGATATCGAGGTCATTCGTTTGGCACCTGACCTCCGTCGATTCCGCACGATGTGTTCGCTTCCGGCCTGAATCGGCAGAAGAACGTCATTCGAGCACCGTCCGCTCTGAAAGCAGCTCGATCAGGGCCCGAGGAATAACAGGGGGACGCGAAAGCAGTGACTGAAGCTCGTCCCATTCGACATCATCGAGGACGAACACGCTTCGGTCAGAGAGTTCACGCGCGGCCGCTTCGACTGCGTTTCGCACGATGAAGTCATTTGTCGACTCGCCTCGGGCCCCAGCAGCTTGGCGAAGGACGGCGTGTTGTTGTGGGGTAAGGCGTAGGCTGAGCCGCTTCGATTCTTGCGTCATTGGACTTAGATGCTTTCCCCGAACTGCTCCAGGAACTCTCGGGGCGACACGACGGTCACGACATCGGACCTCCATCGCTGGAGCGTATGGTCCCCGGTGACCAAGAAGTCCACCTCTGCCTCCAACGCGAGCGCCGCCAGGTAGTCGTCATCGGGGTCGTCTGTAAGCCGTGCGACGTTCGGCGGATCCGCGTGAACGGTTGCACTGTGTTCCAAGAGCTCGACGAGCTCGGCGATGTCCTCCGACAAGATCTGGCTCGAGAACTTCGACCGGCTGACCACTTCGACGAACTCAGCCACAAGCTGCGGCGACACGATCAACTCGAATCGGTCTCGTCTCCATCCGCGCAAAATCGCATCGGGCGGACTGTCTTTTCCCAACAGAGCAGAAATGAGCACGCCCGGGTCGATCACCGCCCGGATGGTCAAGCCGAACGACGCTCCTTGCGGCTCGCCCGGAGTTCCTCATACGCCAGCTCCATCGCCGCCTCTTCGTCGAGATCGAAACGCTCCTGGATTCGTTCGACCGCTCGGAAACCCAGGTCTCTCACGAGAGCTCGCTCGACAACGGCGGCGACGTCCGTGCCCCGACGCTCAGCTTCAGCCTCCGCACCCGCGGCGATGTCGTCGGACACCTCGATCGTGATCTTCTGGGACACGTCCCAATTGTGCCAGTCAGCTGCAACCGATCGAGGCAGGACCGGTCAAGGCCGGCGCAGCCGCCCGGAGGGGAAGCCTTGACGGGTCCGGGCAGCTCCCCCGTCGGCGACAATGGCCGAGGCCGCCTCTAGGCGGCCTACCTGCGATTTTGGCCGCTTCAGGGTGGGTTGTCGCACCCCTGCGACAACATTGGCCCGTGACTGATGATCTCGATTTCCGAAGCGACAAGAGCGACACCGTGGAGGGAAAGGGCAATGCAGGCGCCCGCTGGGATGCGTACCACTTCGGTCTCGACGACGACGTGCTGGCCGAAGCGTTCCCCTCCCCCACGCCGAACGTCGAGGATTACGACGAGCTGGTGCGCGACGACATCGCTGCCGACGCCCGAGAGGAGTCCGAACTGATCGGCTTCTGGGTGGCCTGGCACCTCGCCGGAGGCTTCCACGCCCTTGAGTCCGGCGGGTGGCACAGGGCCACCATCTTCCGCAAGGTCCGGCGCTTCCGTTCGCGCTACGGCATGCACCCCGACGAGTACTCGTTTCCCTGGATCCGACTCGACCTCGAGCGAGCCTGGGCCGCCGGTATCGCCAGCCGCATTGAGACGAACCGCGGCGACTCCCCGTACTGAGTATCGGTGTCACGCACTGCGCCGCCGCCCGACCAGGTAGTCGCAAATTCGCCAGTTGGCTTGTTGAGGGAGCTGGCATCCGGCGTCGACGCCCTCTACCTGTCCGGACGGGCTGAACTGCCGAAGCAGTTCCTCGCCCGCCTGGAGGACGGCCGCGCCTGGGCGGCCCAGGCAAAGCGCCCGGCGCCCTTCGAGCTCGGCGAGCTCGTCTTCGGCATCGCCCCGCACGGCTGGGGCAAGTACCGCTTCTGCCTCGAGCACGCGACGGCGCGCATCGGCATCTCCACGAGCCGCCACCTGCCGACGGTGCGCGTGCAACCCCGTTCCGAGTTCCTCCACGCCGTCGGCCCCGAAGCGGCGGTGACGACACTGCAACAGATCCTCTGCCCCGAGCTGCGGCAGCTGCGTTTCTGGGTCAACCGCGTCGACCTCTTCGCCGACTGGCAGGGTTGGGAGCTCACCCTCGACGACGCGGCGCGTTTCGTCTGCCGCGCCGACGCCCGGCGTACCTACGAGGTGGGCGGTACCTTGACCGGCTTCGAGTTCGGGAGCCGGACGACCAAGACGTTCCTGGCCCGTCTCTACGACAAGACCGCGGACATGGCGGCGAAGGACAACGGCTGGTGGTTCGAGGTCTGGGGTGAGCGGTACGTGCCCGGGACGCCCGTGCATCGGCTCGAGTTCGAGATCGGCCGCCAAGGCCTCCAGGAGTTCGACCTCAACACCCCGGCCCAGGTTTTCGACGCCGCCGGCGATCTGTGGGCCTACGCCACGGGGCAATGGCTGACCCATCGCTCCCCCACCGACGACCGCACCCGGAGCCGCTGGTCGCTCTCACCGCAGTGGAGCTCCGTGCAGGGGGCCACCCTCTCTCATCAGGCGGTCGGGCTCGAGCGCCTCCGCCTCGCCCGCCGGTCCAGGTCCATCGAGAAGCTGCTCCCAGGGCTGAACGGCTACCTCGCCTCGATGGGTGCCCTCCTCGGCACGCATTTCATCGACGACACGCTGAGAGCGATCGGGCATCATCTGCGTACTTACGAGATCGTCAGCCACACGGCGTTCAGCGAACGGGTCGCACGCCGCCGCAGCGAGCTGGAGCTGCGGTGAGCGCGGTCGGACCGGACTACGGACGGGTGGCGGCCGTGCTGGTGCGGATCGGGCTACAGATCGCCAGCGAGAGGGAACAGCAGGAACAGGAGGACGGCGATGTTGACGGTGGCGTACTGCCGGGTGTCGACCGAAGAGCAGGCAGCAGAGGGCTTCTCGATCGCCGGGCAAGCTGACAAGCTGCGCGTCTACGCCGAGCTGCACGACCTCGGCGATGTCACGGTCGTCGCCGACCCTGGACTCTCGGGCAAGAACCTCGAACGGCCCGGACTCCAGCAGTTGCTGCACATGGTCGACGAGGGCCACGTGGCCAACGTGCTCACGTGGCGGCTCGACCGGTTGTCGAGGAACCTCAGCGACCTCATCATGCTGGCCGACCGCTTCGGCCAGGCCGGCGTCGCACTGCATTCCTTCACCGAGAAGATCGACCTGTCCTCGGCGACGGGCCGGATGTTCTACAACATCCTCGGCTCCTTCGCGCAGTTCTACCGCGAGCAGCTGGCCGAGAACGTGCGCATGGGCATGCAGCAGGCCGTGCGGCAGGGTAAGTGGATCAACCGGCCGAAGATCGGCTACGACCTCATCGACGGCGAGCTCGTCGCCAACGAGATGGCGCCGGTCGTGCGGCGCGTTTTCACGCTGCGCTCAGAAGGCCAGAGCGTGGGCAAGATCGCCGACGCCACGGGCGTGAAGTACTCGACCGTCCTCACCATTCTCAAGTCGCGCATCTACCTCGGCGAAGTGATGATGAACGACGAGTGGTTCCCCGGTCGCCACGAGGCAATCATCACCCCCGAGCAGTTCGCCGCCGCCCACCGGGGCAGGGTCAAGGGCCGGGCCCGGGGCACCGACCTGTTGTCGGGCCGGGTCCGCTGTGGGCTCTGCCGGCGTCTGATGTCGATCGACCAGAACGGCCAGGGCAGCCGGCACTACCGCTGCCGCCACCGGGGCGAGGGCTGCGCGCAGCCCTGCCGGAGCAACCTCGGGCTGCTGCGTGCCGCCGTGTTGGGGTTACGGCTCATCGGCGACGACGAGGAGCTGCAGGCCGCCATCCGCACGGAGCTCGACCGGGCCCGAACGCCGGCCCGAAAGGCCGGCGGAGGGCCCCGCACTCGACGCAACCGTCACGGTGTCGAGGACCTGGTGGCCCAACGCCGCAAGCTGCTGCGCCTCTACTACGACGACAAGGTCAGCTCCGAGCTGTTCGCCGAGGAGGAGTCGCGCCTGTCCGTCGCCATCCGCGAGGCGCAGAAGGAGAGCGACGACGCGCATGTCGAGGCGGTTCGGACCGACGACCTGGCACGGCGGTTCGACGACGTCGCACAAGTGCTCGCGACCCTCGACGTCAACACGATGTGGGAGCACGCGACCGAGGTCGAGCGACGCGTGTTGATCGACGAGTTCATCGCGGAGATTTTGGTGTTACCCGATTACTTGGACGTAACTGTGCACGGTGCGCCGCCGCTGCACGTCTGTTACCAGGAGGTTGGACTCAAGGAGTCGGGTTTCGATCGTGTCGGAGGGGGGACTTGAACCCCCACGCCCTTGCGGGCACCAGCCCCTCAAGCTGGCGCGTCTGCCTATTCCGCCACTCCGACGGGCTCACCACGAGATGTGCAGCGTCCCGAGATCGTAGCGCGTGACCGACAGCCGACCTGGGCTGCAGGAACGCCTCGCCCGCTGCCTGCCCGAGGCGATGGGAACCTGCTACTGCCCGGGCAGCGTCGGCGTGGTGTTGTTCGTCGCCTCGGCCCGGCGGACCGCCCAGAGCTGCGCGTACCAGAGCAGGCTCGTGCTGCGCGGCGTCGGGGTGACGCCTCCGATCCGCCGGCTCCAGGCCAGCGCGGCCGGTTCGGGGAAGAGCGGCAGCGAGACCATCTCCTTCCACAGGAGCGTGTCCGCCTGGTCGTAGTAGCCGGCGGCCGTCTTGGCGTTGAGTTGCTGCGAGCCCGTCTGCACGAGCTTGTCGAACTGGGGCTCCGAGAAGTTGGTCCAGTTCTCGGACCCGTTCTTGCCGGGCGGCCCGAGCAGCATCGTGTACCAGGCCAGCGTCTGGCTCAGGTAGGGAGTGAAGTTCACCGGCAGCACGGCCAGGTCGGCGAACCCGTCGGCCAGGACCTGCCCGGTCTGCGAGGCGCCCGTCACAGGGGCGAGCGTGGTGTCGAGACCGGCCGCTTCGAGCTCCTCGCGCATGATGGGTGCCGCCGCCGCCGCCCAGGGGTCGCTGGCGTCGTAGACCATGTGCAGCTGGAAGGGCGCCCCGAAGGCGTAGTGGTAGAACTGCGACCCGGCACGGGTCAGCCCGGACGCCTGAATGAACGCGGCCGCCTGGTCGGGCACGGGTGTCACCGGGAAGTTGACGCTCCCTCCGCCCCCGATCACTGTCGTGCTGGTCGAGGAGGTCGACGGCGGCACGGTGGTCGTCGACGCTGCGTTCGGCGGTGGCGTGTAGTTCGGCTGGCCCTGCACGGCGACGTGGCTGTCGGCCACGGTGAGTCCGGGTACGGCCCAGCTCGCCAGCTGGTTCACCAGGTCCTGCCGGTTGATCAGGAGGGCGATGGCGAAGCGCAGGTCCGGGGACAGGTCGGCGCTGAGCGAGCTCGCCATGTCGAGCTGAAGCTGGGTTGCCGAGGTGTCGACGTCGCTCTGCGCCCCCGGGAGCCCGGTCGTCTGGGTCAGGAAGGACTGGGTCACGGTGCTCGGTTGTGCCACCTGCACGTAGCCCGAGGTCATCCACTGGGTCAGCTGGCTCGTGGACGATGCGAGGTGCACCACGATCGAGCGGGCGTTGGCCGGCGTCCCCCACCACCGCGGGTTCTGCACCAAGGTCACGGTCTGCGGGGCCACCGAACCGATCTCGAACGGACCACCCGAAAGGTCGATGGCCGAGTTCAACATGGGGCAGGGCGGGTCCCAACCGACCTTCTCCATGATGTGGGCGGGCATGAGATTGTCGAAGAGCGACTGCCAGTCGGCGAACGTCGTCTTGAATTTCACCGTCACGGTGTGCCCACCGTTGGACCCGGTGACCGAGGCGATGTCCTTGTAGCCCTGGATGCTCGAGACCTCGGACGAGGAGACGACCGGCTGGTCCCGCTGGGCCTGCCAGGCGTAGACGAAGTCGGCCGCCGTGATCGGCACGCCGTCGGACCACACCGCCTTCGGATCGAGGGTGTAGACGACCGTCTGGGGCTTGAGGTTCACCAGCTCCGACGAGAGCACCAGGTCCGAGTTCTGCTGCGGTGCCCCCGCCCCGCTGACCACGTAGGTGCTCGGCAGGACGGCTCCGAGGATCGTGCGGGTGGCCACGGAGTTCCCCGACGGCATGTTCGGGTTGCAGCCGGTCGGCGTCCCGGTCATGCCGAACGAGATGGTGCCGCCGGCCACCCCGACGTAGGTGACGGTGGTCCCGCCGCCGGCCGCACTGCCGCAGGCCGACGCCAGGAGGGCCAAGGCCAGGAGCGATCCGACCGGCCAGCGCCACCGCCGGGGGCGTTGGCCCCGGCCCGTCACTGCAGCCGGAGATCGAGCGTGACCGTGGCGAAGGCGAAGATGATGGCGACCGTGACCGTGATGCGGTCCAGGTTCCGCTCCACCACCGTCGAGCCCTGCGCGGCCGCTCCCACGCTGCCCCCGAACATGTCGGAGAGACCGCCGCCCTTCCCGCTGTGCATCAGGATCAGGAAGATCAGCCCCAGCGCGGAGAGCGCCTCTATGACGATGTACACCCAGGTGAGTGTGGACAGGGTTGCCAACAACGGGGGGCCTCCAGCTCGGGCCGATGTCGCTTGCTCGAGCTAGGAACGGTAGCAGGCACCGGTGGCCCGGATGATGTCAGTGAAGGCGGGCGCCTCCAGGCTGGCCCCGCCCACCAGCAGGCCGTCCACGTTCGGCTCGGCCATCAGGTCGGTCGCGTTCTCGCCCGTGACGGAGCCCCCGTACTGGATCCGGGTCCGCTCGGCAGCCCCGTCGCCGCCCACCTTGGTCACCAGGGAGCGGATGAACACGCAGGCGTCCTCGGCGTCGACCGCCGTCGCCGCCTGGCCGGTGCCGATGGCCCAGATCGGCTCGTAGGCAATCACCAGGGCGCCCAGGACCTCGGGCGGGAGCCCCGAGAGTGCCGCCATGACCTGTTCCTCGAGGACCGCCTCGGTCAGGCCGCGGGATCGCTGCTCCTCGGTCTCCCCGATGCAGACGATGGGGGTCATCTCATGGCGCAGCACGGCTCGCAGCGTCGCCGCCACCTTCGCGTCGTCCATGCCGAAGAGGGTGCGCCGCTCGGAGTGCCCGACGATCACGTACGCCGTACCCAGCCGGGCCAAGAAGCGCGGGCTCACCTCTCCCGTGCGCGGCCCCGCGTCCTCGTCGGAGCAGTGCTGGGCGCCGATCGCCACGGGGATGTGCTCCTGCTCCACCAGTGTCTGCACCGTGCGCAGATCCGTGAAGGGGGGGTGGACCGAAACGTCGACGCGCGCCACGTCCTCGGCCTTGAGACGCAGTCCGAGGTCCCGCACGGTGTGCAGCGCCTCGATGTGATCGTGGTGCATCTTCCAGTTCCCGCTGACGAGCGGGCGGCGTATGGTCACCCCCTGGGCGCGTTGGGCGCGTTGGGCGCGTTGGGCGCGTTGGGCGCGTTGGGCGCGTTGGGCGCCTGGCGCAGGGCGTCGATGCCCGGGAGGTGCCCCTCGGACTCGATGTAGGCGAGCGAGGCGCCGCCGCCTGTGGAGAGGAAGTCGACCTTGTCGGACAGGCCGAGGTCCTCGAGCGCGCTGGCGCTGTCCCCGCCGCCCACCACCGAGAAGCCGTGGGCGTGGGCCACCGCTTCGGCCACGATACGGGTACCGCCGGCGAAACGCCGGTCCTCGAACGCACCAAGGGGACCGTTCCACAGCACCGTGCCCGCACCGGCCACCACCTCGGCGAAAGCGGCTGCCGAGTCGGGCCCGATGTCGAGACCGGTCCAGCCGTCGGGCAGGTCACCCTCGATCACCTTCACGCTCCCCCGCGGGCCGTGACCGTCCGAGGGCGGCCCGAAGGTGCCGCCCGGTTCGAGGGCACGCGTGTCGGTCGGCAACACGATGCGCACGCCCGAGGCGAGTAGGGCCCGGCAATCCTCGAGGTGGGACTCGTCGAAGAGCGAGCTCCCCACCTGGACGCCCCGGGCGGCCAGGAAGGTGAACGCCATGCCGCCCCCGACGACGAGGGTGTCCACCCTCGTGGCCAGCACCTTGAGCACCTCGAGCTTGTCAGCCACCTTGGCCCCCCCGACCACGGCCACGAAGGGTCGCGCCGGCGCCTCGAGAATGCTCCCCAGCACCTCGATCTCGCGGGCGAAGCGCAGCCCCGCTGCGCTGGGCAGGAACTGCGGCGGCCCGACAATGGAAGCGTGGGCCCGGTGCGCCGCGCCGAATGCCTCGTCGACGTAAGCGTCGAAGCCCTCGATCAGGCGCTGGACGAAGGCAGGGTCGTTCGCCTTCTCGCCGGGATCGAAACGCAGGTTCTCGGTCAGCCCCACGCCGGGGCAGAGGACCTCGAGGCGCTCACGCACCGGGTCCATCTCCCAGCGCGGGTCCGGCGCGCCGGCGGGGCGACCCAGGTGCGAGGCGGCAACCACATCGGCTCCGGCGTCCAGCAGGTACCGCAGCGTGGGCAGGGCGGCGGTGATCCGGAAGTCGTCGGCCACCGTGGCCTGCCCGCGCACGCCGATGTGCAGTGGAACGTTGAAGTCGACCCGCACCAGCACACGCGCGCCATCCAGTCCGGGAAGGTCCCCCAGGACCGGGATGCCCCGCAGCGCGTCCATCGTCAGCTCCCGACGACCAGGACCAGGTCCACGAGACGGTTCGAGTAGCCCCATTCGTTGTCGTACCACCCGAACGTCTTGACGAGCGTGAGCTCGTCGTTGACCGGCATGACCATGGTCAGGCCGGAGTCGAACGTGCACGAGGCGGCCGAGCCGACGATGTCGCTCGAGACGACCGGGTCCTCGGTGTAGTCCAGCACGCGGTCGAGAGGCGGCTTGGCCGCCGCCTCCGCGAAGGCACCGTTCACCTCGGCCACCGACGGGCTGCCCTTCACGACCGCCGTGAAATCCGTGATCGATCCCGCCGGGACGGGCACGCGCAACGAGGTGCCGTCGAGCCGGCCTTTCATGGCTTCGAGGACGAGGCTGGTCGCCCGCGCCGCGCCGGTCGAGGTCGGCACGACGTTGATGGCGGCCGCCCGCGCCCGGCGCATGTCCTTGTGCGGCAGGTCGAGCAGGTTCTGGTCGTTCGTGTACGCGTGCACTGTCGTCATGAGACCGCTCACGATGTCGAAGGCCTCGTCGACCACCTTGACCATGGGGACGAAGCAGTTGGTCGTGCACGACGCGTTCGAGATCACCGTGTGGCGTGCTGGATCGAACTCGTCGTCGTTCACGCCGACGACGAAGGTGGCGTCGGCGTCACCGGACGGTCCCGAGATGATGACCCGTTTCACCGACCCGCCCAGGTGCCCCGCCGCGGCGTCGCGCGCCGTGAAGATGCCGGTCGACTCCACCACGACCTCGGCGCCCAGGGAGTCCCAGGGCAGCCGTCCGGGTTCGCGCTCGGCCAGGACCCGGACCAGCTTGTCGCCCACCAGGAGGTCGCCGCCCTCCACGTCGACGGGGGTGGCGAGACGCCCGTTGGTGGAGTCGTGGCGCAACAGGTTGGCCAGCATCTCGGCCGAGGTCAGGTCGTTCACGCCGACCACCTCGACATCCGCCCCCGTGTCGAGGATGGCCCGCATGAAGTTGCGGCCGATGCGTCCGAAGCCGTTGATCCCGACCCGCACCGTCATTCGATTCTTCCTCCTCGGGCCTCCACGGGGCCCACCGGCGACCTATGCCAGCAGACCCGAGAGCGCCTGCGCCAGTTTGGCCGGGCTGTGCACCAGGGCGTTCTCCCCGGTCAGGGGGACGTCGTGCACCGTGACCTCCGTCGTGCCGATGCTCATACCCGCGATCGTGTCACACAGCACCACGTCCACCGAGACATCGTGCCTGGCCAGGGCCTCGACATGGGCCGCCACGTCGTAGCCCTCCGTCTCTCGCACCTCCTGACGCAGGTTGCAGACGTAGACGACCTGGGCCCGCGAGGAGGCCACCGCCTCGGCAATGCCCTGGGCCGCCACGGCGGCCAGGACGCTGGTGAAGAGAGACCCCGGCCCGATCACGACCTGGTCCGCCTGGGCGATCCGCTCCAGCGCCTGAGCCGGCGGGCGGGCGTCCCCGGGCACCAGCGAGACCGTGCCGATGCCCCCCGTGCCCTTGACCGCCACCTGGCCCGCCACGGTCCCCTGGGCCGACTCGGCCTTGAGGACGACCGGCTCGGTCGTGGCGGGCAGCACTTCACCTCGGGCGCCGAGCAGCGCCGCCGCTTCACGCACACCGGACAGCAGGTCCCCGGTGGCGTCGATCAGGCCGGCCAGGATCAGGTTGCCCAGGGCGTGGCCCGCCAGCTCTCCCTCGTCGTAGCGTCGCTCGAAGGCCGCGGCCAGTGCCGAGTCCTCATCGGCCAGGGCGACCAGGCACTTGCGGAGGTCCCCCAGTGCCACCACGTTGAACAGCTGGCGCAGCCGCCCGCTGCTGCCGCCGTCGTCGGCCACGGACACGACGCCCGTCAGCGCGCCGGCATAGCGGCGGGCCGCCTTGAGCGTGACGGCGGTGCCGTGGCCGCCGCCGATGGCCACGACGGCGGGGCGGGCGCGCACCGCCCCGCCGTCGTGGGCTCCCCGGATCACCGCTCCACGTCCCGGTGGAAGACCGAAACCGCCTGCCCCTGGTCCGCCAAGCGGTTGGCCAGCTCCTCGGCCAGGGTGACCGAGCGGTGCCGGCCGCCGGTACAGCCCATGGCGATCGTGAGGTAGGACTTCCCCTCGCGGGCGAAGGCCGGGAGGATGCTGGTGATCAGCTCGTCCACCTTCTCGAGGAAGGCCACCGACTCGGGCTGGGCCATGACGTAGTCGCGCACCGGATCGTCCAGGCCGCTGTAGGGGCGCAGCTCCTCGACCCAGAACGGGTTTGGAAGGAAACGACAGTCGAAGACGACGTCGACGTCCAGCGGGATCCCGTGCTTGTAGCCGAACGAGATCACCGACGTCTGCATGTGCGCGGCTTCGGCATCGCCGAAGACCTCGAGGACGCGGGCGCGCAGCTGGTTGGGGTTCAGCTCACCCGTATCGACGAGCAGGTCGGCCCGCTCGCGCACCGGCTCGAGCAGGCGGCGCTCGTCGGTGACCGACTCCCCCACCCCGCGTGCTGCCAGCGGGTGGCGGCGGCGCGTGCCTTCGTAGCGGCGCACCAGCACGTCGTCGGGCGCGTCGAGGAAGACGACGCGCACTCGCTTGCGCGTGGCACGCAGCTGGTCGAGCACTCCGGGGAGGTCGTCGAAGTGCTCCGGTCCGGTGGCGCTGCCGCCGCGCCCGATGACCAGTGCCACCCGGTCCATGCCCGAACCGGGGCGGTCGACCATCTCGGCCATCTTCATGATCAGGCCCGCGGGCAGGTTGTCGATGACGAACCAACCGATGTCCTCGAGCGCGGCCGCCACGGTCGAGCGGCCGGCACCGGACATTCCCGTCACCACCACGAACTCGCTCATCGCCCACCAGCCTTGCGCACTCCCTCGTAGACGGCGAGAGCGACAGCGTCGGGCAGCCACGACAGCGCTTGGAGCTGCTCGAGGCCGGCCCCCCGCACGGCGTTGACGCCACCCAGCTCCTTGACCAGTCGCGCCCGCCGGGCCGGTCCCAGCCCGGGAATGCCGTCGAGGAGGCTGCGGGTCATCCGTTTTCCCCTCCGCTCCCGGTGGAACGTGATGGCGAAGCGGTGTGCCTCGTCGCGCACCCGCTGGAGGAGGTAGAGCGCATCCGAGCCGCGGCGCAAACGGATCGGCTCGGACGAGCCCGGCCGGTACACCTCCTCGAACTGCTTGGCCAGCGCGGCCAGCTCCAGCTCGCCTTCGAGGCCGACCTCGCGCACGACGCGCTCGGCCACGTGCAGCTGACCCTTGCCCCCGTCGACCAGGAGCAGGTTGGGCCGGTAGGCGAAGCGACGCCGCCGCCCGTCCTCGGGGCTCAGCGGCTCCTGCCTCAGCGCGGTGAGGCGGCGCGTCAGGACCTCCTCCATGGCCGCGTAGTCGTCATTTCCCGGCACGGACTTGACCTTGAAGCGGCGGTAGTCCGATCGCTTGGCCAGGCCGTCCTCGAACACGACCATCGACCCGACGTAGTCGGTACCCTGCAGGTGGCTCATGTCGTAGCACTCGATGCGCAGGGGCGCCTCGTGCAGGCCGAGCTCGTGCTGGAGCTCGGTGAGCGCCTTGGACCGCGCGTTGTGGTCGGCGGCCCGGCGCAGCCGGTGCCGGGCCAGGTCCTCGCCCGCGGTCCGGGTCACCGTGTCCTGCAGGGCCCGCTTGGAACCGCGCCGGGGCACGGCGATGCCGACGGGACCGTCGCGCCGGGCGCGCAGCCAGCGCTCGAGCACGTCGCGGTCGGCCGGTTCCTCGGGGACGAAGACCCGGCGCGGCACCTCGGCACCCTCGGCGCCGTAGACCTGCGAGACGACCAGCTGTACGAACTCGGGACCGGAGAGGTCCTCGACCTTCTCGGCCACGAAGCCCCGGTGGCCGACGACACGGCCACGGCGCACCAGGAAGATCTGCACCGAAGCCTCCAGCGGGTCCTCGGCCAGGCCCACCACGTCGAAGTCCTCGGCGCGGTCCGAGACCATCTGCTGGGTCTCCGCCGCCTTGTGCACGGCGGCGATGCGGTCGCGCAGGCGCGCCGCGCGCTCGAACTGCAGCTCCTCCGACGCCGCCAGCATCTGGGCTTCGAGCCGGGCCAGCACGGGCTCGGTATCGCCGGAGAGGAAGCCCATGAGGTCGGCCACGTAGCCGTCGTAGGCCTCGTGGTCCACCGCTCCCACGCACGGGCCGGAGCAGCGGTCGATGTCGTAGAGGAGGCACGGTCGCCCGAGGCGCTCATGCCGCTTGAACTTCGTGTCCGAGCACGTCCGCACGGGGAAGCTCCGTACGAGGAGATCGAGCGTGGCCCTGATGGCTCCGGCGTTCCCGTAGGGTCCGAAGTAGCGCACGCCCTTGCGCTTGCGCCCACGCACCACCGCCGGTCGCGGCCACTCCTCGTTCACGGTGACGGCCAGCCAGGGATAGCTCTTGTCGTCCTTGAGCCGCACGTTGTAACGGGGCAGATGCGCTTGGATCAGCGAGTGCTCGAGGATGAGTGCGTCGACCTCGCTGTCGACCACCACCCACTCGACGTGGTCCGCCTGGGCCACCATCTGCGCGGTGCGTGGCATCAGCCTGGCCGAGTCCTGCCAGTAGTTGGGCAGCCGGTGGCGCAGCGACTTCGCCTTGCCCACATAGAGGACGCGGCCCTCGCCGTCGACGAACTGGTAGGAACCCGGAGCGTCCGGAATGGAGCCGGTCGGCGGCCGATACTGCATCACGTCCACTCTCGCGCGCTGGCCGGGACCTGCGGGTACACTGACTGTGCCGGCCTGGTATCCGGCGCACAACCTCGCATCGAGGCCGACAGACCCGCGGATGGGCGACCAGGCTGTCCCCGCCGGCCAGATCGATGCTCTCCCTCGAAGGGGGCAGACAACATGCTCAGGCTCCAGGCGCCGCTCCCCGAGCGCTACAGTGCCGCGTCCGACGACGAGCTGGCCGACATGATCGGAGCCGCCAAGGCGGCCCTCGGCCGACGGCTCTTCGTCCTCGGCCACCACTACCAGCGCGACGACGTGATGCGCTGGGCCGACGCCCGGGGCGACTCCTTCGGCCTCTCCCGCCTGGCGGCGGGGCACGAGGACGCCGAGTTCATCGTCTTCTGCGGCGTGCACTTCATGGCCGAGTCGGCCGACGTGCTGACCAGCGACCGCCAGAGCGTGCTTCTGCCGGACCTCAACGCGGGCTGCTCGATGGCCGACATGGCCGATCTGGACCAGGTGGAAGAGGCGTGGGACGAGCTGGCGCGCATCGTCGACGTCGACGCGCTCGTCCCGGTGACCTACATGAACTCCGCCGCTGCCCTCAAGGCCTTCGTCGGCCGCCACGGCGGCGCGGTGTGCACCTCCTCCAACGCACGCGCCGTCTTGACCTGGGCGCTCGAGCGCGGCGAGCGCGTGCTCTTCTTCCCCGACCAGCACCTCGGCCGCAACACCGGCTACCAACTGGGGTACGGAGCGGACGCCATGAGGGTCTGGGACCCTCGGCTGGCCCTGGGCGGCCTGAGCGAGCTCGAGGTGAAGGAGTCCACACTCCTGTTGTGGAAGGGCCACTGCTCGGTGCACCAGCGCTTCCGCCCCGAGCACGTGGGCGCCTTCCGCGCCGAGCATCCCGACGGCATCGTGATGGTGCACCCGGAGTGCGCGCACGAGGTGGTGGAACTGGGTGACGTCGTCGGCTCGACCGACACCATCATCCGCGCCGTGGCCGACGCGCCTTCGGGCTCGGTGATCGGCGTGGCGACCGAGATCCACCTCGTCAAGCGGCTCGACGACGAGTCGCCGGACAAGACCGTGGTGTGCCTCGACCCGCTGGTGTGCCCGTGCTCGACCATGTCGCGCATCGACCCCCAGCATCTCGCCTGGGTCCTCGAGGGACTCGTCGACGGCCAGGTCCGCAACCGGATCGTGGTGGACCCAGAGACGGCGGAGTGGGCCGAGGTCGCTCTCGAGCGCATGCTCGCCCTCACCTGACCCGCGCCCCTCGCCCGGACACCGGAGGAGGCAGACACCGGAGGAGGATCGGTGACCGACTATCCAGCGCCACCCGTCCAGGAGAACCACGTGGAGCCGGTACCCCGCCGGATCCGTGCCGTCCTGGCCGGCCGGACGCTGGTCGACACGACCGGGGCCCGCTACGTCTGGGAATGGCCCGCCTTCCCGCAGTACTACGTCCCGCGGTCCGACGTGCTGGCGGAGGCCCTGGTGGACGAGCGCACCACCGAGCAGACTCCCCGGGGCGACGTGGCGATCCACGGGCTCCGCCTCGGGGGCACACACCGGCCCGGTGCGGCCCGCGTGCTCGGAGCGTCCAGGGTCGAGGGACTCGACGACACCGTCCGTTTCGAGTGGAGCGCCTTCGACGCCTGGTACGAGGAGGACGAGCAGGTCTTCGTCCACCCGCGCAACCCCTACACCCGCGTCGACGCGTTGCGCTCCAGCCGCAGAGTCCGGGTGGAGTCCCGCGGGGTGGTCCTGGCCGAGTCCACGTCCCCGGTGCTCTGCTTCGAGACCGGGCTCCCCACCCGCTACTACCTGAACCGCACCGACGTGGACTTCACCAGGCTCGTCCCGTCCGACACCGTCACCGCCTGCCCCTACAAGGGCACCACGAGCGGTTACTGGTCTGCCGTCGTCGACGGCCGCACCCATCCCGACATCGCCTGGGCCTACGACTTCCCCACGCGCGACCTGGGGCCCATCGCGGGCCTGGTCGCCTTCTACAACGAGAAGCTCGACATCTTCCTCGACGGCGCGCCGCTCGAGCGGCCCCGGACGCCGTTCTCGCGCTCGGGTGCGTGAGGATCGTCCGGTCCGCTCCTACCGGGCCACGGCGAGGACCGGCTTGAGCACCTCGCCGGTGTAGCTCCCCGCCGTCTTGGCCACCTGCTCGGGCGTGCCCTCGGCGATGACGGTGCCGCCCCGGTCCCCGCCCTCGGGTCCGAGGTCGATGATCCAATCCGCCGTCTTGACCACGTCGAGGTTGTGCTCGATCACGACGACGGTGTTGCCCTGGTCGACCAGGCGGCCCAGCACGTCGAGGAGGCGGCGCGTGTCGTCGAAGTGCAGACCGGTCGTCGGCTCGTCGAGGATGTAGAAGGTGTGCCCGGTCGGGCGCCGGCTGAGCTCGCTGGCCAGCTTGACCCGCTGGGCCTCGCCACCCGAGAGGGTCGGAGCGGGTTGGCCCAGGCGCACGTAGCCCAGGCCCACGTCGACCATGGTCTGCATGTGCCGGGCGATGGGAGGCTGGCGCTCGAAGAAGCTCAGCGCCTCCTCGCACGACATGTCGAGCACGTCGGCGATCGTCTTGCCCCGGAACGTGATCTCGAGGGTGTCACGGTTGTAGCGGGCACCGTGACAGATCTCGCACGGGACGTAGACGTCGGGCAGGAAATGCATCTCGATCTTGATGGTGCCATCGCCCGCGCACGCCTCGCAGCGTCCGCCCCGGACGTTGAAGGAGAAGCGCCCGGGCTGGTACCCGCGCACCTTGGCCTCCGCCGTCTGGGCGAACAGCTTGCGGACGTGGTCGAAGACACCCGTGTAGGTGGCCGGGTTCGAACGCGGCGTGCGCCCGATCGGGGCCTGGTCCACGTCGACCACCTTGTCGAGATGCTCGATCCCCTCCACCTTGCGGTGACGACCCGGCAGGGCTTTGGCCCGGTGCAGCTTCTGAGCCAGGACCCGCAACAGGATGTCGTTCACCAGCGTCGACTTGCCCGACCCCGACACGCCGGTCACCGCGACCAGGCAGCCCAGCGGGAAGGCCACGTCGAGGTCCCCCAGATTGTGCTCCTTGGCCCCGCGCACGGTCACCACGTCGCCCGTGCCCGGGCGCCGGCGCGCCGGCACCGGGATGGAACGCTTGCCCGAGAGGTACTGGCCCGTGATGGACGCCTTGTTCGAGACGAGCCCGCCGCGGCCGGTCACCGGCCCGGCGTGGACGATGTTGCCGCCGTGCTCGCCCGCGCCCGGCCCGATGTCGACGACGAAGTCGGCCGTGCGGATCGTCTCCTCGTCGTGCTCGACGACGATCACCGTGTTCCCGAGGTTGCGCAGGCGCTCGAGGGTGGCGATCAGGCGCTGGTTGTCCCGCTGGTGCAGCCCGATGGAGGGCTCGTCGAGGACGTAGAGCACACCGACCAGGCCGCTCCCGATCTGGCTGGCCAGGCGGATGCGTTGCGCCTCGCCGCCCGAGAGCGTCCCGGCCGACCGGGCCAGCGAGAGGTAGTCCAGCCCGACGTCGAGCAGGAATTGCATCCGCTCGCGCACTTCCTTGAAGACGCGGTCGGCGATCATGTGCTCGCGCTCGGTCAGCTCCAGTTCCGACATCGCCTCGACGGCCGCCGCGATGGAGAGGCTGCACAGCTCGTAGATGTTGCGACCGCCGACGGTGACGGCGAGGGACTCGGGCTTGAGGCGGGCGCCCCCACACGCCGGGCAGTCCACCTCGCGCATGAAGGCCTCGATCTGCTCGCGCGACCAGTCGGACTCGGACTCGCCGTGGCGGCGCTGGAGCCACGGCACGATGCCCTCGTAGTGCGCGTCGTAGGAGCGCTTGCGGTTGAAGCGGTTCCGGTAGGTGACGCGGATGGTGCGGCTCCCGGTGCCGTAGAGGACGAGCTTCTTGTCCTTGGCCCGTAGCGACCGCCACGGTGCGTCGACGTCGAACCCGCCGAACTCGGCCACGCCCGCCTGGAGGCCGGCGAAGTACTCCGAGCGCGCCCCGGCCCAGGGCGCCAGCGCACCCTCGGCCAGCGACAGCGAGTCGTCGGGCACCACGAGCTCGGGGTCGACCTCGAACTTGGTGCCGAGGCCGAGGCAGGTCGGGCAGGCGCCGTAGGGCGAGTTGAAGGAGAAGCTGCGCGGGGCGGGCTCCTCGAAGCTGATGCCGCAGTGGGTGCAGGCCAGGTGCTGGGAGAAGGTGATGGCCTCGTCCTCGCCGCCCTCCGCACTGCCGTTCATGACCAGCACCTCGGCCGTGCCGCCGGTCAGCTCCAGCGCCGTCTCGATCGACTCGGTGAGGCGCTGGCGCACGTTGGCGCGGCGGACGAGGCGGTCCACCACCACCTCGATGGTGTGCATCTCGTAGCGGGCCAGCGCCACCTCGGACCGGTCGGCCAGCTCGAGGGGGACGCCGTCGACCCGGACCCGGGCGAAGCCCTGCTTGGCCAGGTCGTCGAGCAGGGAGCTGTACTCCCCCTTGCGCCCCCGCACCACCGGGGCCAGGACCTGGAAGCGCGTCCCCTCGGGCAGCTCGAGGACGCGGTCGACGATCTGCTGAGGGGTCTGGCGCGCCACGGGCCGCCCGCAGTCGGGGCAATGGGGATGACCGATGCGGGCGTAGAGGAGACGGAGGTAGTCGTAGACCTCGGTGATCGTCCCCACGGTGGAGCGGGGGTTGCGCGAGGCCGACTTCTGGTCGATGGAGATGGCCGGCGACAGTCCCTCGATGAAGTCCACGTCGGGCTTGTCCATCTGGCCCAGGAACTGGCGGGCGTAGGCCGAGAGGGACTCGACGTAGCGACGCTGGCCCTCGGCATAGATGGTATCGAAGGCCAGCGACGACTTCCCCGAGCCCGACAGCCCGGTGAAGACGATCAGCCGGTCCCGGGGCAGGTCGAGGGAGACGTCGCGCAGATTGTGTTCGCGAGCCCCGCGAACGACCAGACGGTCGGCCATCCGGGCAGGATACCGGCGCGCTGTCTCACTGCGGCCGCCGACCCTCGCCCGACGCCCCGGCCCTGGTGGGTGGGGACGGCGACCCTCGCCGACGCGGGGATCGGTCGCCGCCCCTGGCCCCTGCCGTCACGTCACCCCGTTGGCCGTGAGGTCACCTCATTCGAACGTGACGTCCTCGTCGCCCCAGTAGGCGTCCACCGCCGAGATGAGCCCGTCGTCGGTCAGGGTGAAGACCTCGGCGCCACGGATGTGCATGGTGGCACCGCCCTCGAGGCCCAGGGTGATGTGGAAGGTGATGGCCGCCTTGTCGGCCACAGGATGGACCTCGCCGACCTCGAAGGTCATGGTCTCGCAGCCCTCGAAGGACTGCTCGATGAACGCCTTGATCTCGGCCCGGCCGTTGTGCAGCCCGCTCGGGTACGGATCGACCTGGACGGCGTCGGGCGTGAAGAGGAGGGCGTAGGCGTCGGCGTCCTTGGCGGTGACCACGGCGGCGTAGCGCGCCACGGCCTCGCGGAGCTGGGTGGTGGTTGGCATGGTGCGGCACGCTAACCCGTCCCGACGTGCCGGTTCGGCCGGTTCGGCCGGTTCGGCCGGTTCGGCCGGTTTCAGCCGGGGATGGACGAGCGGAGCTCGGCGATCTCGTCGCGCAGCAGGGCTGCCTCCTCGTAGCGCAACTCGGCGGCGGCCGCCCGCATCTCGGACTCGAGCTGGCCGATCAGCTCCACGGCCTCGGCCGGGGTGCTGGCGTCACCCTCGACCAGCAGCTCGGCGGGGCGCCGGTTACCCCGCACCGCCGCGTTCTTGCGGACCTCGGCCCGGCTGCGGCCCGCCTTGGCCACACCGCCGCCCGAACCGCGCAACCGCTCGAGGATGTCGGTCACCGACTTGCGAATGGTCTGGGGGTCGATGCCGTGCTCCCGGTTGAAGGCCATCTGCAGCTCCCGGCGGCGCTGCGTCACCGAGACCGCCTCGCGCATGGAATCGGTGACCGTGTCGGCGTAGAGCACCACCAGGCCGTCGACGTTGCGAGCGGCCCGGCCCATGGTCTGGATGAGCGACGAGGCCGAGCGCAGGAACCCCTCCTTGTCGGCATCGAGGATGGCGACGAGCGCCACCTCGGGGAGGTCGAGGCCCTCGCGCAGGAGGTTGATCCCCACCAGGACGTCGACCGTGCCCAGCCGCAGCTGGCGCAGGATCTCGATGCGCGTGATGGTGTCGATGTCCGAGTGCAGGTACTGCACGCGCACACCGGCGTCGGCCAGGTAGTCGGTCAGGTCCTCCGCCATCTTCTTGGTCAGGGTCGTCACCAGGACGCGGCCGCCGGCCCCGACCGTCGTGCCGATGCGGGCCAGGAGGTCGTCGACCTGACCCTTGGTGGGCATGATCGTCACCTCGGGGTCGA
Source organism: Acidimicrobiaceae bacterium (assembly GCA_027306605.1). Classification (GTDB taxonomy): domain Bacteria; phylum Actinomycetota; class Acidimicrobiia; order Acidimicrobiales; family RAAP-2; genus Bog-473. The sequence continues at coordinate 33,748 of DAHUZK010000059.1, forward strand.
CCAGGCCCGTGGGCCGGATCACCTGTTCGACGATCTGGGCCGAGTGCTCGAGCTCGAAGGGCCCGGGCGTGGCCGACACGAAGACGCACTGGGGCACGCGCTCGACGAACTCGTCGAAGCGCAAGGGCCGGTTGTCCCTGGCCGACGGCAGCCGGAAGCCGTGCTCGACGAGCACGTCCTTGCGCGAGCGGTCACCGGCGTACTGGCCGTGCAGCTGGGGTACCGCCACGTGGCTCTCGTCGATCACGCACAGGAAGTCCTTGGGGAAGAAGTCGAGCAACGTGTAGGGGGTCTCGCCCGGTGCCCGACCGTCGAGGTGCCGGCTGTAGTTCTCGACGCCCGAGCAGACGCCGGTCTCGGCCAGCATCTCGAGGTCGTGCTCGGTGCGCACCCGCAGCCGCTGGGCCTCGAGGAGCTTGCCCTCCTTCTCGAACTCCTGCAGCCGCTCGCGCAGCTCCACCTCGATGGTGCCGACGGCCCGCTGGACGATGTCCTCGCCGGTGACGTAGTGGGTGGCGGCGTAGACGGCCACGTCCTCCATCTCGTCCCCCATCTCGCCGGTCAGCACGTCGAAGGGCACGATGCGGTCGATCGTGTCGCCGAACATCTCGACGCGCAGCGCGGCCTCCTCGTAGGCCGGATGGATCTCGATGGTGTCGCCCCGGGCCCGGAAGGTGCCGCGGACCAGGTTGACGTCGTTGCGGGCGTACTGGAGGTCGACCAGCCGGCGCAGCATCTCGCGCTGGTCCATCTGCCCGCCGACCGCCAGACCGAGGATGCGGTCCCGGTACTCCTCGGGCGAACCCAGCCCGTAGATGCACGACACCGACGCCACCACGATCACGTCGCGCCGCATGAGCAGGGACGACGTGGTGGCGTGGCGGAGCCGGTCGATCTCGTCGTTGATGGAGGAGTCCTTCTCGATGTACGTGTCCGTGCTCGGCAGGTACGCCTCGGGCTGGTAGTAGTCGTAGTACGACACGAAGAACTCGACGCGGTTCTTGGGGAAGAGCTCGCGCAGCTCCGACGACAGCTGCGCCGCCAGCGACTTGTTGGGCTCGATGATGAGCGTCGGCCGCTGCACCTGCTCGACCATCCAGGCGATCGTCGCCGTCTTGCCGGATCCGGTGATGCCCTGGAGGGTCTGGTAGGGGTCGCCCCGGGTGACGCCCCGGGCCAGGGCGGCGATGGCCTGAGGCTGGTCACCGGAGGGCTGGAACGGTGAGACGACCTCGAAGGCGGGCATGGCCCTTCGAGGCTACCCGGGCGCTGTGACAGCTCAGGCGGGCTCGCGGCGCCCCACCGCTGCCGCCGTGAGCCAGTCCCACAGCCTGGCCACCTCCGCCTCGAGGGCGGCCCGGTCCCCCGAGTTGTCCACGACGTAGTCGGCTTCCTCGACGCGCTCTTGGCGCGAGATCTGCGAGCGGATGCGGGCCTCGGCGTCCGCCCGGTCGAAGCCGCGCTGGGTCAACAGGCGCTCGAGCGCGATGTCGGTCGGGCAGTCGACCACGACGACCTTGTGCAGGCGGACGATGTCGCGGTGGGCTGCCGTCAGGAGCGGGATGGCCAGCACCACGATGTCGTCGCTGCCCTCGTGCGCGTCGCGCGCCTCGATCATGGCCGCACCGATGGCCGGGTGCGTGATGGCGTTGAGGGCGAGCCGGTTCTCCTCGTCGCCGAAGGCGACGGCGGCCAACGCCTTGCGGTCGATCGTCCCGTCGGGCTCCAGGATCGCCGTCCCGAACCGCTCGACCAGCGGCCCGTAGGCGGGGCCGCCCGGCGCCACGACGTCGCGCGCCAGCTGGTCGGCATCGATCAGGACCGCGCCGCGCGCCACGAGCAGGTCGGCCACGGCCGACTTCCCCGAACCGATCCCGCCCGTGAGGCCGACCGCCAGCATCAAGAGCCGGTCACGCCCCTCGGCGCCGCCGTGGCGCCGTGCCGCGGCCTGCGGGCGACGGCGAGCAGCACGAGGGTCGTGTCGTCGGGCTCGCCGGTCACGAACCAGTCGTCGGCGGTGATGCCCGTCGCCCCGCCGGTGTCCCGGCGCGCCAGCAGCTTGTAGGCGAGCGGCAACAGGCGCGTGTACAGGGCGACGTACCAGTCGTGCGGAATCCGGTGCCGCAGGTCGAACGCGTCGAGGCGCAGCACCCGGGCCGCCTTCTCCCGGCGCGCCTCGAAGTCGGCCTTGACCCGGGGCACGGCGTCGACACCGCCCAGCCACACCTCGCCGAAGTGGCGCTCGAGCATGGCGCGCAGCTCGGCCCGGTCGAAGAGGTGCAGATGGAAGGGGTTCTCGAAGTCGGCGGGCTCGTTCGGGGTGAGGACACAGACCACGCCGTCGTCCTTGACCACCCGGGCCAGTTCGGCCACGTGCGGCTCGGGGTCGGTGAAGTGCTCGATGAGGTGCGACGAGCATGCCCCGTCGAAGCTCGCCGGCAGGAAGGCCAGATCGAGCGCGTCCATCTGCGCCACGCGCAGACCCTCCTCGCCGTATCCGGCCGCGGCGGCGGCGACGGCCTCCGCGGCGTAGTCCACACCGACGACGTCCCGTCCCGGCCCCAAGAAACGCGCCGACTCGAAGCCCTGTCCGCAACCCACGTCGAGCACGCGGCCGTCGCCGATGCGCTCGAGGACGGCGCGGTACCCGGCCTCGTGCAGCGCGAGGAGCGAGTCCGGTGTGACCCCCTGCTGGGGGCGTTCGCCCGTCAGCCGGGTCTTGGTGGTCGTGGCCACGGACGCTCCTTCAACGTGACACGCCGGGGCGGCGCTGCGTGCTTACACTACCCGGCGACCTTTTCGGCCCTCGTCCATGACCACATCCCCCCCCGTCACCGCCCCCCGGGCCCGGCATGCCGCCAAGCGGCCCGTGCGCCGGGAGCGGGACGGGAACCGGTGGTGGTGGAGCGGGTCCGTCGCCGTGCTGGCCGGCCTGGCCTACGTGCCGTTCCTCGCCGTCCGTCCCGGCGTGGTGACACCGGACACCAAGACCTACCTCTACCTCGATCCCACACGCTTCCTGAGCCAGGTCGCCTTCATGTGGAACCCGACGGTGGGGCTGGGCACCGTGAGCCACGAGTACATCGGCTACCTCCTGCCGATGGGTCCCTTCTTCGTCGTCTTCCACCTGCTCGGCGTGCCGGTCTGGGTGGCCCAGCGACTGTGGCTCGGCTCCATCCTCTTCGCCGCCGGCCTGGGCATCCTCTACCTCTCGCGGATCTTCGGCCTGCGCGGCCCGGGACCCGCCGCGGCCGCCATGGCCTACATGCTGTCGCCCTATTTCCTGCAGTACGCCGGCCGGATCTCGGTGATCCTGCTCCCCTGGGCGGGGCTCCCCTTCATGCTCGGCCTGACCATCGTCGCCCTCCGCCGCGGCGGCTGGCGCGAGCCGGCGCTCTTCGCCTTCGTCGTGGCCCTCGTGAGCGGCATCAACGCCAGCTCCATCATCTACGTCGGCGTGGCCCCGGTGCTGTGGATCCTCTACGCCGTGGTCGTCCTGCGCGAATCGACCTGGCGCCGCGCCCTCGGGACGTGCCTGCGCATCGCCTTCCTCACCGTCGCGGCGTGCCTGTGGTGGATGGCCGGCCTGGAGGTGGAGGCGGCCTACGGCGTCAACGTCCTCAAATACACCGAGACCGTGCCCTCCACCTCGGCCACCTCGAACCCCGTCGACATCCTGCGCGGCCTCGGGTACTGGTACTTCTACGGCAGCGACCACCTGGGCCCGTGGAACCGGGCGTCCGTCCGCTTCACCCAGAACATCGCACAGCTCGCCACCTCCTTCGCCATCCCCGTCGTCGCCGTGGTGGCCGCCGCCTTCGTGCGCTGGCGCGAGCGCGCCTACTTCCTGATCCTCCTCTTCGTCGGCCTCGTGCTCTCGGTCGGACCGTTCCCCTATGCGGACCCGACCCGGATCGGCGGCTGGCTCAAGGCGTTCATGACGGACACCACGGCAGGTCTGGCGCTGCGCTCGACGGACCGGGCCACGCCACTCGTGCTCCTCGCCCTCGTCATGCTGCTCGGCTGCGCGCTCACCGCCCTGTGGTTGCGGATCTCGGTCGCCGGCATCGCCACGTCCGTCGTGGTGGCAGGGCTCGTGGTGGCCAACATGCCCGCCATCCTCTCGGGCGACTTCATCGCCAACGACTTCACCCAGCCGGCGTCGCTCCCCTCCTACCAGCTGGCCGCCATCCACCACCTCAACGCCACCCATCCGGGCACGCGCGTCTTCGCCATCCCGGGCAACGACTTCGCGTCGTACCGCTGGGGCAACACCGTCGACACGCCACAGCCCGCCTCCCTCGACCGCAGCTTCGTCACCCGGGAGCAGCAGATCATGGGCTCCATGGCCACGGCCGACATGCTCTACGCCACGGACGCCCCGCTGCAGGCGGGCACCGCCAACATGAACGCGCTGGCTCCCATGGCCCGCCTCATGGGCGCCGGCGATCTCATGGTGGAGTACGACCAGCAGTACGAGCACTACGGCGTCCCCCAGCCCCAGCTGCTCGCGCTCCAGCTGCTGCAGACCCCGACCGGGCTGACCCACCCCGTCGGGTTCGGCGCGCCGCGGCCGAACATCTCGGTGGTGCCGACGCTGAACGAGCAGGACCTCTCGGTTCCCGGGAACGTGACCTGGCCGCCGCCCGTCGTCACCTACACCGTGCCCAACCCGCGGCCGCTGGTGCGCGGGGAGTCCGACACGGGCGCGGTCGTGATGGCCGGCGACGCCACCGGCCTCGACAACCTGGCCGGGCTCGGCCTGCTCGACACCGCCAGCGCCATCTACTACGCCGGCACGCTCGCCCCGACGCCGTCCCGCCTGCACCAGCTGGCGTCCCAGGGCGCCCAGCTCGTGCTGACCGACACCAACCGCAAGGAAGCCTTCCGCTGGGACACCTTGACGGCCAACACCGGCGCCACCGAGACGCCGTCGGAGAACCCGGCCAAGACCGATCCGAGCGACAGCCCCGTCGAGCTGTTCCCCGGTACGGGCATCGCCAGCAAGACCTACGCCAGCTACGCCGGCGCGGTGAACGTCACGGCGAGCAGCTACGGCAACTCGGTGTCCTACACGCCCGAGGACCAGCCCTACAGCGCCATCGACGGCAACCTCGACACGGCCTGGACCACCGGCACCTTCGTGCCCGATCCCGCCGGCCAGTGGTGGCAGGTCCACCTGGCCAACCCGGTCAGCACCGACCACATCACCCTGGTGCAGCCCCAGCGCGGCAACCACGCCCGCTGGGTGTCCGAGGTCACGCTGACCTTCGACGGCAAGAACCCCGTGCACGTCGCGTTGACGCCCGCGTCGCACCAGCCGTCCGGCCAGACCCTGACCTTCCCGAGCCAGACCTTCCGCACCTTGCGCGTCACCATCGACCGGACCACCGACGACCACGCCACCCCCGCCTCGGCCTCGGCCGTCGGCTTCGCCGAGGTCCAGATCCCGGGACAGCACGTCCAGAAGGTGCTCGTCATGCCGACCCAGATGCTGCACGCACTCGGGACGTCGTCGAACGCCAACCGCCTGACCGTCGTCATGACGCGCCGGCGCACGTCGCAGTTCCCGCCGCGCAGCGACCCCGAGACCACGATCTCGCGTCAGTTCACCCTTCCCGCGGCGCGGACCTTCAGCCTCTCGGGCAGCGCCAGCCTCTCCGCGCTCATCCCCGACGACGAGATCGACCGCCTGGTGGGCCGCACCGGCGGGACCGACCTGCGCGACGCCTACTCGTCGGGCCGGCTGCCCGGGAGCCTGCAGTCCACGGCGTCGGCCACGGTCGACGGCAACCCCGCCACGGCGTGGCAACCCGGGCTCGGGCTCCACGCCCAGCTCGGCAGCACGCTCACCTACGACCTCGTCCGGCCGCAGGCGCTGGACCACCTCACCATGCAGGTGATCGCGGACGGGCGGCACTCGGTCCCCACGTCGATGACGGTCTCCTCGGGCAACCAGGTGCGCCAGGTCACCCTGCCGCCGATCGCCGACAGCAACGTCCCCGGCGCGGTGACGACGGTTCCGGTCTCCTTTCCGGCGCTGGTGGGCTCGCACTTCGTCGTCACCTTCACCGGGGTGCGCGCCGAGTACGCGGCCAACTACTACTCGGCGGGCCCACTGGCCCTCCCGCTCGGCATCGCCGAGATCGGCATCCCGGGCGTGTCCGCCGCGCCGGTCCCGGCCCGGCTCCCCGGCAATTGCGTGTCCAACCTGCTCAGCATCGACGGCACGCCCATCGACGTCGCCGTGACCGGCTCGGCCCGGCACGCCCTCCAGGGCGGCCAGGTGCAGGTCGTCCCGTGCGGGCCCGATGCCAAGGGCATCACCCTCGCCGCCGGCACCCACGTGGTGCAGACGGCCGTCGGACACAACCCGCCGTGCGCCAGCACGCCGGCCACCTGCACCGGCTGGAACATCGACCAGCTCGTGCTGGACTCCGCCGTCGGGGGCTTCCCCGGACAGCCGGTGACCCCGACGGCGCAGGGCACGCCCCAGCTCCCGCCGACCCGGCCCGGCCCGGCGCCGGCGCTCACCGTCACCGCCTCGCACATCGACGGGCACTCGGCCGACGTGACCGGAGCCACCCAGCCCTTCGAGCTCGTCCTGGGCCAGAGCGTCGACAAGGGCTGGCAGGCAGTGGCCACGCCGGGCGCCCGGGCCGCCCCGGGTGCCCGGGCCGTCGACCTCGGAGCGCCCCAGCTGGTCGACGGCTTCGCCAACGGCTGGCCGGTCACCGCGGCCGACCTGCAGCAGCTCGGCGGCTCCTCCTTCAGCGTGACGCTGACCTGGACGCCACAACGGCTGGTGTGGGCCGCTCTGGCCGTCTCGGGGGTGACCTTGGTGCTCTGCCTCGTCATCGGGTTCCTCCCGGCGGGGTGGCGCCGCCGCTTCCGTTCCCGCCTCCCCGGGCGCCTGCGCGGCCCGGCGGGGCCCGACGCCCCCGGGCGCCCCGTCTCGCCCTTCGACGCGCCCCGGCTCACCATGCCGTACACCGCGCCGCCGCGGGAGGAGCGCCGGCGGGGTTGGCTCGGCGTCCCGCGCGCCCTGGTCATCGGGGCGCTGACCGGCGGGGTCGCCCTGCTGGTGGTCACCCCGGCGGCGGCACTGGTCGTGGCCGTCCTGGTCGCCCTCGGCCTCCTGGCACCCTGGGCCCGCGCCGCCGCGGTCATCGGCGGTGTGGCCTTCGTCGTCGCCGGGTGCCTCGACGTGGTGCAGGGCCAGAACGTGCACCACTACCTGCCGGGCAACGACTGGGCCGGCTCCTTCGTCCACGCGGGCAACCTCGTCTGGCTCGGCGTGGTGCTCCTGGTGGCCGATGCCGTGATCTCGGGGCTGGGACTCCGGCTGCGCAAACCCGTCGGTCGCCGGGCGCTGCGCGCCGCCGGACCGCCCGTCCACCCCGGAGCCGGGACCGGACGCGTCGTGTCCGGCGTGCCCGGCGCCTGCAACGGCGAGTCGCCGGTGGGCGCCACGACACCCGACGATCGGGAACGCTGACGCCGGTCGCTCCGGGCCGTCACCCCCTCCGGACACGGATCAGCGGGCGTCGACCGCCTCTTCGGCCAGCGCTTCGAGGGCGCGCCGGGCCGTGGCGTCCCACGTGAACCAGCGTGCCCGCGCCAAGGCGCCCTTGGACAGGCGGCTCCGCAGCACGTCGTCGCCGAGGACCCGGTGCAGCGCGGCGGTCAGGTCGGCCCGGTCCCCCACCAGCAGGCCCGATTCGCCGTCGAGGACGGCGTCGTCGTGGCCGGCGATGGCCGTCGCCACTGCCGGCGTACCGCACGCCGCCGCCTCGGTGAGCGTCATGCCCCAGCCCTCGCGTACCGAACTGCTGGCGACGACCCATGCCCGCCGGTACCAGTCGACCAGCTCGGCGTCGGACACCCGTCCCGGCAGCTCGATCCAGTCCGTCGCGCCGAGCTCGTCGCGCAGCGCCTCGAGGGAGCCGCGCTCGTAACCATCCCCGATGACGGCGGCGCGCAGCGCGGGATGGTGCGTCTTCAGCGCGGCGAGGGCACGCAGGAGCACGTCGAACCGCTTGACCGGCACCAGGCGCCCGACCGCCACCACGAGAGGGACGGGGGAACGCTGGCCACCCGGCGTGTAGCCGGGATCGACCCCGGGCGGGGCCACCGTGACCCGCTCGGGCGCCAGGCCGAGCATCTCGACGATCTCGTCGCGTGAGGACTCCGAGAGCGTGACCACCCGGCTCCTCCGGTAGAAGCGAGGTGCCACGCGACGTTCCATCAGGTCCCCGGCGCGAGCCAGCATCGGCGGCAGCACCATGCCCCACATCTCGGCATGCACGTGGTGCAGGAACACGATCCGCGGGCCGCGGTACCACAGTGGCGACAGGAACGGCATGCCGTTCCAGATCTCGACCAGCGCGTCGCCGGGCCGGTGTCCCATGCGGATGCCCTCCCAGGCCGCACCGGGAAACACGGCGTAACGACCGGACCGACGCAGCACCCGATAGCCGTCGCGGCCGAGGGCGGCCGGCGCGTCGGGGACGGCGGAGGTGCGGAAGGTGACGTCGAGGCCGGCCGCGGCCCACCGCGAGGCGACCATGTGCGCGTGCAGCTCGGAGCCGCCCGCCTCCGGGTCGTCGAGGTCACGCCACGCCACGAAGTGGATGCGCTTGAGGCCCGCGTCGGCCGCGACGGACGCCAGGACCTCGGCGGCGGACGACGTGGCGGACCGGCTCCGGCTGTCGCCGGGCGCGGCGGCGACAGGCCCCGGTTCGTCACCCATCCGGTCAGGTTAGCCCTGGCGACTCCCGAGAAGGCCGGATCCTGTGCACGACGGCGAACCCGGCCACGATCACCGCCAGCACCACCGCCTGCACGGCCAGATCGGCGAAGGCGGTGGCGCGCGGCGCGCCGTGCACGGCGAGCACGGCCACCGTGAGCGCGCCGGCGCCACCCACCAGCACGGCCGCCACCCAGCGCTGCCCCACCGCGAGGAGGTACATCGTGAGCACGACCGAGACGCTCAGCATGATCATCGCCACGACGAGCGGCGCCAGCGCGTCCGCCGCCGACGTGTAGGCGTGGTGGAAGACCACCTCGAGCAATTCCTGGGGCGCGGCGACGGCCACCCCCAACAGGACGACGGAGGGCACCCCGAGCAGCAGCAGCACGACGGCCAACTGGCGCAGGGCGTGCCCGCCCTGGCGCCAGCGGATGGCGGCCTCGGGCAGGAGGTAGCCGCCGAGCACGATGGCGCCGAACACGATGGCCTTGCTGGTGACCGACACGGCGGCGTAGGCGCCGCTCTGTCCCGGGTTGTCGCGGCCCACCACCAGCACGTCCACGTTCTGGAGGACGGCGACCATGGAGAGCGAGACGGAGGCCACCACGAGGTCGAGGACGACGAGGCGGCGCTCCGAGGCCCCGCCGCCGAGCACGGGGTCGGGGCGCACGGCGGCGATCCAGCCCGAGGCGGCCCACGGCGGGCGCACGACGCCGCCCGACCACGCCCGCACCGCGGCCCAGCGGGCGTGCGCTGCCGCCAGCACTTCGCCGATCAGCACGCCGACGGCGGCCCCGGACGGGCCGAACCCGGCCAGCACCAGCGCGAGCACGGCCACCAGGCGCACGCCCATTTCGACGAGGAGGTTGACGGCGAGCGGCTGGTAGCTGCGGTGGGCCTGGAGCAGGCCGCGGTCGAGCGAGAGCAACACGAAGAAGCCTGCCGCGGTCAGGATGGCCGCGATGCCGATACCGCTCTGCTGGTTCAGCAGCACGGCCACGCCGTGCCGGCTGGCGAAGACGATCACGGCCCACGCCAGCACCACGATGCTCCCCTGCCGGTGCACGCGGCCGGCCCAGCGACGCACCAGGTGGCCGCTGCCGTCCTCGTGCCACATGGTGACGCGGCGGACCACCGCCACGACGACGGCGGAGCCCGGCATGGAGAGGATCAGGTACAGCCCGGTCAGCTGGTTCAGGACGCCGTAGCTGTGCGGCGAGAGCATGCGGGCCAGCGCCACCGTGAGGACGACGCTGGCACCGTTGGCCAGGACGCCCGCCGCAGCGAGCGGCCCCGCCTGGAGCAGCCCGGCCCGCAGGGACTGCACGCCGGGACGCACCTCGGCATCGAGGATCAGCTCGGCACCGAGATTGGGGCCGACGGCGTTGGGTGCCAGGGCCATCGCCGCCGGCACCGCCTCCACGACGACCTCGGCCGGAGGCGCCTCGGGGGCTTCGGGCTCGCTCATGCGCGGGCACCGGCCGCGCATGAGCGCGTGGGGTGCGTCGGCCGCGTCGGGCGCGTCGGGCGCGTCGGGGTGCCGGTCGCAGGCGTCGGGCAGTGCATGGTGAAGAGCACCACTTTGGCATCAAACCCGCGGAACATGGCGATTGACGCCGGTCACGGCAGGCCGGCCGGGACGGTGGCGGCCTGCCGTGCGGCCAGGGCCACGCAGGACGGGGCGGCCAGGGTGGCCTCGGCCTCACCGGCGGCCGCCTCCGCCGCCAGGGCGCAGCTGGTGAGCGTGCCCCTCGGTACGGCCAGCGGCGCCTGCGCCGCGAGCCGCAGGTGGTCCCAGACGAACGCCCCGGCCTGCACCGTCGGCAACCGTCCCAGCGCCGCCGTCATGAAGGCGGCCGCGTAGACCGGATCGCTGCCCTGCTGCAGACGCGGCGCCCCCGGGTCGGTGGCGATCACCACCGTGGTCACCTCCCAGACCCCGAGGGCGTGACGCACCGCCGCCACCTCCGACGCCGTGGCCGTCGGCGGCCGTGATCCCACCGGGAAGGCGAGCCGGGTCAGGACCTCGAAGCCGGGGGCGGCCGACCCGGCGCGGCGCGCCACACCCTGGGGGCCGCCTCCGCCGGCCTGGCTGTAGTGCATGCGGTTGACCGCCTGCCACGCCATGGCGGACTGGATACCCGAGAAGGGCGCCGGGTACGACAGGAGGACGCGGCCCGGCGGCAGGGTCGGCGCCACCTGCGCGTACCAGCGGGGCAGGACGACCGGGCGCATCACGAAGGGAAGGCGCTCACCGAAGACCACCGCCATGGGGACCAGCGCCACCGCGCCCAGCGCGAGCGCGCCCAGCGCGCCGCGCCAGTCGGGCAGGAGACCGTGCACCCGGTCGAGGACGACGGCCAGCATGACGGCGGCGGCGAGGAAGCCGACGGCCATGAAGCGCTGCTCGATCACGTTCTCGAGCACCGGCAGGTGGTCGAGCAGGCGGGCGGGCACCCATTCGCCGCGCCGGATGCCGAGCGACCACACGGCGGACGCCACGAGCGCGAAGCCGAAGAACCAGAGGCGGCGGTCCCGGAAGAACGCCACCGTCCCCACGGCCAGAACCGCGAGGAGGCTCCAGCCGAGGTAGGCCTCGGAGGGGAGCGGCGTCCCCTCGTAGCCGCCGAGCGCCAGGAACACCGAGGGCGCCTCCCGGCCCGGGCTCACGAAGCTCGAGGGGACGAAACCGCCGATGATGCCGACGTCGGGCCACACCAGGCCCGACAGGTGGGCCGGTCCGGCCAGGGCGTACCAGACGGGCCAGGCGAGCAGCACGGCGCCCACCCCCACCCCGACGGCCAGGCCGGTGGCGGCGTGGGGAGCCAGGCGGCGCAGGGAGACCCGGTCGAAGAGCAGGCCGGCGAGGACGAGCACGAGGACACCGAGCGCCACCATCACGGCGGCGATGGCGAGCACCTCGGTCGAGAGGAAGAACTGCACGAAGACGAGCAGACCCAGCAGCACGCCCGACCACACCGCGCTGTGCCTCTGGCGGAAGAGAATCTCGTCGAGCGCGATGAGGATCAGCGGGAGCATCATCAGCGCCACCGTCATCAGGTGGGCGAACTCGAGGTTGGTGAGCACGAAGGGCGAGAACCCGTAGAGCAGGCCGCCGAGGAAGGCGGCCGGGGTCCAGCGTGCCCAACGGCGGACGGCGACGAAGGCGGTGAAGGCGGTGATGGCCGGCGCGACCGTCGACGCCACGTTGAGCGAGGCGATCGGGCCCCAGATCCAGGTCACCGGGACCAGCGGCAGGCTCAGTCCGGTCACCGATGTCTGCGCCAGCAGGTTGATGCCGCCCGGATGGAAGAGCGCGGTGGAGAAGAAGGGATTCTGCCCGTGCGCCAGCGCGGTGGCCGGCCACTGGAAGAACCAGAGGAACAGGGCGGGATCGCCGCAGCCGCACAACGTGTGGGTCGAGGCGCCCGCGGCCCAGGCGTGCACCCACAGGGCGAAGCCGACGGCCAGATAGAGCAGCCCGACGACCACGAAGGTCATCCACCGGTGCCACCAGCCCCAACGCGTCCGGACGGACGCGTGCTCAGCCAGGGTCGAGCGTGCCCGCCGGGGCGGCGTCGCGCCGTGGCAGCACAGGTGCGTCCCGCCCGGTCGAGCCCGCCTCGTGGTACTCCTCCTCGACGTTGACCGTCCAGACGTCGTGGTCGGCGCCGAAGATGTTCTCGACGGTCAGCAAGGCCGTGTACATGGAGTGGTCCTGGTTGTTGTACTTGTGCATGCCGTTGCGCCCGACGGGATGGATGTTGGGCGCCTCCGTGTCGATCCACTTGCGGATGGTCTCGACGTTGGCCTTGTAGCTGAAGTCGTAGTACGGGTACGCCTTGGGCACGCGTACGACGTAGCCGCGCTCGACATCGCCCTCGGCGGCCAGTCCGAGCGCGATGAGCTCCTTGGTCCCGAGCGCGATCAGGTCCTCGTCGGCCATGTTCCACATGGCGTCGCCTTCGAACACGAAGTACTCCAGCCCGAGGCAGGTGCGGCCGTCCTTGACCAGGTAGGGCGACCACGAGCCGTAGTTCTGGATCCGTCCGACCTCGACATCGGTGGCGTGGATGTAGATCCAGTTGTCGGGGAAGCTCCGCGCCTCGGGCACCACGAGCGCGACCGTCAGGTAGTCCCGGTAGTGCAGGTCGTCGGCCGCCGCCACCACCTCGGCCGGGGGCGGCGGCGTGACGGCGTGCACCAGCTCGCGCATGGGCATGGTCGAGATCACGTGCGAGGCCGGCACGGTGTGGGTTCGGCCGCCCTGCGTGTACGTCACGCTCCTGGCGCCGCCCCTCTCCACGGCGATGCGGCTCAACCGCGCCCCTGTCTCGAGGGTCCCCCCGGCGGCCTGCACCTTGTCCGCGCAGACCTCCCACATCATCCCGGGGCCGTACTTGGGATACTGGAACTCCTCGATCAGGGTCGTGATCTCGGTCTGGTTGCGTTTGGGCATCACGGCGTTGAGCACGGCCTTGGTCAGGTCGAGGTTCTTGACCCGCTGGGCCGCCCAGTCCGCCGGCATGTCCGAGACCGGTACGCCCCAGACCTTCTCCGTGTAGGTCTTGAAGAACGTCCGGTAGAGCCGCCAGCCGAAGCGCTTCACCAACCAGTTCTCGTAGTTCGACTCGTCGGGGGGCGGATGGATCCGTGCCCACAGGTAGGAGAAGCCGCACAGGACGGCCTCTTTGAGCCCCAGGTTCCGCAGCGCGTTCATGGCCTTGAGCGGGTAGTCGTAGAACTTGCCCTTGTAGAAGATGCGGCTCATGCGGGGCCGCAGCATGAAGTCGCCCTCGGGCAGGATCTCGTGCCAGAGCGATTCCACCTCCTCCACCTTGGTGAAGAACCGGTGCCCGCCCAGGTCGAAGCGCCAGCCGTCGCGCACGACCGTGCGGCTGATGCCGCCCACCACGTCGTCCGCCTCGAGGACGAGGGGGTGCTCCCCCCGTTTCGTGAGCAGGTACGCCGCCGTGAGGCCACCGGGCCCCGCGCCGGCGATGACGACGGGTGCTTCGTCTGCGATGGCCATCGTGGAGGGCAGATTAGTGGACCCCTCACGCCGGACCGTGGAGGGTCAGGGCAGGCGGAGAATCAGGGCACCGAGATGTTCAAGAAGGCCAGCAGGGCATAGGCGGCCAGGCTGGCCGACAGCAGTGTCAGCACGGCCCGCTCGACCTGGGGCCGGGTCAGGACGAGGGCGGCGGCCATGGAGAGGGGGAAGGTGCTGAGGGCGTAGCGCTCGAACGAGTCGAGGTTGGTCCCGGCCACGGCGGCACCCATGACGCCGGCCGCGAAGAGGGTGTAGGGAGCGGGCAGGCGACGCCAGCACACGACGAGCATGGCAAGGGCCAGCAGCACCCACGGCACGTGCAGGGCGGTTCCGACGTGACGGTGCAACAGCCCGGCGGCGTCGTGGTAGAGGGTGCTGAACGGATCGGAGATCCCGCCGTGGTGCGAGCTCTGCAGCTGGACCCGCAGCGGAGCCAGCCAGTCCCCCACCGTGTGACGGGACCAGGCCAGGAACGCGCCCACCGCCACGAACGGGGCGGCCAACGCGCCGAAGCCGGCCAGTCGCTCGCTCCGGCCCAGGCGGGTCCACCAGCGCACGAGCTCGGCGGCGACGGCCAGGACGAGCAGGACACCGATGGGTCGGGTGAGGGCGGCGGCGAAGGCCAGCGCACCCGCCGTCGCCAGGTGGGGCCGCGCGCCCTCCGGTGGGCGCAGGGCCAGGAAGCAACCGAGGGCGAACACCAGCAGGAGGGATTCGGCGTAGCCCATCACCAGCACGTAGCCCGCCGGCAGGATGCTCAGGATCCACACCGCCCGTCTCGCCACCGCGGGATCGCCCGTCTCGCGCCGCACGAGGACGTAGAACATGGCCGTGGCCGCGAACGCGGCGACGTTGGCCAGCAGCACCAGCGCCGCGCCGTCCCCCACCCCGGGCACCAGGGCCAGCCCGTGCGTGAGCAGCGGGAGCGCCGGGAAGAAACGCAGCGACTGGCGGCCCAGCGGTGCGTACCCGAAGCGGGCGATCGTCTCGTACCAGCCGGCGTCCCAGCCGAGGAGGCCCGCGTGCACCCGGGCGGCCACCCCGGGGGTGCTCGGGTGCGTGCGGTCGACGACGAAGTGGGCCAGCCCGAGCGCCCCCAGCACCACGACCCGGGCCACGACGAAGGGCAACAGTGCCTCCCGCAGGGCCGCCGGCACCCGGCGCCAGGCCTGCTCGAGGAGGGCCCAGTCGCGGCGCGCCACGTCCCGGGCGGCCCCTGGCGCGGTCACCGCGACGCCGCCGTCACGGGCCGGTCGCGTACTCGGTCAGGTTCATCGGCTCGTAGTAGAGGCGCGGATGGTTCGTCACCACGTTGCGGCCACCGCCCCCGTCCTTCGTGGCCGCGGTGATCAGATCCGACGCGATGGTCTCGCACTTGATGCCGAAGGTCTGGTACCCGGGCTGCCACACGAGCCAGATGTGATGGCTCCCCGCCTTGGACAGCACGTAGTCGGAGAAGGCTCCCGGACTGGCGGCGTGCACGACGTCGGCGTAATTGACCCAGTCGACGATCTGAGGTCCCGTCCGCCGCGGGAAGGTGATCATCTGGTACCGGGACGGGTTGTCGATCTGGCGGGAGACGGAGGGTCCCAGCTGATCCGGGCAGAAGGCGATGACGTCGCCGGGCTTCGCCTGCGCGTTGATGGCGGCGGCGACGGCGTTGGCCTGCGTCCGCTGTGTGGTCACGTTCTGGGCCGACGAGACCAGGCCGGCCACGACGGCCAGCCCGACGACGATGACGCGCCCGGTCGGGTTGAGGAGCGTCGTCGTACCCAGCGCGACGAGCAGGAGGAACGGGAGGAAGACCACGGCTGCATAGCGTGACGAGAACGCGCTGGCGGTGACGATGCCACCGGCGATGGCGACGAAGAGCGTCCCGAGCACGACGAACCCGACGCCGCGGGCGCGGGGCCGCGTGCGCAGGTCGAGCTCGATGATGCGACCGGTCAGGCCCACCCCGAACACGGCCAGCGCCAGCATGGCGAAGTAGATCACGGCCAGCATCCGGCCCTGGTTGGTGCCGCTCGCCAGCGTCGAGCCCTGGTTGTCGGTGAAACCCGTCAGCGCGTTGATGACGGCCGAGAAGTTCGGTGGCGCGGCCCAGGGGGTGCCGGTGTGCCGGGCCTGGAAGAAGAAGGTCGGCACCCAGGGGATGAAGAGCAGGCACCCGGCCGCCAGCGCGACGAGGGCCGCCCACGGCGCCTCCTCGGGGTGGCCGCGGTGACGCGTCCGCCAGACGGAGACGATCAGCCAGAGGCCGGTGACCCCGACGAGATAGAGGGCCCAGTACTGGGTGTAGAGCAGGGCCGCCGCCACGACGGCCACCGCGACCAGGTTTCCGGGCCGCGGTGACGTCACCGCCCGTTGCAGCGCCAGGAAGCCCAGTCCGGTCAAGAGGATCACCAGCGCGTACATGCGCGACTCGGTGCCGTAGTAGACGGCGAAGGGCGCGCTGGCGAGGAGGACGAGCATGGTCCACGCCACCGCCCGCCCCCCGAAACGCTTGCCGCAGAGCCAGCCCACCGGGAGGGTGACGACGGCGATCACGCCCGACAGCGAGCGCACGGCGTCGTTGGACTGCCCGAAGAGGACGATCCAGAAGTGCAGCAGGTAGTAGTACAGGGGAGGGGCGCCGTCGTGCTTCAGCGCGCCGGGGATCTGATGGAGGGGCAACCGGGCGATGTCGACCGTCAGGGCCTCGTCCAGCCACAGGCCCGAACGGGTCCAGAACCGGAGGACCAACCCCGCCGCCACCACCAGCACCACGGCCACACCGGCCACCACACGCATGCGGCCGGTGAGGGCGGGGACCTCCTCGGGCAGGGGGGGCATGGGTGGCATGGCCGTGCCGTCCATGACCCGCGTGCGGCCGGCGAGAGCGGGGACCTCCTCGGGCATGGGCGCATGGTAGGACAATGGGCTCGCGGTCTAGGATCATCCGCCGCCGGTCGGAGGCGGCGCGGTCCCGAGAGAACGGGCCCGAAGACACCCGAGGACAACGGGCCCGAGGACAACCGAGGAAAGAAGAGCGGGGGAAAGAGGCGTCGTGGCGCGTTACATCGCGAAGCGGTTGGTGTTGCTCATCATCATCATCATCTTCGTCTCGATCGCGACCTTCTTCCTGGTGCACCTGCTCCCGGGTAATCCCGCCACCACCATCCTCGGGCCCAACTCCACACCACAGAACGTGGCGACGGTGAACAAGCAGCTCGGCCTGAACAAGCCGCTGTGGCAGCAGTACTTCATCTGGATCGGCCACGTCTTCCAGGGCAACCTCGGCCAGTCCTTCACGACGCACCAGACGACGACGAGCATCATCGCCCAGTCGTTCCCGATCGACCTGGAACTGATCATCTTCTCGCAGATCATCGCCTTCGCCATCGCCTTCCCCATGGCCATGGCCGCTGCCAAGCGCCCCAACCGGCTTTTCGACCAGGCCTCCAACAGCACGACGTTCGCCATGCTGGCGCTGCCACCCTTCGTGATCGCGCCGGTGCTCGTACTCATCTTCGCCGTGCACCTGCACGTGTTCCCCGGGCCCGCGTCGTACGTGCCGATCACACAAGACTTCTGGTCGAACATCCACACGATGCTGTTGCCGTCCATCGTCCTCGCCCTGGGGTCGATCGTCGTGTACTTCCGGCTCCTGCGCAACGACCTGATCTCGACCCTCCAAGAGGACTTCATCACCATGGCCCGTTCCAAGGGCCTGACCGACCGCCGCATCATGTGGCGCCACGCGCTGCGGCCCTCTTCGATCTCGCTCCTCGCCTCGGCCGGCGTGACCATCGGCAGCCTCATCGCCGGGACCTTCATCGTCGAGCTGTTGCTGCAGATGCCGGGGCTGGGCTATCAGCTGATCTCGAGCGTCAACCAGGACGACTACACCGTCGTGCAGGGCATCACTCTCTTCGTGGCGGTGGCGATCGTCCTCATCAACTTCATCTTCGACTTCCTGTTCACCATCGTCGATCCGAGGATTGCCCGTGAGTAGCGTCATCACCGACGACCTGGCCGAGATCAAGGAGGAGGTCGCCGCCGACGCCGCGGCCGATCGCACCACCAAGAAGAAGCTTGGGGTCTTCTTCTGGGTCTGCGCCTCCTTCATCGTCATCGTCGCCCTCCTGGCCACGTTCGCCAGCCTGCTGCCACTGCCGAACCCGAATCTGGGCAACTACAGCAGCGTCCAGAACGGAGGCCCGAGCTGGAGCCACCTGCTCGGGACCGACGACCTCTACCGCGACATCCTGAGCCGCCTCATCTACGGCGCGCGCGTCTCGCTCGTCGTCGGCTTCGGCGGCGCACTGATCGGACTGGTGCTCGGTGGCGTCCCGGCCATGATCTCCGCCTACCGGCGGGGCCGGGTCGACACCGTCTTGAACACGACGTCCTACGTGTTCCTGGCCTTCCCGGCCATCGTGGCCGTCATCGCCATCGTGTCCTTCTGGGGCCACACCCTGTGGAAGATCACCCTCATCATCGGGATCTTCGCCGCACCCCTCATCTTCCGCGTGGTGCGGGCATCGACACTCTCGTATGCCACCCGTGACTTCGTCCTGGCGGCCAAGGCGCTCGGCGCCAGCGACACCCGGATCCTGACCCGCGAGATCCTGCCCAACATCATGCCGACGGTCGTGTCCTTCGGGCTGATCGCCGTGGCCACCATCATCGTGCTCGAGGGGTCGCTGGCCTTCCTCGGGCTCTCGGTCCAGCCCCCGACGCCCAGTTGGGGCAACATGCTCAACGAGGGCTCGTCGCTCCTCACCGGGGCCAAGGGGCAGACGAACCCCTGGCTCGTGATCTTCCCCGCCACCGCCATGTTCCTGTTGCTCTTCTGCCTCAACGTGGTGGCCGACAAGCTCCGCGCCTACTTCGACGTCACGGAGATCAAGCTGTGAGCGGGCGACGGCTCCTCGAGGTGGAGGACCTCAACGTCACCTTCGCCACCAGCCGGGGCGACCTGCGCGCCGTGCAGGGGGTGTCGCTCACCCTCGACCAGGGCAAGACCCTCGGCATCGTCGGCGAGTCCGGCTCCGGCAAGACCGTGCTGTCCCGGGCCATCATGGGGCTCCTCCCCCGCGCCTCGACGACCCAGACGGGCTCGGTGCGCTACGACGGGACGGAGATCCTCAACGCGCCCAACGCCGACCTGCGCAAGCTGTGGAGCACACACATCGCCATGGTCTTCCAGGACCCGATGACGTCGCTCAACCCCGTGCAGCGCATCGGCCACCAGATCACCGAACCGCTGCGCATCCATCTCGACGTGTCCAAGTCGGAGGCCAAGGAGACGGCGCTCTCCCTTCTCATGCAGGTCGGCATCCCCTCCCCTGTCGAACGCTACGACGCCTACCCGGGCCAGCTGTCGGGCGGGATGCGCCAACGCGTCATGATCGCCATCGCCCTGGCCTGCGCGCCTCGGCTCCTCATGGCCGACGAGCCGACGACCGGGCTCGACGTCACCGTGCAGGCCCAGATCCTCGACCTGCTGGGCCAGCTCCAGCACGATCGCGACATGGCCATGATCCTCGTCACGCACGACCTGGGTGTCGTGGCCACCCGCACCGACGAGATCATCGTGATGTACGCCGGCAACGTGGTCGAGCGTGCGCCGACCAACGTCCTCTTCAAGAGCATGGCCATGCCCTACACCGAAGCCCTGCTCGAGTCGATGCCCCGCATCGCCAACCCGAGCCACACCCGACTGACGGCGATCGAGGGAAGGCCCCCGGACCTCCTGCACCCGCCGACCGGGTGCCCCTTCGCGCCGCGCTGCCCCTACGCGCAGGACAAGTGCCGCAGCGAGAAGCCCCCGCTGCTCGAGGCCACCCCGGGCCACAGCTACGCCTGCTGGTTCCCGCTGACCGCCGGCGACCGCCGGCCCGACCCCGAGCCGAGCCAGACGGTGACGGCATGACCGACACCGCCGTCGACCGGTCGCCCGCGGCCACCACCGACCCGCTGCTGGCGGTCGAGGACCTCCACGTCTCGTTCCAGCGCGGCAACACCGCGGTCCAGGCGGTGGCCGGCATCTCCTTCACCATGCAGCAGGGGGAGACGCTCGGGCTCGTCGGCGAGTCCGGCTGCGGGAAGACCACCACGGGCCGAGCCATCGTGCAGGTGGAGCGGGCGACCTCGGGCCGCATCCGCTTCGGGGACACCGAGCTCACCGCGCTCAACCGCGGCGGCCTGCGCACCCTGCGCACCCAGGTGCAGATGATCTTCCAGGACCCCATCTCGTCGCTGAACCCACGCCGGCGGATCACCGACGTGGTGGCGGAGCCGCTCACCATCTGGAAGATCGGGACCAAGGAGGAGCGGCGCCAGACGGCGAACGCCATGCTGGACCAAGTGGGGATCGACCCCGTGGTCAACGGGTCACGCCGGCCGCGCGAGTTCTCGGGTGGCCAGTGCCAGCGCATCAGCATCGCCCGGGCGCTCATGCTCAAGCCGAAGCTGCTCGTCTGCGACGAGATCGTCTCGGCACTCGACGTGTCCGTGCAGGCGCAGATCCTGAACCTGCTGGAGGACCTCAAGCAGGAGTACAACCTCACGATCCTGTTCATCGCGCACGACCTGGCGGTGGTGAAGAACGTGAGCGACCGCGTCGCCGTGATGTACCTGGGCAAGCTGTGCGAGATCGCGCCGGCCGACCTGCTCTACGAGGCGCCGGCACACCACTACACGGCCGCGCTGCTCGCTTCGGCCGTCGAGCCCGACCCCGAGGCCGAGCGCACGACCGTGGCCTTGAGCGGCGAGCCGCCCAGCCCGATCAACCCGCCCTCGGGCTGCCGCTTCCGGACCCGGTGCCCCCGGGCCGAGGCACGCTGCGCCGACGAGGTCCCCGAGATGCGCGCCATCGCGCCCGGCCACCAGGTGGCCTGCCACTTCCCCATCGGGAGCTGAGCGGACCTCGCCGGGGTCACGATCGGGCTCGTCCTCGGCCGGGCAGCCTGTACCAGGCCTACGAAGCGCCGGTGGGACCTTCCGCCGCAGCCGGCTCCGGCTCCGGTGCGGCACCCTCTGGACCGCCCTCGCCGGCGGCCGCCTCGGCGCCGCCCTCACCCTCGGACTGGTGCACCTGGGTGCCCACCTGGCTGGCGAAGTCGGCCCACGCCGCCTGCGCCTCGGTCTCGGGGGTGAACTCGCCCTCGGCGTAGTCGTAGCCGATGTAGTTCCCCTGCTCGTCGTAGGCGTGCTCACCGAAGGCCTCGCGGTACTCCTCGGAGACCTCGCCGCCCTCCGCTGCCTGCTTGATGGAGAGGCTGATGCGCCGGCGCTGCAGGTCGATGTCGATGATCTTGACCCAGAGCTCCTCGCCCGGCGTCACCACCTGCTCGGGGAGGTCGACATGGTGCACCGCCATCTCCGAGATGTGCACCAGACCCTCGATGCCGTCGCCCACCTGCACGAAGGCGCCGAAGGGCACCAGCTTGGTGATGCGGCCGTAGACGAGCTGGCCCACGCTGTGGCTGTCGGCGAACTCCTGCCAGGGGTCGGCCTGGGTGGCCTTGAGCGAGAGGCTGATGCGCTCCTTGTCGAGATCGACGTCGAGCACCTCGACTTCGATCTCGTCTCCCACCGAGACGACCGACGACGGGTGGTCGACGTGCTTCCAGGAAAGCTCGGAGACGTGGACCAGGCCGTCCATGCCGCCGAGGTCGACGAAGGCACCGAAGTTGACCACCGAGGAGACCACGCCCTTGCGCCGCTCGCCCGGCTTGAGGTTCTGGAGGAAGTCACCCCGCTGCTCCTTCTGGGCCTCCTCGAGCCAGGCCCGCCGCGACAGCACGACGTTGTTGCGGTTGCGGTCGAGCTCGATGATCTTCGCCTCGATCTCCTTGCCGACGTAGGGCTGGAGCTCGCGCACCCGCCGCAGCTCCACCAGCGAGGCCGGCAGGAAGCCGCGCAGGCCGATGTCGACGATCAGTCCGCCCTTGACGACCTCGATGACCGGGCCCGACACCATCTCGCCCTTGTTCTTCTTCTCCTCGATCGTCGTCCAGGCCCGCTCGTACTGGGCGCGCTTCTTGGACAGGACCAGCCGCCCCTCCTTGTCCTCCTTCTGGAGCACGAGCGCCTCGACGTGGTCACCGAGGGAGACGATCTCCTCGGGGTTGACGTCGTTGCGGATGGACAGCTCGCGGGCCGGGATGACACCCTCGGACTTGAAGCCGATGTCGAGGAGCACCTCGTCGCGGTCGATCTTGACGACCGTCCCCTCGATCACGTCACCGTCGTCGAACTCGATGATGGAGTCGCCCATCGCCTTCTCGAGGTCGGCGTCCCCCAGGTCGTCGTCGACGATCGTGCGTGGTGTGTAGTTGCCCTCGGCGTCGAAGCTGCCCATCGCCTCGGGCGAGAGCAGGGAGGTGGGAGAGGTTGTGGTGGCGTCAGCCATGATGAAGCTCCTCGTCGGTTGCGAGGTGCAACCGCAGGACCGCGCCGGGGCCGGGTCGTCCGATACGGAATGCGCCGCCGCCGGGCCGGCGGGCAAGGGCTCCAACGATACCAGCTGCTCAGCGGCGCTCTCCCGGCGGGACGGGCCCCGGGCGTCGGTCCGACGCCGCGGCTCGGCAGCCCCGCGCGCTCAACCCTTGGCCGCGGCCCAGCTCTCCCCGGTCGCCACCGAGATGGTCAGGGGGACCTTGAGGTCCGCCGCGCCGGTCAGGGCGGACTCGGTGAGGCGGCGCACCTGGTCCTCCTCCCCCGGTGAGACCTCGACGATCACCTCGTCGTGCACCTGGAGGACGAGCCGGCTGGCCAGATCCTGCCCTTCGAGATCGCGGTCGAGGCGCACGAGCGCAAGCTTGAAGATGTCGGCCGCCAGCCCCTGGATGCCGGCGTTCATGGCCTGCCGCTCGGCCGCCTGGCGCAGCCGGTAGTTGGCCGCGTGCAGGTCGGGCAGGGGGCGAAGGCGCCCGAACATGGTGCGCGTGGCGCCGCGCAGCTTGGCCTCGGCCACGGTGTCGTCCATGTACTTCTTGACGAGCGGGAAGGCGCCGAAGTAACTCTCCATAATGGCGGCCGCCTCCTCGACCGGGACGCCCAGACGCTGGCCGAGGCCGTAGGCCTCCATGCCGTAGGCCAGGCCGTACGAGACCATCTTGCAGAACTCCCGTTGGGTGTGCGTGACCTCCTCGGGAGCGATCCCGTACACGGCGGCCGCCACGGTTCGGTGCACGTCGGCCCCCGTCGTCAGCGCGTCGATCAGACCGGGGTCCTCCGAGAGGTGCGCGATGCAGCGCAGCTCGACCTGGTCGTAGTCGGCCACCAGGAAGGTGCAGCCCTGCGCGGGCACGAAGGCGCGCCGGAACTGCTTGCCGAGCTCGGTGCGCACCGGGATGTTGTGCAGGTTGGGCCGGTCCGACGAGATGCGCCCGGTGCGCGCCACCGTCTGGCCGAAGGAGGCGTGGATGCGCCCGTCGGGCTGCACCTCGGCCAAAAGGCTCTCGCCGTAGGTGGAGCGCAGCTTCTCGACCTCGCGGTAGTCGAGGAGCGCCTCGATGATCGGATGGGCGCCGCGCAGGCTCTCGAGCGTCCGGGCGTCGGTCGAGAACCCGGTCTTGGTCTTCTTGCCCGGCGTGAGGCCGAGCTCGTCGTAGAGGACGGTCCGCAACTGCGGCGTGGAGTTCACGTTGAACTCGTGCCCCGCCAGCTTCTGCACCTCGTCCTGCAGCGCGGCCGCCGAGCCCTTCAACGAGTCGGCGATGGACTGCAGCTCCGCACGGTCGATGCCGATGCCCGCCACCTCCATCTTGGCCAGCACCCGCACGAGCGGCGTCTCGATCGAATCGTGCAGGTACGTCATGCCCTCGGCGTCGAGGCGCCGGCGGAAGCCCGCCTCCATCCCGACCACGTCGAGCGCCTCCGCCGCCGCCTCCTGCGCCAGGTCACGTGCGGTCTCCCCGGGCTCGGCGATGTCGAGGCTGAGCTGGCCCGTCTGCTCGCGCAGCTGCTGGAGGCCGTACTCGCCGGTGGACGCGTCGAGGAGGTAGGCGGCGACGCCGGTGTCCATGACGAGCCCCCTCAGGTCGATGCCGAGGGGCAGCAGGGACCGCATGGCCTCCTTGACGTGGTGCCCGACGACCTCGTGGGCCAGGACGGCGTCGAGCTTCTTGACCACCGAGGCCGCGCCCAGCAACTCGCCCGGCACCAGCACGCCCAGCCCGGCCTCCTCGTCCTCGGTGGCCAGCACCAGCAGCCCGACCAGATCGCTCCGTCCCGGCAGGCCGCTCCAGCGGGCGGCGACGGCGATCCGGCCCTCCCCCAGCTCGGTCAGGTGCTTGGTGACCTCGCTCGCCGTGGACGGCAGCGCCACGTCGCGCAGCACCAGGGCCGGTCCGGTGGAGGCCGCCGCGCCGAGGCCGCCCGGAACCGAGGCGGCGGTGCCCGATGCGGCGGTGCCCGATGCGGCCCGGCCATCCCCCCCGCTGCCCTCGGTCCCCCGACCCAGCGCGCCGGCGTCGAGGAGCTCCTCGACGCGCTGCCACACCGTCTTCATCGCGTAGCGCTCGAAGATGGCCTCGGCAGCGGCGCGGTCCCACCCGCCCAGCTCGAGGTCGCCCACGTCCACCTCGAGGGGGACGTCGCGCACCAGCGGGATGATGCGGGCGTTGGAGCGTGCGAGCGCCTCGTTGGCACCCAGGTTCTCGCGCAGCTTCGGCGTCTGCTCGTCGAGATGGCCGAAGATCCCGTCGAGGTCCTCGTACTTGGTCAGCAACTTGGCGGCTGTCTTCTCCCCGACACCCGGAACGCCCGGCAGGTTGTCCGAGGGGTCGCCGCGCAGGGAGGCCAACAGGACGTACTGCGCCGGCGGTACCCCACAGCGCTCGACGATCCCCGCCTCGTCGTAGAGCGTGTAGTCGCTCACGCCACGCTTGTTGTAGAGGACGCGCACGTAGGGGTCTTCGACGAGCTGGAAGCTGTCGCGGTCGCCCGTGACGATGACGACCTCGCAGTGGCGGTCCGCCGCCTCGGTGGCGAGGGTGGCGATGACGTCGTCCGCCTCGAAGCCCGGTGCCTCGATCACCGGGATGGCCAGCGCGGCCATCAC
Source organism: Acidimicrobiaceae bacterium (assembly GCA_027306605.1). Classification (GTDB taxonomy): domain Bacteria; phylum Actinomycetota; class Acidimicrobiia; order Acidimicrobiales; family RAAP-2; genus Bog-473. Next base: position 58,609 of record DAHUZK010000059.1, read on the forward strand.
GTCGCGGATCATGTCGAACTGGGGCGGCAGCAGCCACGGCGTCTGGGCCCGGCCCGCCTTGTAGTCCTCGAGCATCTGGTCGCGGAAGGTCTCACCCGGCGCGTCGAACGCCACGGCCACGGCCGAGGGCTTCTGCTCGCGGATGAGGTACACGAGCATGGACGTGAAGCCGTGCAGCGCGTTGGTCACCACGCCCGTCGTCGTGGCCAACGTGTCGGGCAGGGCGTAATAGGCCCGGAAAGCCAGGGACATCCCGTCGAGCAGGAGGAGGGGTCCCGTCCGTTCCGGTCCCGTCGTCGCCATCACCTCCCGACACTACGGGGTGGGCGTGACGTCGGCTGCGGGAGCTCCGGCCGTGCGGCCTAGGGCGCGAGGGTGCCGTCGACCACCCGTTGGGCCACGTCCCGCATGCGGGCCCGGGTCTGCATCGCCGTGCGCTGGATGAAGGCGAACGCCTCGTCCTCGGGCAGCCCGTTGCGGTCCATCAGGACCTGCTTGGCCTCGTCGACGACGCGACGGGTGGCGATCTTGTCCTCCGCACCGTCGGAGGAGTGCTCGGACTCGATGGCCCGGTCCTGGCGCGCCCGGGCCAGCACGCCGGCGATGGCGGGGAGAAGCTCCCGGGGCTGGAAGGGCTTGACCAAATAGGCCGACACCCCCGACTCGCGGGCCTCCTCGATCAGGTCGCGCTGGCTGAAGGCCGTGAGCAGGAGCACCACGACGTCGGAGCTCGCGGTGATCTCGCGGGCGGCCCGGATCCCGTCCATGCCGGGCATCTTGACGTCGAGGATGGCCAGATCGGGTCGGTGCCGATCGACGAGTGCCACGGCCTCGTCACCCCGGCCGGTCTCGCCGACGACCTCGTAGCCGGCGGTCACCAGGATCTCCTTGAGATCGAGCCGGACGATCGCCTCGTCCTCGGCGATGACGACCCGCGCCAGCGCCGCCGCCCGCTCTCCCAGCTCGCTCGTCACCTCGCGGCTCCCGGGTGCCGTCTCGTCCCGCACCACCGGGTCACTTCCCCGTTCCCACCGAGGCGAGCAGCTCGTCCTGGCGCTTCTCGAGGTCGGCCACCGTCCGGCCCAGGGCGTCGCGGGCCCGCGCCATGGCGTCGGCGTGACGGGCCGCCTCGTTGTGTTCCTGCGTGGCGAGCGGCGTCTCCGCCACCAGCGCCCGCACCCGCGCCTCGTCGGCCGACTCGCGGACCACCGCCAGCTGCTCATCGAGCACGGCGAGCTCCTCCCGCGCCCGGACCAGGCGGGCGTGGACGTCTCGGATTCGCCGCTCCAGCAGGACGCGATGCATGGAGCGTCAAGTGTAGGTGGCCCGATACCAGCGACGCCGCACCGCGAGACCGGCCAGAACCTCCTCGTCGGGGCCGGGCCCCACGCCGGGTTCGCGGCGCACCCGGACCCAGCCGTCCACGACCGCCGGATAGCCGCACGGGTCGGGCACCAGATACTCGGAGGGGGACCCGACATCGCTGACCAGCCCCGTCGCCTCCTGGCTCAGCCGGGCCGCCAGGGCCAGGTTGGAGGACCGGCCCAGGCCCGCCTCGAAGAACCCGCCGACGAAGACGGGCACCCCTGCTTCGGCGCAGGCGGCATGGGCCGACCGGGTGGCGCGGACCCCGCCCAGGCGGCCCGGTTTCAGACAGGCCACCGCGCAGGCACCGTTGCGCAGCGCGTCGTGGACCCGGCGCGTCGTCGAGAGGGACTCGTCGAGGCACACGGGCAGCGGCAGGACCTTCGCCAGCTGCGCGTGCGCCACCAGGTCGGCCGGAGGCAGGGGCTGCTCGACGCACAGCACGTGGAAGTCGGCGAGCCGGCTCAGGGCGGCGACGTCCTCCTCGTCGCCGCGGAACGACCCGTTGGCGTCCACCTGGAGCACGAGGTCCGGATGGTCGCCGCGCACCGCTGCCACCGGTTCGACCTCCCACCCGGGCTCGATCTTGAGGCGGACCCGCGCCGCGCCGGCGGCGACCGCGGCGTCGACCTCGGCGCGCACGACCGCGACGTCGCGACCGGCGGGAATGCCCACCACCGCCCCCACCGGCATCGTCTCGAATCCCGGGGCGACGCCGAGCGCCTCCGCCATGGACCGGCCCTGCGCCCGGAGGCCGGCGTCCCAGACCGCCATCTCGAAGGTGGCGGCCAGCACGCGGTCCTCGGCCCCGCTGCCGAAGAGTTGGGGCACCTCGGCGCCCTCGGGCAGGTGGCCGCCGCGCGCGGCACAGGCGTCGAGGAGGCGGCGGACGCCCCGGTCGGCCAGGGCCCGCTCGACCGCCCCGAGCGCGGGATCGACCGCGGTGCCCTGCTCGAGCGCGGAGCACTCGCCCCAGCCCTCCGCCCCCTCGGCCACGACCCGAACGAAGAGAAGCGGCCGGGTGCGGTGGGTCCCGGCCGCGGTGCCGATCTCCCGGCGGAACGGGACCTCGACCCGGACCACCTCGATCCCATGGAGCTTCACCGGGAGAGTTCCCGGAGCCGTGCCCTCCCGGCTCTGGCTGCCTGGCCCACGTCCGTCACCGTAGAGGCCGGGTCCTGCCTTGTACGCTCTTGCCTTCGCCCGGATGGCGGAACGGCAGACGCGGCGGCCTCAAAAGCCGCTGTCCGAAAGGGCGTGCGGGTTCGAGTCCCGCTCCGGGCACCCCTCGCCTGCTACGGGAGTTGCGGCGTTGCGCTCTCCGCGTCGCCGCAAGCCGCGGCGGTGCGAAACGGCCCCGGACCCCGGCGAAGCGCTCTCGCTCGCCGGGTTCGGCGCCGGAATTCGCCGATCTGGTCTCCGACGGTCAAGTGCGGCGCCGGTGTGCCGATGCCTCCTGGACGGGCAGGGCGCGCGAAACGTGCCAATCTGGTCGCTCGCTCAGTCCTGCGCGTCGACCCGGATCAAGCGTTCTTCGCCTGCTCCCGCCGAGCCGGATCATCCGCCCTTGACACGCACCTCATGACACGCATCCTGCGCAGCGCACGACACGTCCTGGCCGCGGCCATCGCCTGCCTCGCCCTCACGGCGGTGGGCGGCGCGCTGGCCGGGCCCGCCGGTGCCACCGCGACGGTCCGCGGCACGTCGCTCCCTCCGGGCTGGGAGCTGTGCATCCTCCAGGGCCTGGGGGCGCCCGCGTCGCAGGCGAACGTCGTCGACCTGGACACGTGGCAGGCGGCCGAGGGCGGCTCGACGAACAACACGGCGGCCTACAACCCGTTCAACACGCGCCGCACGACCGACGTGTCCAACGCGCCGCTCGCAGCCACCATCTCGTCCAACGGCTTTCCCGCCTTCGCCAATTGGCTGGCCGGGTGCAGCGCCACCGTCGCCACACTGCTCCAGCCCAACATGGCCGCCATCACGGCCGCGCTCAGAGCGGGCAACGTGGCCCCGGCGACCGCCTTCCTGGCCTCGGTCGATCAGAGCCAGTGGTGCGCGCCCACCAACGGCGTGCCCTGTTACGCCGACGCCATCCTGGGCTCGGCCAGCCAGCTCGTCCCAGCGCTGCTCGCCGACTCGTCGGCGCTCGCGGTGTACGGCAACGTGCAGGGCGACCTCCAGGCGTACCAGCGCGCCGTCCTCACCGTGGCCGCGGACCAGGGGGCGGTGACGGCCGGCAGGGCCGAGCTGGTGGCCGCCGAAACGGCCGACACGGCGGCGCAACAGGAGCAGGCCGCGGCCGAACACGCCTTGCGCAAGTTCGCCATCGTCGAGTACGTCAGCAGCGGCCTCTACGCATCGTCGCTGACGAGCCTGCCCAATGCGACGAGCCCGTCGGGCGGCCAGAGCCCGAGCGGCGTCGAGGCCCAGGAGTACACCAGCATCGCGGCCTCCGACCTCGTCACCCGCACGCAGGCCGCCCAGGCCGCGCTCGAGGCGGCGCAGGCCCGCCGCGACGCGGCGTCCAAGGACGTGACGAAGGCCATGGCCACCCTGGCCACGGACGACGCCGCCCAGTCCCGGGCGCTGGTGCGCCTCGTCAGCGACGTGACGACCATGCAGCGGGCCGGGGCGTGCACCGCCGCGGTCCTCACCGCGGCGGCACCGGGCGCGCCCGCCTCCACGGCGCCGACCGGCTCGAGCCCCGTGCCGGCGAGCCCGTCGGCCTCCTCCGCCACCACGACGACGGCCCCGCCGCCGACCACGACGACGGCCCCGCCGAGCACCACGACCACAACGACCACCGCGTTGCATTCGCCCTCGATCCCCACCGGTGCGGTGCCGACGACGACGAGCACCACGGTTGCGCCGACCGCCCCGACCGCCCCGACCGCCCCGACCGCCCCGACGCCCACCACGACCACCACCGGTCCTGCTGGCGGCACCCCTGCCGTCGGGACCCCTGCCGGCGGGACCCCTGCCGGCGGGACGGCACCGGCCCTCACGCCGCAGGCCGCCAACCCCATCGGTCTCGGCGTCCTCCAGGGCTGCATGGCGACCATCGCCCCGGGCCGGAGCGCCTGAGAGGACCGCGGGCCGCCGCACGCCGGCATGCCACACTGTGGGCTTTCCCCGCCCGCCGACGATGGGAGCCGATCGGACACGTGTTGGTCTTCACCTTTCCCGGACAGGGATCGCAGCGTGCGGGTATGGGTGAGCCATGGCTCGACCACCCCTCGTGGGAGGTCGTCGAGGAGGCCTCCGTCGCCGCAGACCGTGACTTGGCCCGCCTGCTGCTGCGGGCACCCATTGAAGAGCTGACGCAGACCGAGAACGCGCAGCTGGCCACGACGGTGCTCAGCCTGGTGGTGCTCGATGCGGTCGAGCGCATCGGCCTCACCCCCGCCGCATGCGCCGGGCACAGTCTCGGCGAGTACACCGCGCTCGTGGCCAGCGGTGCGCTCGGCTTCGAAGACGGCATCCGCCTCGTCGTGGCCCGGGGCGAGGCCATGGCCCGCGCCGGCGAGGAGGCACCGGGGACGATGGCCGCGCTGCTGGGAATCGCCGACGACGACGCCGAGGCGGCCTGCATGCGGGCCGAGGGCGACGTCTGGGTGGCGAACTACAACGCGCCGGGACAGGTGGTCATCGCAGGCACGTCCGAAGCCGTCGCCTTGGCCGGCGAACTGGCGAAGGGTCTGGGAGCCAAGCGCGTCATGCCCATCCAGGTCTCGGGTGCGTTCCACACGCCCCTGATGCACGGTGCACGGGCCGAGTTGCGCAAGGCCCTGGCCGAGGTGACGTTCCTCTCGCCCGAGGTGCGCGTGGTGGCGAACGTGGACGCGCACGTGCACGACGACCCCACCGAGTGGCCGGGGCTCCTCTCGGCGCAGCTCTGCAGCCCGGTGCGCTGGCGCCAGACGCTCGAGACGTTCGCCGGCCTGGGCCTGACCTCGCTCGTCGAGCTGGGTCCCGGTGGCGTGCTGAGCGGCCTGGCCAAGCGCAGCCTCCCCGAGATCCAGTCGCTGGCCGTCTCCAAACCCGAGGACCTCGACACCCTGATTGACCAGATCGGCAACGCCGGGACCTGGCAGGCCGAGCCCGCGCTGCACCAGGGCGAGCACCTCTACATGTCCGAGCGCGTCGTGGTCAGCCCCTCCAGCGGGATCTTCAGTCCCGAATCCTCGCTCCAGGCGCCGGGCACGGGCCTGCTCCCGGGCACGACCGACGACGTCGACGCGCGCTCCGCGGTCGAGGTGGGCGACCTCGTCGGCCGCGTCGGGGTCTCCGACGTCCGCACGCCCTTCGCGGGTGAGGTGGTCCGCTGGCTGGCCGCCGAGGGTGAGCGCGTGCAGGAGGGCCAGCCCCTCGTCTGGCTGCAGGTGCCCGACAACCGCTGATGGCCGTGGTCCTCGTCACCGGCGGCACGCGCGGCATCGGCGCGGCCTGCGTGGAGTGGTTCCTCGGCCACGGCGACCAGGTGGCCACGACGTACCGCGCCACCGAGCCACCGCTGCCGCCGGGAGCGGACCCCGATCGCTTCCTCCCCGTCCACTGCGACATCCGCAAGGCGGAGGAGGTCGACTCGGCCTTCAGCGCCATCGAGGAACGCTGGGGCCCGGTGGAGGTCCTGGTCTCGAACGCCGGCATCACCAAGGACTCGCTGATGCTGCGCATGAGCGAGCAGGCGTTCCTCGACGTCGTCGACGCCAACCTGACCGGTTCGTTTCGGGTCGCCAAGCGCGCCGTGGCCAAGATGCTGCGCCTGCATGCGGGCCGCATCATCTTCGTCTCGTCGGTGGGCGCCTTCGTCGGCCTCCCGGGCCAGGCGAACTACGCGGCGTCCAAGGCCGGCCTGGTCGGCATGGCCCGGGCCATCGCCCGCGAGGTGGGCAGCCGCCAGATCACCGTCAACGTGGTGGCACCGGGCCTGATCGACACGGACATGACCGCCGCCCTGGGCGAGGACCGGGTCGCCCTCATGACGAGCCAGGTCCCCCTCGGGCGGGCCGGGAGCGTCACCGACGTGGCCGCCGTGGTCGGCTTCTTGGCCTCGGACGCCGCCGCCTATGTCACCGGGGCGGTCGTCCCGGTCGACGGCGGGCTCGGCATGGGGCTGTAGCGTTCTGGGCACCGACAGAAAAGGAGCAAGACGAGTGGACAGCGACGCAGCGTTCGACAAGTTCCGCGAGTGCGCCGTGGAGGTTCTCCAAGTGCCGGCCGACAAGATCACCAAGGAGGCCAAGTTCGCCGATGACCTCGATGCCGACAGCCTGGACCTCGTCGAGCTCGTGATGGCCCTCGAAGAGGCCTTCGACATCACCGTCGAGGAGACGGAGCTCGAGGACATCGCCACCGTGGGCCAGGCCTTCGACCTGATCTCGTCCAAGCTCTGATGCACATCGGGATCGGTGGGGATGGACCGATCCGGGGCCGGCGGGTCGCCGTCACCGGCCTCGGGGCGGTCACGTGCTGTGGCGTCGGGGTCGACGCGCTCTGGGACGGCCTGCTCCACCCGAGCGTCGTCGGCGGCGCCGTGCGCGGCTACGAGCCCGCCGACTGGTTCGGACCGAAGGAGGTCCGCCAGCTGGACCGCTTCGCGCAGCTGTCCATGGTGTCGGCCGACATGGCGGTGCGCGCGGCCGGCGAGCTGGCGGTCGACCCGGCCAAGGCCGGCGTGGTGTTCGCCACCGGTGTCGGAGGGTTCGAGACGCTGGCCGACCAGGTCGGCGTGTACAACGCCAAGGGCGCCGACCGCGTGTCTCCCCGCCTCGTCCCGATGATGATGGCCAACGCCGGGGCGGCCGGCATCTCCATGCGCCTGGGCTGGCGCGGACCATCGGAGGTCGTCTGCACGGCGTGCGCCGCCGGCACCCACGCCGTGGCGGGCGCAGCGCGCCTGGTGGCGACCGGACGCTGCGAAGTGGCCATCGGAGGCGGCTCGGAAGCGAGCATGCACCCCGTGGCGCTGGCCGCCTTCGCCAACATGACCGCGCTGTCGACGACGGGGAACTCGCGCCCCTTCGACGCCCGCCGCGACGGGTTCGTGATGACCGAGGGCGCCGCCGCGCTCGTCCTCGAGGAGTGGGACCGGGCGGTGGCCCGTGGCGCCACCATCTACGCCGAGGTGGCGGGCGCGGCCAGCACCGCCGACGCGCACCACATCACCGCCCCGGCGCCCGACGGCGCGGGGGCGGTCGCCTGCATGGAGCTGGCCCTGGCCGACGCCGGCGTGGCGCCGGCCGCCGTGGGCCACATCAACGCGCACGGGACGTCCACGCCGCTGAACGACCTGGCCGAGGCGCGGGCGATCACCAAGGTCTTCGGCGAGCCGGGCCCCCTCGTCACCTCGACCAAGGGGGTCACCGGGCACGGACTGGGCGCCGCCGGCGCCATCGAAGCCGTGGCGGCGGTCCTCACGCTCCATCACGCCGTCATCCCGCCGACGGCGGGCTACGAGGAGCCGGACCCCGAGATCACCCTCTCGGTCGTCCACGGCGAGCCACGCCCGTGGGAGCCGTCGGCCGTCCTCTCCAACTCCTTCGGGTTCGGCGGCCACAACGGCTGCCTGCTCCTGCTGCCCGGCGGCTGAGCCCGCCCGGTAAGGTCGCACGTCCGCCGCCGAACGGCGCGGTGTCGTCGTGAGGGTTCGAGATGGACGGGTCGCAGTTCAAGAAGCCGCTGGCGCGCCGGTGGCCGTCTTTCCGGGCCACCCCGTTCGTCGTGGTCGTCGTGGTAATCGGGCTCGTCGGGCTCGTGGTCGTCGTGGTCGGCCTGGTGGTCGCCACGACCCGGCACACGCCACCTGCTCCCACCCCCGCGACGTCGACGCGCGCCGTCGCCCTCGGCGACTCCGTCCCCTACGGGCACGGGCTGTCCAACCCGTACCTCGCCCCCCAGGTCGGTCTGCCGGCGCAGGCCGTGTCGCAGGGTCCCTCGGTCCTCGCCTACCCGTCACTGGTGGCGGAGCACCTGCACCTGCACATGGCCGTGCGGCCGACGAACTGCACCCTCGGCGGCGACCAGCTCACCGTCAGCGGCGCCGTGGTCGACCAGGCGGACAACACCTCGCGCGACGGGCAGTGTCCGCGGCCACCGCAACCGGCGCGCACCCTCGGCGAGGAGATCGCCGCCGCCCAGCTGCCGCGACACCCCGCCCGCCTCGTCCTGCTCCAAGACGGCGCGGACGACATCCACTTCAGCGCCTGCCTCGAGTACCAACTGGCGCGGGTGGCCGGCATCAGCGCCCACCTCGGGACGGCGTGCACGGCCAACGGGAACGTCACGCCCCAGGTGGCACGCGAGCTGTCCCGCGTCCGCTCGGGGCTGGCCCAGGCCATCGAGGAGGTGGCGCCGCACGCCGGGACCGTCGCCGTGCTCGACTACTACCAGCCCATCCCGAGCCCGGGTGAGATCGCCGACGACACCGCTCTGTCGCACACGCAGACGAACCTCGTCTGCGCCGGTCTCAAACCCAACGCCGCCAGCACCTACGCCGCGGCGCAGGTGGTCCTGGCCGCGCTCAACCAGGCCATCGCCGGCGCCGTCGTCGATGCCCGCGCCCACCCCGTCACCAACGTGCGGCTCGTCGACATCGCCGGCGTCCTCGACGGGCACGGCGTGTGCACGGCCCACCCCTGGGTCTTCTCCGGAGAGCCCGTGCCGGACGCCACCCTGGCGGCCGACTCCGAGCACATCCTGACGGCCAAGGCGTGCACCGGCACCGACGTGCTGCACGGGCCGTCGCTCTGCTCCGCGCTGGCCGCAGCAGCCGACACCGCCGAGCGCGGCCTGCAAGGCTCGGTGTGGCGGGCCGCCCATCCCACCGCGTCCGGCCAGCGGGCCATCGCAGCCGCGGTGCAGGCACAGCTGCACACCTGACGCCTGCTCGTCACACCTCGTCGATCGCCCGGCGCAACGAGCCGACGAAGGCCGCCGCAGCCTCTGGTCCCCCGCCCTCGAGCAGGCGCCGGACCAGAGCGGAGCCGACGACGACGCCGTCCGCCACGGCGCACACCTCCGCGGCCTGCTCGGGCGTCGAGACCCCGACACCCACGCAGACCGGCATGTCGGTGCAGTCCCGGATGCGGCCCACCACGGCGGCGGCGTCGGAACCGAGGTCGGCGCGCTCCCCCGTCACCCCCATGCGGGCCACGGCATAGACGAAGCCGCGGGCGCGGTCGCAGATGCGCGCCACGCGTTCGGGGGGGCTCGACGGCGCCACCAGGAGCACCGTGGCGACGCCGGCGGCGTCGGCCTCGGCGGCCCAGGGCCCGATCTCCTCGATCGGCAGGTCCGGCAGGATCGCCGCGCCGACGCCGGCCGACGCCATCTTCCGGGCGATGCGCTTGTGGCCCGCCCGGAAGATCAGGTTGTAGTACGTCATGACGGCGACGGGTACCGGCGTCTCGGCCCGGGCCACGCCGTCGAGGACCTCGTCGGGCGTCGTGCCCCGCTCCAGCGCGCGCAGGCCCGCCTCCTGGACCACCGGCCCGTCCATCATGGGGTCCGAGAACGGCACCCCGACCTCGACCGCGTCGGCGCCGGCGGCGATCACCGCTTCGAGCGCCTTGCCCCAGTCGTCGCTCATCCCACCCATCAGGTACGGGATCAGCAGCTTGCGCCCGCGCTCACGGCGGGCCCGGAGCTCCTTCTCGAGGTCAGCCATCGCGGCGCCCGGCGAGGATCTCGCGGACCTGCGCCACGTCCTTGTCGCCGCGCCCCGACAGCGTGACCAGCACGGTCGAGCCGTGGGGCAGCGCGGCCGTCCCGGCATTGCGGGCCACCCAGGCGAGGGCGTGTGCCGACTCGAGAGCGGGGATGATGCCCTCGGTCCGGCTCAGGAGACGGAAGGCATCGAGGACCTCGTCGTCGGTCGCGCTGGAGTACTCGGCGCGCCCGATGGAGGCCAGGTGCGCGTGCTCGGGGCCGAGCCCCGGGTAGTCGAGACCGGCCGAGATCGACTGGGCCTCCTCGATCTGCCCGACCTCGTCCTGGAGGAGCCGGGAGTACATCCCGTGCAGGACCCCGGGGACCCCGTTGGTCACGGCGGCACCCCCGGCCGCCTCCACGCCGATCAACCGGGCCGGCGTGTCCACGAACCCGGCGAACGTCCCCGCCGCGTTGGAGCCGCCGCCGACGCAGGCGACCACGACGTCGGGGTCGGACCCCGCCAGGCGCTCGCGGCATTGGGCGCGCGCCTCCGCCCCGACGACGCTCTGGAGCTGGCGCACCATGTAGGGGAACGGGTGCGGCCCCATGACCGACCCGAGGCAGTAGTGCGTCGTCTCGACGCAGGCCACCCACTCGCGCATCGCCTCGTTGACGGCGTCCTTCAGCGTGCGGCTGCCCGAGATGACCGATCGGACCTCCGCCCCCAGCAATTCCATGCGGAAGACGTTGAGCTCCTGGCGCTTGGTGTCGACCTCACCCATGAAGACGGTGCACTCGAGGCCGAAGAGCGCGGCGGCGGTGGCCGACGCCACGCCGTGCTGCCCGGCTCCGGTCTCGGCGATCATGCGCGTCTTGCCCATCCGCTTCGTCAGCAGTGCCTGCCCCACGACGTTGTTCAGCTTGTGCGAGCCCGTGTGCGCCAGGTCCTCGCGCTTGAGGAGCAGGCGTATGCGCAGGCGCTCGGACAGGCGGCGGCACTCCGTCACCGGCGTCGGGCGGCCACCGTAGTGACGCAACAAGCCGTCGAGCTCGGAGCGGAAAGCCGGATCGGACCACGCGTCGTCGAACCACTTCTCGAGCTCGAGGCAGGCGGGCATGAGCGACTCGGGGACGAAGCGCCCGCCGAACTCCCCGAAACGACCATCGGGCCCCGGGCGGGCCATGAGGCTGCCGCGGTCGCCAGCGTCCCCGCCGCGGTCGTCGCCAGCGTCGCCGTCGCCCCGGCTCACCCCTCCCTCCAGTCGTAGGGCGCCGCGGCGGAGTCGTCGGCGGTACCGGGGTCTCGGGCCGCGACGGCGGCACCGGCCCGACGGGCCCGAACGATGAAGTCGCGCAGCAGCAGGGGGTCCTTGCGGCCGGGAGCGCTCTCGACCCCGCTCGCCACGTCCACACCAGCCGGGCGGAGGTGGGCCACCGCCTGGGCCACGTTGTCCGGGCGCAGCCCTCCCGAGAGGATGAGCCGGTGATGGTCCGACACGCCTTCGGCCAGACGCCAGTCGAACACCTCGCCGGACCCGGGGTTGTCCCCGTCCACGAGGAGGAAGTCGGCCCCGAACTCGGCGAAGCGCCCGATGGAGCGTTCGCCGACGCGGAAGGCCTTGATCACCGCCGGCACCCGGGAGCGCACCCACTGGGTCTCCTCGGCCGACTCGTGCCCGTGCAGCTGCGCCGCGCCCAGGCCTGCCACGCGCACGGCCTCGACCACGCGCTGGGGTGCCTCGTCGCGGAAGACGCCGACGGTGAGGACGTGCTCGGGCAGCCGCTTGGCGATGTCTCCCGCGTGCTGCACGGGTATCTGGCGCGGAGAGGGCGCGAAGATGAAGCCGACGGCAGACGCGCCGAGGCTGACGGCCAACAGGGCGTCGGCCTCGGAGGTCACCCCGCAGATCTTGACGAAGAGCTCCCCGTTCATCGAGGCCCGACCGGGTGGCCGACCAGCGCCCGCAACCGTCCGCTGCGGTCGCCGGCGCGCACGAGTGACTCGCCGACGAGGATGGCGTCGTAGCCGGCTTCGGCCAGGCGCCGCGCGTCGGCCTCGTCCCTGATCCCTGATTCCGCCACCGCCACCACGCCGGCGGGAATGCGAGGCGCCAGCGCGCACGCACGCTCGCGGTCGACGGTGAAGGTCCGCAGGTCTCGCTGGTTCACGCCGACGATACGCGCCTCGGCGCCGAGGGCACGCTCGAGCTCGGCTTCGTCGTGCACCTCGACGATGGCGGCCACATGGAGCTCGCCCGCCAGGGCCAAACAGCGCGTCAGCTCCCCGTCGGCCAGCGCGGCCGCGATGAGCAGCACGGCGTCGGCCCCCATGAGCCGGGCGTCCGCCACGTCCGCCTCCTGGACCGTGAAGTCCTTGCGCAGCACCGGCAGACCCGAGGCGTCGCGGGCCCTCGCCAGGTCGGCGGGCGAACCTCCGAAGAATTGGCGGTCGGTGAGGACCGAGAGGCAGGCGGCCCCGCCGGCGACGTACTCCTTCGCCACCAGCTCGGGATCGAGGGTCGGGTCGAGGTCGCCCTTCGACGGTGACCGCCGCTTGATCTCGGCGATGCAGGCCAACCCGTCGCCGCGCAAGGCGGCTGCGAAATCGCGGGTGGGCGGCGCAGTGGCGGCCTGCCGCACCAGGTCGCGGAGGTCGCGAGGATCAGCCGCCGCCCGCGCCCGGTGCACCCTGAGGATGTCCGCCAGATAGGTGGGCATGAGGCATCAGCGTAGCGGCGCGCCCTTTCGCGGCTGGTCCAGCGTCCGTGGCCGCTCAGGGGCGCCTACCGGGTCGCCTCGAGCGGCAGGAGCTCGACCCGGGCGACATGCGAGCCACCGACGCCGTCACCCGAGCGCACCCGAACCGGACCGGGCGCGGCCACGCTGCGGTGCAGGTAGCCCAGGGCCACCCACGCATCGACCTCCGGGCTCCAGGCTGCCGACGTCACGGTGCCGAGCACCTTGTCCCCCGGCGCACCGTCGCCCACCGGCGCCGTCCCCGCGTGCAGCGTCATGCCCCGGGCCAGCGCCGGCTCGCCGGCGGGGCCTCCCGGTGCCACCAGGCCGACGAGGCGCCGGGGCACGTTGGATCCCCGGGCATCGATGCGCGCGACGAGCTCCTGGCCCGTGTAGCAACCCTTGGTGAAGCTCACGGTCCGCTCGACCAGCCCGGCCTCGGCCGCGATGGTCTTGTTGGTCAGCTCGGTGCCCATGGCCGGGATGCCCGAGGTGATGCGGCATGCCTCGACGGCCTCCGCCCCGCAGGCGACCACGCCGGTCGGCAGCTCGGACGGAGCCGCCCCGAGCACGACGTCCTCGGGGCCGAGCAGGTCCATGCCCGTCCAGCCGTTCCAGGCGAACGGCACGATCACCACGCCTCGCTCCGCCAGGACGGCCAGGAGCCCTGCCGCCACCTCGCCGACGGCGGCGCCCCGCAGCGCCAGGCCGCGCCACGCCAGGAGCTCGAGCTCGGCCTTCGAGCGCAAGAGGAAGCGCCGGAGCCGGGTCACGACCGCCTCCCCGTGTCCGCCGTCCACGTCGAGCACGAACCCCTGCGCGTCCATGCGGGTCACCCGCAGCAACGCCGACAGCTTGCCGTCGGGCTCGAGCAGGAGGCTGTCGGCCGAGGCACCCACGGCCAGTGCCGCCACGTCCTGGCTCAGCTGCCCCTGCAGGTACGCCTCGGCGTCGGGGCCTCGGACGGCCACGACGTCACGGGCCAGGCGGAAGGCGCCGGCACCACGGCGCAAGGCCTGCGTCTCCTCGGCGAGAGTCACGGCCGGTCGCCACCGGCACGAACGGTGCCGCCCGAGCGCCCGGCACCCATGCGGCGGGCGGCAGTCACCGCCACCAGCAGGGCGCCCGCCTTGTGCGCGCACTCCTCGTCCTCGCTCTGGGGATCGCTGTCGGCGACGATGCCGGCCCCGGCCTGCACGCTGGCCCGGCCGTCGGGTGTCACCACCATGGTGCGGATGGCGATGGCCGTGTCGAGGTTGCCCGAGAAGTCGATGTAGCCGACGACGCCGCCGTAGACGCCGCGCTTGGTCGGCTCGAGCTCGTCGATGATCTCCATGGCCCGCACCTTGGGCGCGCCCGACAGCGTCCCGGCCGGCAACGTGGCGCGCAGCACGTCGATCGGACCCTTGCCCTCGGCCAGCTCGCCCGAGACCTGCGAGGTGATGTGCATGATGTGGCTGTAGCGCTCGATGGTCATGAGCTCGTCCACCTTCTCGGTCCCGAAGCGCACGACCCGGCCGACGTCGTTTCGGGCCAGATCGACCAGCATGATGTGCTCGGCCAGTTCCTTGGGGTCCTCGGCCAGCTCCGCCTCGAGCCGGCGGTCGTGCTGCTCGCTCTCGCCGCGGGGACGCGATCCGGCGATGGGCCTGGAGATCACCGTCCCCTCCCGCAGGCGCACCATGGGCTCGGGTGAGGCGCCCACGACGGTCACCTCGGGGAA
>DAHUZK010000068.1 GCA_027306605.1 Acidimicrobiaceae bacterium
GGGCGTGGCGCCGTCGGTTCCGGTCACCGGCGACCTGTACGAGGAGGGATCGGCCCAGTCGTAGGCCACCACACCCTCCCCCCGGCCACCGGGCCGCTCGGTCGGGGGTGTCGTCGAGGGGGGCACGGTCAGAAGCGGTAGCAGTCAACCAGGATTCGAGGCACTGGCCATTGACATCGCCGCCTGATTCCGGCAATCGTCTCATTCTCATGAAGGCGGATACGGATAATGAGAGTCTCCTCGGACGCTTGCGGCTCGACCAGGAGCGGCGGGGGGTGCTGCCCAATTCCATTGTTGCACGGGAGCGCAGAGTGCGAGCCCTCATGGTGTGGCTCGCGCCAGGCTCGGTCCTCGAAGCCGGACGCGAGGATATCGAGCGCTATTTGGATGGGCTTCAGATCACTTCGGCCAGCCGAGCCGGCTATCTGTCCCACTTCCACGCCTTCTTCCGGTTCGTCCAGGGCGAGGGTCTGATCGCCGTCATCCCCACCGAGCGCATCACCCGTCCTCGCCGGCGCCGGCGGCTTCCACGGCCCACCGGCGACGCCGACATCGTCAGGGCGATCGATGAATCCACCGGTGACCTGCGGTGCTTCCTGCTTCTCGCTGCCTACCAGGGACTGAGATGTCAGGAGATTGCCGGCCTCGAGGGCGAGGACATCGACCGGGACGCCCACCTGTTGCTCGTCCGCCACGGCAAGGGCAACAAGGATCGCGTCCTTCCTATGCACCCCGTCGTCGAGGAGGCCCTGGCCTGCATGCCGCTCGGCGGCCCTCTCTTCCGGTTGGCCGACGGGCGCCCGATGCGGCCGCACAACGTCAGCCATTGGATCCAGCGTCACTTCACCCGACTCGGCATTGCCTCGTCTGCCCACCCGCTGCGGCACGCCTTTGCCACCGGGTTCTACCGGCTGAGCCAAGACCTCCGATTGACTCAGGAGCTGCTCGGCCATTCGAGCCCTGCCACTACCGCCATTTATGCAGGATTCGATCCGGCCGGGGCGAACGCGCTCCGGTCTCTCTCCTTCGGGTCAGAAGTGCCGCTTTCTGATCCGCCCGACGCGGCTGCCTAGGGCTGTGGCTGGACCGACAAGGCCGTCACGGTTCCCTGACGCGGCCCTGGACGCGACGATGCCCCCGCCCAGCCGTAGCCGAGCGGGGGCATCGTCGGTTCCCGATATGCAGGCCGAGGTGATTCCGGGCGAATCACCTATTCGGTGACGGACACCATCAGGGTCATGACCCGGAGGTCGGTGGTCGGCGAGACGGTGAAGGTGAAGCGGAGACGGAACAGGTCGCCCGAGGTGAGCTCGGCGGGGCCGTTGAGCTTCTGCGATATCACGTTGCCGGCGACGGTCGGAGCATCGGCAAGAACCACGGTCGACCCGTCCGACACCTTGGTCATGGCCGCGACCACGTTGCTTACCGATTCGCCGGTGGAGAGGTAGGCCGACGCATCGAAGGGAAGGGTCCAGACCTCGGCGACGGACATGACGAA
This sequence comes from Acidimicrobiaceae bacterium, assembly GCA_027306605.1. Lineage (GTDB taxonomy): Bacteria > Actinomycetota > Acidimicrobiia > Acidimicrobiales > RAAP-2 > Bog-473. Next base: position 1,499 of record DAHUZK010000068.1, read on the forward strand.
CTTGCCGGGGACGACGGTCGTCGGATCGGTGGTCACGGCGCCTCCTGGATCACGGGAGCTGAGCGGCGAAGGTGTGGGGGCGGGGCGGGGCGGCGAAGGACCCTGTCCGGTCGGGAGCCGAGAACGATGCCCCGCGGATCGCGGCATAGAACGTCGGGACGAACGTCGCTCCGGAAGGAGCAAGCGAGACGGCGGACGTGCTCTGAACGGCGAGGACCAGGGGCGGAGGTCCCGTGACCCCGAGGGCGACCGTAGCGCCGGAGGCGACCGGCACCGAGGTGGTGCCGGCGGCCGTCGGGCCCCAGCCGACCGAGGAGCTGCCCGACACGCTGAAGGAGACGGTGGTCCCGTCGGTGACCCCGAGGGCGACCGTAGCGCCGGAGGCGAGGGCAGCGGCAACCGACGCCGCTCCAGCAAGCGTCCACGACGGCGTCCCGGTGGCTGCTGCGGTGACCGTCAGAGGGCCGGCCGCGGTCGGGCCGAGCATCAGCGACGTGGCACCCGAGACGGCTAGTGACTCGACGCCCTGGGCGCCGACGGCCGGGGCGAAGGCCGTGGCCGAGGCGATGGCGAGCCCGGTGACCGTGCCGGCCCCCGCAACGGTGCCGGCGACGGACGACGCCGCAGCCACGCCGAGGGCGATATTGGCCGATACGACCGTCGACGGGCCGGCGAGCTGGACGGCGCCGAGCTGGAAGGCCCCGAGCCGGCCGTCCATCAGTCCTCAGTCCACCCCGTAGGGGTCAGGAGGCCTTCGAGAAAGGCGCCGCGGGCCATCGCCTGTTGCGCCTGCTGATTGCGTTGCTGGAGGTCGTTGAGCCATGCCTGGACCTCTTGCAGCTCGAGTCGCGCCGCATCCTCGGACTGCGGGACGCCGGGGGGCGTCGGCACGGCCTCGCCGGCATCCGTCGGTTCGTCGGATTCGGTAGTCGGTGTGGTGTTCGCCTTGGTGGTCATCGAGCTCCTCAGGTCGGCAGCGAAGCGCCTTCGGCCCAGGCGGCCGCGGTGCCGTTCAGCTGCATATAGCGGTATCGGACGGTTCCGGCGTCGTTGTAGGTCAGGAGCAGATAGGTGTTGGTGGCTCCTCCGTAGATCGAGAGCGTCCCATTGGAGGCGGCCGGGCTGGCCGGCGCGGCCCCGCTGCCCGCGAGGCCGAGGGCAGAGTGGCTGCCCGCACCCTGGATGTCCACGGCATAAACGGGCGCCGCGCTCGGCGGGTTGTAGCTCCCCCCGAAGGCGCAGGACCCCATGACACTCGCGCCGGCACAGACGAGGTTGAGGGAAACGCCGGTCGCCGCCGGCAGCCCCTGGATGTAGAGCCCATAGCTGTTTCCGACGCTGCCGCTGCTGCCGACGGCCAGAAGCCTGATGCCGTACCAGTTGGTGATGGTCCCTCCGCCGATGCCCGTCGTGGGCGCGAGGTACAAGCCGAAGAAGTTGGCGAGCGAGAGGGCCACATTCGGAACGGCATAGATGGCGGCCGCCGAGGCCCCGGCGAGGGCCGTCCCTCCCCCCGAGACGGCCACGTCGCTCATCTTGAGGCCGATCCATGCCCACCCGCCGTAGGTTCCCATCGTCGCCGGGAACGTGAACTGCCCGGCGAGGTAGGCGATGCCCACGTCGACCCCGGGACCGTTCTTCTGCCAGAACTGATTGCTGGCCCAGATCCCCGTGTACGGCGCGTTCTGGGCCGTGTTGACCGGGCCGACCGGCCAGTAGGCGCTCTGTGCGAGATAGTCGATGCACGACAGATAGCCCGCCATCGTGTTGAATCCGTCGAGGCCGACGGTCCGCTGTGAGATGAACGCAACGCCGCCGGAGGGCGACGGCCGTTGGAATCGAACGGCGACGGAGTGGAGGCCGTCGAGCGTCTGCGCGAACGCGGGGACGCTGCCCGTGTTGGATTGGTTGGGACCGCCGGGCGTCAGATGCGAAGATCCTACGGACTGGCTCATGCGCGCTGGGGCCGCTGAGTTGGAGCCCCAGTTGGCGCGAGCGAGGACGCCGAAGTCCGGCGCCGCCTGGCGACCGAAGTTGCCCTCGTATTGGTCGGTGTGGTTGAGGCCGCCCCCGACCGGGATGCCGGTTGGTCCGAGGGCTTGCGGTCGCCAGGACTTTCCGGGAGGAAGCCCCCGCAGCGTTCCGGATATCGGCATCAGAAGCTTCCGCCCGAGCAGTTGACCTGGACTGGCTGGCTGGCGACCGTGGAAGTGATCGACAGATACTCGGACCCGTTCAGGGTGAGTCCGGCGTAGGACAGCTCAAAGTTCTCGCCTTGCGCCATCGCTGTCGAGATGTTGAAGGCGTCGACGAGATAGTAATCCGTCGTGAGGATGTCCGAGGCGTTGTACCCGGCGCCGTGACGCCAGAGGAGGACCTGTCCGTCGATCGAGGTACCGATGATGAGGACGTTCACGATGTCGATCTTGGCGCCCTGGGCACCAGCGGTGTAGAGCGTCACCTGGCCGGTGGGCCCGGGAGTGACGTAGGCGATATTGGCAGTGGCCGAGCAGACGGCCGAGCTCGTAAATGGGGCGGTCGATGCGAATTCGGCATTGGAAGCCATGGGTCCCCTATCGAGTGAAGATCAACTGATCGATCAGTGTCACCGGCGGCGTCGCGGCTCCGGCGGTCACCGGGCAGCTCTTGTCCATGCAGTCGGCGGTGTTGACGACCGATGCCCCTCCGACCAGGTAGGTCTCGGCGTAGAGAACGGCACTGGCCGGGATGACGGGCTTGATCGGGCCGAGCACGCCCGACGACGGTGTCCAGTTCACGACCGTGCACTCGGCCCCAAGGTGATAGGCGAAGCCGGCGATCGGGTCCCACGTCACGATGTCCCGCCGGTCGTTGGTCGGAGAGGGGATGCCCGAGATGGTCCCCCCGACGGCCGCATACGTCGTGCCGTTTACGACCGCAGTTCCACTCGAGGTGATGACGGCCAGGGCCGTTCCCGTGCCCGTGATGGCCGTCGACGATGCCCATCCGGACGCCGGGTTGCTGAACGCCGCCACGATGGCGGCGACGTCCACCTTGTCGATGATCGCCTGGCCCGGATGGGTGGGACCGTCCTGGGCGTCGTAGAGGACGAGGGCCATGTCAGGTGAGCGACACCGTGAGGTTGCTGGCCGGGACACTCACGGCCACACCGGCCACCGTGGCGACGGCCGAGGGCGAGGCGAGGAGGCCCCAGGCCCGCACGTTGGTCGGAGTGGCGTCGTAGACCACCCCACCGACGATCTGGCCCCAGGAGGCGGTGGTCGTCCCGAAGGCCAGCGAGCTGAGGTTGAGCACGGAGGCCGGGTCGCCGCCAGCCTGGAGCACCCAGTTGGTCCCGTTGTTGGTGACGGTGGGTCGCGCGTACCCGCTTCCCGAGGGTTCGAGGGACCCGACCGTCGTGACCGTGCCCGCGGCCATGAGCGTCGAGATCTCGGTCCAGGTGACCGTGCCGTCGACCACGGTGCCACCGACCGCCGTGGGCCACGTGGGCTCGGCCGCGCCCGTCGTACCGGCGGTGGTGCATTTGAACACCCGACCGGCCGTGGCCGGCGCCCGGGAGGCGAAGGCTGTCACCGGGATGACGTAGGCGTTGAGGGCCACGCCCGTCGAGGCCAGCCAGGTCGGAGCGACCAGGAGCCCGATGGTGTGCGTGGCAGGGACGCCGCTCGGCACGACGGCGCCGAACTCGGCGGCCAGGCCCTGCTTCTCGACGGTGGTGGCAAGTGGGGACATCAGGGCTCCTTCGGTTCGGCGGCGAGCAGGAGCTCGGCCGGGCTTACTTGGTAGAGATCGGGCCAGTTGTGGACCCAGCCCCCGCACCGCCAGGACTCGGCGGTGAGGGCGGAGCAGATCCAGGTGTCCGGCAGCATCACGTCGAGGAACGACGGCAGGAGGATCGTGACCAGGGCGCTGGCGATGGTGAGGAAGCCGTAGCGGCGGCCCACCTGCGCCCGGGCGAAGGCCAAGACGGCCGTGCGGTCCGTTCCGGCCGGTGCAGCCAGGACGACGTAGGACCCGCCCGGGGCCACGCTGGCGAGCTTCGCCCCGCGGGTCACCCCGCGGGCTTCGGCCTGGATCACGGTCCAGCCGTCGAGCCTCTTCTCGTCGAGCACGGCCACATGGTTGTAGGCCGCCCCGCCGCGCCACCGCAGCCGCTCGGCCAGGCGGATGGCCCGCGAGATGATTCCCGTCGAATGGCAGAAGACGAGATCCCCCGGCTTCGCCTCGTCCAGGGTGATGGTCACGTCCGTGCCTTCGGTAGCAGTCGGTGGGCCAGCCCGGTCACCCGGTTGGTGGTCAGGTAGCTGGTGACGGCCGTGAGCAGGAGGAGCACCTGGGTGTCGATCGAGAACAGGCCCGTCTTCACGTAGGCTCCGGCGGTCACGGCCGTGCCGATTCGGGACGAATAATCGTTGCAGGCGTCCATAAGCCCGGGCCAGTGGCGGAGGTTGCGGGCCTCGGCGATCACCAGCGTGGTGGCGAAGGTGTCCTGGCAGACCATGGCGACCACGGTGACCACCGCGAGCAGGGGGAGGTTCACGGGTCGTCTTCGAGGGTCAGGCAGTCGCCCCGGTGCCACCGGTGCCGCAGGCATACGGCCCAGCAGTGATCGCGATCACGACAGCGAGTGAGCCGGCGCCAGGCCCGGGCGATCATCTCCGCGCCTCCGCCGGTCCGAGGGTCGCCAGTACGGCGAGGATCCGTTCGTGGCCCTGGTCCAGCTGCAGGAGCAGCCGTTCCTCGGCCTCCTCGATCCGGGCGAAATGAGCGCCCTGCTCCGTCCGGTCGTCGATGCGTTCTGCCTTGACGTTGACCAATGCGGCGATCCAGGCCCCGAGGTGGGTGGCGAACAGGGCCCAGGCCGAGATGAAGGCGATCCACAGGACCGAGGTGCGGAACACCGGGATGACGAGCGTCACCGGCATCATCACCAGCCACAGGACGGTCAGCGCCCCGTTGAACCACGTCTGAACCCTCGGTTTGGCCAACCACAGGGCCGCGGCCATGTGGGGTCAGCCGGCGGCCGGCGGCGCGGCCACGTCGGCCGGGGCCGCGGCGGGAGCCACTTCGGGGGCCGGGGGAGCCACCGGTGGCGTCGCGGCCGGTGCGGCGGGGGACGGCTCGGGAACGGCGGCGGGGGCGACGGGCTGGTTGCGGGCGATGTGGGCGTGCAGCCAGTGGTCGGCCTCCTCCAGGGCGGTCACGGCGAGCGAGAGCTCACGGCTCGGGCCGGCGACCGTGCCCGCGGCGGCGACGGCGTCCTTGGTGGCGGTGGCGAGGATGGTGCGCACCTCCTCGTGGGCCTTCGCCGCCAGGTCGGACAGGTTCGGGTGGTAAGCGAAGCGGTGCTCGATGTCGATGGCCAGCTCGGACAGGGTGCTCATGGGTGTGCCTTTCGGTTGGACGGGTGCTACGGATGGAACAGGGCGACGCCGGCGGATGGCCCGAACCAGGGCCGCCGCACCGGCGAGGGGGACTGGAAAGAGCCAGATCCAGTGGGTCACGGATGGTGCACCGTGGTCGTCAGGTTGTAGACGAAGCCGCCGATCAACATGGCGAGGATGGTGGCGAGCACGCCGGCGCCGGCCCAGATGCGTCGAGCATGCTCACTCACCGCCGTCCGGCCGGCGCCGTCGGTCTCCAACGCCGTCACCCGGAGGTCGGTGGCCCGCAGGTCCGAGGCCAGCTCCACCAGATCGGCCCGGTCGGCCTTCTGGTCGACCTTCTTGTCGATCTCCCGGAGCAGGGCCGTCTGCTCGTCGAGCAGCTCCTTCACGGTGTAGCTGACCGTCGAGTTCGCCTCGATCGCCTCGCTCATCACGCGGCGCCGGCGAACTGCGGTCGGAGGTGGCCCTGGGTCGTGGCCGTGTCGATGATGCAGGCCAGGACGGCATCGATGCTCCCGGCCCAGGGCCCGTCGTAGCCGGCGGTGAGGTACTGGACCGCGGCCGGCGTGAGCGGGTCGGACCGGTAGGTGGCCCACCAGTCCCGGATCTGGGCGTTGAGGGCGTCCTGCTTGCTTGCGGCCAGGGTCATGAGGGCCTCCATGTGGTCGGTGTCGGCGGGCGGGGACGGGGGAAGCACGGCGATCGGCTGGTGCCAGACGCCGTCGGTCTCGCTGATGTCGTAGAGGCCGGCGTCGGTCCACTGGGTGGCCGCCGAACCGGGGACCAGGTGGGCGACGCCGGTATAGTCGGCGACCCAGTAGTGGGGCGGGGCAATGCCGACGGCGCCCACGGCGGCCTGAACGGCCGGCCACATCGAGACCCTCGAGCAGTAGACGGTCGGGTCGGCACCCCGGGCCCGCTGGCGCTCGACCCAGGCCGGCACGTCGGAGGGAACGGCGTCGCCCTGCTCGACGTCCAGGACGTCGGCGTCCTCGCTGGAATCGATGGCGATCGAGATCCGGACGGCGTCGGGGAAGAGCTGGGCCAACTGTCCCCAGGTGGTCCACCGGCCGCCGACATAGCCGGCGACCATGGGCGCGTCCTTCGGGATCTGGGTGGGATCGGTGCTGTCGTAGAGCGTGGTCATGGCACCTCCGTTGACAGAACGCCTGGTAGTGGCGCAGGCTGTGGGTATGGCGACTCGAAGAACCAAGGGCGCGGCCAGTGGGTTGGTGGCAGTGGCCGCACTGGGCGTGAGCGTCCTGGCGCTCGCCGCCAGCTCAGCTCCGAAGCCGGCCCAGCTGATCCGCCCCTCGAGCTCGGTGCAATCGACGACGACGACCGTCCCGCCCGTCACGACCGTGGCTTCCCCTGCGACGACGGTCGCCGTACCGGTGACGACGGCTCCTCCGACCACCGTGGTGGCCGCACCCGGGGCTCAGCTGGCGCCCACCACGGCCTCGACGGCTCCTCCGCCAGCGCCCACGACGACGACGACCGCCGTTTCGGTCACGACCACCACGTGCGTCCCTGTTGCCCTCCCTGGGGGGACGGCCGGGTTGAGCTGCCGGTAGGCGGGGCCTAGAGGGGTTGGACCAGCAGGGTGCTGCTGGCGAAGAAGCCGTTCACCCCGGCCGTCGAGACCTGATACTGCATCTTGAAGGTGTGACTTCCCGGAGCGAGGGCGCTCACGAGGAAGGCACCGAGGGTCGACCCGACGACCGAACCGTTGAGCGAGATCCCCTCCTCGAGCGGGGGATATGCGGCCGCCGGCGCGGCGCCGTCGATTGACAGCCCGGCCAGGGCCGTCTCGCCGCCGGCATTGGCGCCGGAGGAGATCATGCAGCCAATGGTGACCATCGCCTGCCCGGACGGGCCGATCGGCACGGTGACCTGGGGGCCGGCCGGCGAGGTGTCGCCCCATGTGGTCGACGAGTAGGAGACCTGCGAGAGTTGCTGGGCGCAGATCGCGCCCCCCACCCGCTGGAGCGGCGTCCCGGGAGCGGCGCCGGCCGGCAGCACCGCCAGCCCGTACTCGCCGCCGCCCAGGTCGCCGAGCTTCGTGGCCACCGAGCCGTCGGTGTTGAAGAACCAGATCCCGTTGGTGCCGTCGGGCTGGTTGCCGGCCCGGGCCCGCAGGATTCCGTTGGAGTCGGTGAGCCCCCAGTTCTGCTGACGCTCGACCCCGGAGATCCGCTGGTCGAGGTCGTGCAGCAGTTGGTACAGGCCGTCCTGGAAGGGGAGGTTGACTCCTGGCATGCGGTTCTCCTCTACTGATGATTCGGGCCGAATCAGTTCGGGGGCGCCGGCGTGGGGGCCAGCGCCACGGGCGGGTTCATCGTGTGGGTCATGGTGCTGACCCCGTCGTTCTCGACCTTCACGTCGACGGCCGCCAGGCGCATGACCGTGTCGGCGCCGGCCGGGAAGCGCTCGTCGGGGGTGATCACGATCCGCTCGTCGTCGCCGATCACGAACGTGCCGAGTCCCGGATCACCGACGATCGGCATGGTGAACTGCGGCGAGGTCGTCGGCCACTCCCGTTTCGCCTGGTCGCCGAGGATCGCCGTCTCGAGCTGGGACTGGGTGACCACGGTCGAGAGCGACGCTGCCTTCTCGAGCAGCGGATAGCGACCGCCGAGCACCGAGGCATCGGGCCCCGTGTCGTAGGAGAGGTTGGCGGCGCCCGAGGCGGTGCCCCGGATGGAGTTGGCCTGCTTCGACCCGTCCTCCGGCCAGGTGTACTTGATCCCGGCCGAGCCGCCGGTCAGCAGCACCGGGCTCGTGGCGGAGAACGCCCGGCCCCGGCGGGGATAGGAGAGGTTCAGCGTCGGGATCGGGAACGACCCCTGCCCCTCGGCCCAGTCCCAGTCGATGGCGAAGTCGAAGCCGGTGCCGTAGCCGCCGCCGGCGAGGGTGGTGGTCATGGAGTCGATGGCCTGGCTCTGGGACTTGGAGAAGCTGCCGGTCACGGGGTTCGGGTTCGGCGCCGTCTCGTCGAGGTTGATCACCATGCCGGCGAACGCGGAGCCGGCCTCCAGCAGGGCGTCGTGGACCACCTGGGCGACGATGGCCCGGGCGTCGGCCGGGTTCGCCGACCAGAAGGGCCCGAGGGGCGGGTTGGTGTAGTCGACCGCCTGGAGCCGCCGGGCGAAGTAGGACCAGGCCTCGAGCCCCCCCACCTTCAAGGACTGGGTCTCGCTGTCGAAGGTCCGGGTCCAGTTGATCCCGCCCCAGACGATCTGCCCGTCGAGATCGACGATGGTGAGGGTCTTCGACGGGTTCGTGGCCGGGATCGGGCCGAGGAGCTTCACGCCCGGGTCCGAGAGCTGCACGTCGCCGCTGAAGCTGCCCGCGGCATTCAGCCGCTGGGAGAAGGAGACGTTCGAGTACGGGAGCTCGGCGAGGAGCGTGAGGGTCAGGAGGTCGTAGCCGTAACAGGTGACGACCCCGGGCATCAGATGGACGAAAGCGAGCAGGCGAAGTGGGTCTGGCCCACGGCGGTTCCCGTCGTGAACGGGCCGGCGGCGTTCCACGCCGCCAGACCGACGGTGTCGCCGGCGTGGAGGATCGCCTCGTCGGAGAAGTGGACGACGGCGCCGGCCGCGGGGGCGATGACCGGCGTCGTGACGACGATGTTCGGGTCAAGGGCGCCGTTGTACCAGAGGCCCACCCCGTATTGGGTACTCGATGCATACGTCAGATTGAGCGCGCCCGACACCCGGTAAACGCCGGTCACCGGCGCGGTGAACAAGTTGGAGGCGAAGGACATCCCGCCGCGCACCCAATCCGCCGCCATGCTGGTGACGAGCGACCACGTCGTCCCGAAGAACGTCACCGCCGTCTGGGTCATGTGCCCAGCCGGGTTGTTCCGGAGAGCATTCGGCATGCCGGCGAAGACTCGATCGTCGGTGATCGTATACGAGGCCGATGACGAGGCATTCGCCGGGACGAGGACCGTGGCCAGCAGCAACGAGTTGGCCGGAGTGGCCGGGACCGCCGGAGAAGGAGCGGCGGTGCCCTGGGTCAGCAGGAGGTTCCACGTGTTGTTGGTCACGCCCGGATTCCCGGTGTACGCCTGATCGTTCACCGATGCGGTGACGATGGCATAGAGGGGATTGGACGCGTTCGGGGTGACTCCGAGATTCACGACCCCGTCGTTGTACCCGTAGTAGGCGCCCATGTGGGCTTGGGCGTTGCCCGGGATCCAGGCTTCTCCGGCAGCGACGTTGAGCGAGTTGCCGGCGCCGGCGCTGACAGCGAGATCTCCCGGTGCGACGACGCCGCCCGGGTTGCCAACCGTCACCCCGCCGAGCAGGGAGGCCAGGGCGCGGCGCAGGACCTCGGCCGAGTGCGAGTCGGCTTGGATGGCGATCGGCGGGTTCTCGGCGGTCATGGATCCCCCTCGGTCAGATCAGATAGGCGCTGGCCCAGTGGCAGGCGAGCGTGGCGGCAACCGCCGTCGAGTCTCCGGACGAGAACTCGATCGAGTTGGCCCCCGGCGCCAGGCCTTGGACGCCGGCGACCTCGTCGGGCCAGACGGCGCCGGGGAGCAGCCAGTTCCGACGGGGGGCGCCAACGGTCGAACCGCTCGAGGTGTAGATGACGGTGCGGAGGTCGGTGTCTACTGCCAGGGTGTCCCCGGCGTTGAGGGTGTAGCCGGCCTGGGACGGGTTGGAGAAGGCCAGGTACCACCCGGTGGTCGTGTTCTGTACCACGGGGTTGGTACAGGGTCCGGTGATCACGAAGGTCGGCCGCATTTCGATGTCCCCGGCGTTCACCGCGGTGACGGCCCCGAAGGCTCCTCCGCCCCCGAACACCAGCGGGAAGGTCATCGGAAAGGTCATCCCACCCAACGGCGCCGGCAGTCCGACGGTGCCGGTGATTCCGGGCGAATATACCCGGGGGTCGGTGGCATGGAACTGGACGGAGGCCTTGGCGGCGCCCAGGCTGTAGGCAAGGTCCATCGGGATGTCCCGCTTGTCGGCTCGGCAGAGCACCGCCAGATTGCCGTAGGCGGGAAGATTGAACCAGAGCGGTACCTCGGCCTGCGCCGGGACGGTGGCGGCGGCCAGGGCGAGCAGGGTCGAGCCGATGCCGGTGTCGTTGGCCACGATGTCGCCCGAGAAGAGCAGGTCCCGGCCCTTCATCACCTTGACGGCCAGGAACTCGCCGTGCTCCCTCGGACGCTGCAGGTCGGACCCGTTCACGGCCGGCAGGGAGCCGAGGCCGGTGATGGTGTCGGGATCGAAGGTGCAGCCATCCCCGAAGACGTAGCCGTTGTACGAGAACTGCCACGGTCCGAGCGCCGGAGCGGAGAGTTGGGGCGGCGGGAACGCCATCAGCCAACCGGCGCGGTGGCCAGGTTCCAGGAGATCTCGGCGGCCGTCTTGTGGGGGTCGGCCAGGTTGTAGCCGTTGATGGTGATGGAGGGCGAGCCGCTCGGGCCGGCCGTCCCGGCCGGCGTCACAACGCCCGGGGTGCCCAGCGGGCCCGAGCTCGCAGCGCCGGTGGCCGTCGAGGGCGAGCTCCCGCCTATCGAGAAGTTGGCCAGGGAGGCCGAGACCTGGGACATGGCGCCGGTGGCCGCGCCGGAGCTGCCGGTGATCCCGAGCGCCAGCCCCTCCATGAGGTTCACCCCGTAGCCCTGGAAGACCGTCGACGGCGAGAAGATGCCCAGGGGGTTGGTGATGAAGGACTTGATCTTGTCGACGACGCCCTTCAGCGCACGGCCGACCCAGGCCACCCCGTTGGTGATCCCGTGGACCAGCCCGCGCATGATGTCCTCGCCGACGTGGAGGAGCGTCGAGCCGACGTCGCCGAGCGCACCGATGATCTTCCCCGGGAGCCCGGACCAGAAGGAGACCTCGGCGTTCCACCCGGCCACGACGGCCGAGGCGAAGGCCGTCCAGGCCGCCGTGGCCACCCGGGCGATGTCGGTGCCGAGTCGCTCGAGCGCAGCCACGATCTTGGCCGGGATGGTGGTGAAGAACCGGACGATATTGTCGAATGCCGTGGTCACGTCGGCCGTGATCTGCTTCCAGTACTTGATCAGGAGCACCGGGAGGAGCATCGCGCCGCCGGTCATGACCACGATGACCTCGGGCCACCACTTCTTGAAGAACCCGGTGATGAGCCCCCAGATCCGGACCGCCTCTTTGCGCACCCAGTCCCAGGCCCCGGCGATGGCGTGAGTGATCTCGGACCAGTGCTTGGCCACCTCGACGCCGATGATGACCACGGCGGCGATGGCGAGGCCGATCCCCGCCGTAGCCAGGAGCATGGTCGCATTGGCGGCGATCCACGCCGCCGCCGTCGAGGCGGCCGAGACCACGTTGGAGGCCAGGACGGCCGCGGCCTGGGCGATGTTCTCCGCGGCCCAGGTGGCCAGTGACACGGCCGTCTTCGCCACCCATTCGGCGCCGTAGGCAACCCAGAGGGCCAGGCTCTCGGCGATCGAGCTGGCCTGCTCGGCTACCCACGATGCAGCCGCTCCGGCGTTGAGCGTGACCCAAGCCACCAGGTCGCCGGTCTGCTGGGCGATCCATTCGGCGCCGTACATGGCCCAGAGAGCCAGGCTCTCGCCGATCGAGGCCGCCTGGCCGGCCACCCACGCCACGCCCTGGGCGATCATCTTGACGAACTCGATGGCGCTCTTCACCCCGGCAACGGCCAGGTTGGTGACGTAGATCGCGAGAGCTCCGGCGAGAACGACCCCGATCGCGATGCCCAGGACCTCGGCGGCGGTCTTGTGCTTCTCGAACCACTTGATGACGCCGACGACCGCCTTCTCAACGGCGAGCAGCTTCGGGATCAGGGCCTCGCCGATCCGGGTCCCGAGATCGATCATCCCGGCCTTCAGCTTCTCGCTCTGCCCCTTCAGGTTGTTCGTGGCCCGTTCGGCGGCGTCGTGGGCCGACCGGGAGCGGTCGACGGCGGCGGTGGCCGCAGCGAAGGCCTGGGGGCCGGCGAGCACGGTCGTCAGCATCTTGTCCGCCGCCGCCTTGCCGAACAGGGTCTGGAGCGCCAGGAGCTGCTGCTGCTGGCTCATCCCCTGGAGCTTCGGCTGCAGCTGGGCCATCACCGACCCCATGCCGACGAACTTGCCCGAGCTGTCGTAGACGTGGAGGCCGAGGGTGCCGAGCTCCTTCGTGACCGGCTTCGTGCCGCCCAGCAGGGTCGAGAACGCCGTCGACACCCCGCTCACCGCGGCCCGGCCCGTCTCGCCGTGCTTGGTCAGGTCGACCATCAGGCCGGCGGTATCCGAGAGGCTGGGCGAGAGGACCCCCAGCTGGCTGTGGAGCCGCTGGGTGACGTTGGTCACGTTGTCGATCCCCTGGCCGGTGATGTTGGCCGCGTTGAACAGCTCATCGCTGGCCTGGCCGGCCCCCGACGCCTTGATCCCGTAGGCCTGCATCAGGGTGGCGAGGTCCGAGGTGGCGTTCCCCAGCTGGCTGCCGGAGGCCTCGGCCAGGTCGGTCGAGGCCCGCATCACGTCGAGGGCCTGCTTGGCCGAGAGGGCGTGACCCTGGGTGGCGCCGAGCTGGCCGGCGACGGCGGCGTAGGCGTCGGACATCTGCTGGGCGGTGAAGGTCGTGGAGCCGCCCGTTGCGAGAAAGGCCGCGCCGATCTGCTTGGCCGCGCCGATCGAGATCCCCGCCGAGGCGGCGATCTTCCCGGTCGAGGCGTCGTAGTCCATGGCCAGGTGCACGGCCATGCCCGCAGCGGCCGCCACCGCGGCCGCGGTCCCGAGGGTGATGCCCTGGGCCGCCGAACCGATCTTCTGGCCGAAGCTGGTGCTCTTGCCGCCGGCTGCATCGAGGTGCTGGCCGAACGCGTCGACCGCCCCGGTGAACGGCAGCCCGAGCTGGCCCATGGCCGAAGAGAGCGCGCTCGAGAGCCGGCTGCCGGAGGACTCACCGGACTTGGCCACGTCCCCGAGGGCCTTCTCGGCGCCAGAGCCATCGCCCAGGATCTCCACCTTCAGCTTGCGATTTCCGGGCATCAGCGACCGGCCCTTCCGATCTCGTCCAGCGCAGACAGGTACTGACGAAGCTCACCGATCAACAGGCGGTCCACGTCCCAGGGAAGGATCCCGAAGTGCAGCGACAGGGCGGGCAGCTGCGCGCGCAGCGCCCGCCTCAGGTTTCCGGGTCGCCGTCCTCCAGCACCCGGGCGGGAATGGCCGCGTGCTTGCCGACCGTCTTCGCGTCGGGGTCGCCGTCCTCGAACTCGAGGGCGGTGCCGTAGCCGATGTCGGAGGCGGCCTCGTCGAAGGTCACCGACGGGTCGTCCTGGCGGCGGGCGAGGAAGACCAGCGCGGCAATGGTGTCGAGGTCCGGATCGTCGGCGGCGGCGGCGAACAGCGCCCGGAGACTGATCCCGCACGCCTTGCGCACCTGGGCCGCGTCCTGCGGGCTGAGCTCGTCCATGGCCCTGTCGACGTCGAGGACGTAGGTGTGCTCGTCGACGGTGATGCGGATGACCGCGCCCCTGGGCTTCGACCGGGCGGACTTCCGCCGTTGCTCGCGGTTGGCTGCTGGCACGGTGACCTCCTGGTCAGTCGGGGAATGCGTGGTCGGCCACCCGGGTGAAGCCGTCCATGATCATCTTCTCGATGTCGTCGGCGTGCTCCCGGATGGTCGGGTAGACGAAGTAGCCGGCACCGGTGTCGTTGCCCCGCCAGGCCTTGAACTGGTGGAACCGGATGGAACCGAACTCGGCGCCCATGGCCATCGGGTAGTCGTCGCCCCCGAGGGTCACCGACGCGGACCTCTGGGTGCCGCTCGCCCGGATGGACGGGGCCACATGGCCTGCCACGCCTCCCTGGCCGGAGGCGGCGGACGTGGCCTCGTCCCGCACCAGCCGGGCGATCTCCCGATTGACCGCGCTGAGCTCGCGGGCGAACTCGGGTGAGACCGCCTTCAGCTCGGCGACGAAGGCCTTCAGGCCGATCACGCGGGTCGACTGCGCCCGCATGACGACGGTCACGGGGTCGAGTCGAGCGTGACGTAGGCGAACGAGACCGGGGAGGCGCTCCCGTTGTTCAACACCTTGAACGGGACCGCCTGGGTGAGGAGCTTCGGCCCGGTCACCGTGGGCGTCTCCCCGTCCTGTCGGGCGATAGGTGCGCTGTAGGTGAGCGACGGGTAGGTCGTGACCCCGATCAACGTCGGGGCGGTCCACGAGGCCGAGAGAGACGCCATGGCGCCGGCAGCGGTCAGCGAGGTGTAGCGCTGGTACATCGACAGGTCGGTGAAGTCGAGATCGACCGTGAAGGCGTAGTCCCGCAGGCCGTCCTCGATCGGCTCTTTCATGAGCGTGGAGGACCGGAGGTACCGGCGCTTCTCGGCCAGCTTGTTGTCGCCGGTGATCGTGACCTTGGTGACGTCGACCTCGAGGCCGCCGATCTGGATCATCGCTCCGGCGAAGCTGAAGAGCTCGGCGGCGGGATACGACGCGACCGCCAGGGGGACGGTGACCGATTCGTTCTGGTAGACCCAGGTGATCTTCAGGTCGCACAGCCCGTCGACCGAGGAGCTGAGCTCCCACTTGCCGATCTTCATCCCCTGCTGGGTGAAGGGCTGGACGACCTGGGACGGGGTGAAGGGCTTGCCGACCTGGGTGGTGAACGACAGCCCGGTGAGCGGCCCCACCGTCGCCGTATGGGTGAAGGAGGAGTCGGTCGGGCCGGCGGTCGAGATCGCCCCCAGCATGTGCTTCAGGAAGATCCCGAAGCCGCGGGACTGGACCTCGGCCGTGGTGTCCCCGGCGCCGCCCTCCAGGTTGACCGCCCACCGGTCCGAACGCTGCACCCGGGTGGCGGCCCGCAGGCCGGCCGACTCGATGCGCTTCACCGCCAGCTTCAGCGACTCGGAGTTGAAGTCGTAGAAGCGGGAGACGGTCTGGGGCTGGCCGAAGACCGAGCTGGTATAGGTCCCCTGCACCGTCGAGGCTCCGGGGTTGATGCCGCTCAGCACCGTCACCGTCGACCCGGAGACCGAGGCGATCGACCAGGTTCCGTTGTAGGCGGCCGGGGTGAAGCCGGTGAGGATCAGGGTGTCCCCGGCCTTGGCCGGCGGGGCGGAGGCGAAGGTCACGGTGAAGCTGGTCGCCGTCGAGGCGATGCCGGTGACGGCCGGCGCCGTGACGAGCTCCTCGGCGAGTCCGAACTGGGAGAGTATGCCACTCACGTGAGGACCTCCGGATCAGGGACGGGTTCGGGTTCGGCGACCGGGGCCGGCTCGGGCACCGCCGGCGCCTGTTCGGCGGGCGCCTCGGCGGAGACCAGGGCGCGGGCCTCGGCGTCGGCCGGCTGCCAGTTCGAGGGCTGCTCGAGGAGGACCCTCGCCAGCTCCTCGTCGACCTCGGTATCGGCGTTGCCGTCGAACCAGGTGCCGTCGTGGAGCTCGACGCCGTCGTCGGCATAATGGCCGATATAGCGAACCTTCATGGGTGCCTCCTCAGATGCGGGCGGTGATGCGGGTCTCGAAGTCCAGCTGGTAGGCCTTCCCCTCGGCGTCCACTGGGAAGCCGAGGCCTTTGGCCGGCCGGAACTCCACATTGACCACCTGGGCCTTTGCCGTGCCGAAGGCGAGGTTGAGCGCGGCGGAGAAGCCCATGCCGGGTTGGACCAGCTCGCGGAGCACCGACTCGACGGTCGAGACCAGCACGAAGCACCGCTCGAGGGCCTCCTGCTGGGTCTGGCCCGGGCTGCGCACCTGGCAGTACCCGTCGATCGTGTACTCCTCCTCGCGGGAGCGACCACCGAGGGCGGCCCACTTCTCGTCGGAGAAGTGAACGTTCCCGGTCAGGATCAGATTCTCCCGGTCGGCACGGGCCGTGTCGCCGTAGAGAACCTGGACATCGACCAGGCCCGGCGCGGTCGAGAGGGCCGTGAGCAGGGTGGCCATGACCACCGGGACCGTCGAGGAGGAGCTGGTGCTCACCGCCGGCCGCCGTGGTAGACGGAGAACCAGGACGGGTCGGTATTGAGCTGGAACGACGCCGGGATCGGGTCCTGGTCGTCGTACTCGCGGGTGGAGTACCGGTTGTAGACGGCGTCCACCTCGGGAATCCCGGTGGCGAAGGCGTGGGGGGTGTCGAGCCGGAAGGTCGTGCCGCCCTCGGTCACGAAGCTGGTGGCCCGGTCGGGCACCGAGGAGAACGGGCGGTTGATGACCGATCGCAGCCGAATCAGCGAGGCGGCGGCAAGCTCGCCGGGTGGGGCGTCCCATCCGCATTCGTACTCGATGACCACGTTGCGGCGCCCCTCGTCCCACACCCCGCCGTCGTTTCGCTGGATCTTGAAGTCGTCGTCGATTACCAGGGCCGAGAGCTGGCCGGCGGTGAACACGACGATCTGGCCGTTGGCCCCGATGGCTGTGCCGATGGTCCCGGCCGGTCCCGGGTCGAGGTTGGTCACCACCGTGGCCTGGTTGCCGGCGGGGAGCGAGGCGACGACCCACGAGCCGTTGTAGGCGTAGGGGTTGAAACCGGACAGGATCAGGTTGGACCCGGGAGCCAGGGCGACGTCCGAGGCGAAGGTCACGGTGAAACTGGTCGTCGTCGAGGCGATCGAGAGCACCGGGGGCAGGTAGATGTAGGCGCCCCCGGTGGTGTCGGCGGTGATGATCATGGCCGAGCGGATGGTGCGGATCTTGCTGTCGAGGACGAAGATCTCCGGCTCGGCCGTCCCGTCGCACAGCACCCTTCGGTACCGGGGAACGAAGGGGACGTCGCAGATGAACTCGCACTCCTCCTCGACGGCCTGGCGCATGGTCAGCAGCGTGGTGTCGGGGTACTTCGCCGTGTCGGCCAGCACCGGGTCGCTGGCCCGGGCGTCGGCGATCGAGAAGAAGAATCCTCCCACCACCTCGTGGTCGGACGTCTGGGTCGATCCGTTCCCGGAATCGGTCCAAGTGGCCGTCCACTGGTCGAGCTTCGCCGTCTGGACGGCGGTCACCGGCACCGTGCACACTCCGGTGAGCGCCCCGTCCGTGGCTGCGGTTCCGGGCGCCACGATGGTCTGACCCGAGACCGACTGGACGCCCACCGTGACCGCACCGGACGGCACGACCGGGTTCCCGTTGGTGTCCAGGATCGTGACGCTGAGGGTGCCCGGCTTCCCGACGAGGAGGCGCTGGACGGTCTCGGCCATCAGGCGATATAGACCGAGCCCTCGACCGCTCCCGACACGAGGTCGAACCACACGCCGTTGACGACCGAGAGCGGGTGCTTGAGCTCGACCAGGGCCCAGGACCCGACGGTTCCGGCCGCCGTGAGGTCGGCGAGTCCCAGCAGGGTGCCCGCAGCCGCCGAGGCATTGTCGTAGAACTTGACGATCGAGGCGCTCCCGGTGGCGTGGACGACGAAGCCGCCGAACACGCCGCCGGGGACCGACACTTCGGAGATGGCTCCCGAGGCCCCCGGGAGGGGCACTGGGGTGAGGATCGCCATCAACGCCAGCGGATGTGGAGGTCGATGTACCCGGCGGGCAGGGCGAGCCCCGTCCCCGACTCGACCGACTCCACGGTCAGGACGTCCCCGGCCAGGAACTGGGTGTTGGCCAGGGTCGGGTCGAGGGTCATCGCCTCGGCCACGAACGCCGACGAGTTGGTGGCGGCGTACGACCGGGTGGCCGGGAGCGCCGTCCCCGCACCGGGCGTGCCGGTGGCGCCCCCGAGGCGGTTGCGCACGGCGAGCTCGGCGAAGTTCGTCCCGTTGGCGACGACGGCGGTCGACGGTACCCAGAAGGCGGCGACGACGACGCCATTCGACTGGGCGCGATAGATCGGGACCTCGCCCGCGGCGGCGAACGCCGGCACCTCGATGGTCAGGACCAGGTCATTGGGCATATCGATGATTCCGGGCACGAGCCCTCCTTTACGTCAGCGGTTGGTGCGGAACGACCGAGGAGTCGGGCCACCAGGATTGGCCCGACTCCTCAGATCACGGGCCGGCTCAGCTGTTGCCGCGGTAGAGGCCGCGGTATTCGACCACCGTGCCGCCGTAGATGTGGCGGATCTTGTAGGTGATCTTGTCCGCCGTGAAGACCGACCCCACCGTGGGGTCGTTCTGCACGAACAGCTCGGGATCGACCTGGCCGTTGTAGAACCCGAGCTCGATGGTCGGGATCAGGTTCGGATCGGCGACCACGAACCAGGTGGTCAACGACGTGGCGGCGAAGAAGTCCACCACGATGGCCTGCATGCCCTGGTGCAGGTTGGGCACGTTGCCGGCGGCCCCGCCGTCCGGAGCGGTCGTCGGGATGGCGACGGCCGACTCGGTGATCTCGAAGGCCAGCTGCTCGAGCGACGGATTGACCACCAGGAACTTCGGCAGGATGGACAGGATGTCCTTGCTGTCGCCGTAGGCGGTCTGCTGGCGCATCGCCGCCCGCGCCGCCGACAGGTTCCCGTTGCTCAGCGCGGTGGCCGCGGTGTTGCTGTGGCCGGCGGAGAAGAGCGCCGTGGTGTCGGGGGTGTAGGTCACGTTGTTGAGGAGCATCCCCCACACGAACCGGTACAGCGTCTGGGCCGCGGCCAGACCCAGCAGGGTCGGGATCCGCTGGACGGTGCGCAGGTCGTCGTTGGCGATGGTCTCGAGGGTCAGGTCCTCCGTGCCGCCCAGCTTCGAGATCTGGTAGGTGGCCTCCTCGTTGCCCGGGGTGGTGAGCGGCTGGTAGGGCGCGCCCTGGTTCACGCCGGGAAGCACGCCGTAGCCGCCGAGGCGGTCGAGGCGCTGCAGCCGGAAGTCGACCACCGGCACGATGGACGAGATGATGGATCGCCAGGTCTGCAGGTTCGGCTGCTGGTACATGGCCACCATCCGGCGGGTGATCGAGTCACCGAGGATGAGGTTCCAGGTCCCGGACTGCGCCGACTCCGTCGAGCGGCTGGCTCCCGAGTCGAAGGCGCCGATGGACTCCCGCATGATGGCCTGGGAAAGCTCGTGGTTCCCCATGCCGCGGTCGTTGAACCCGGTGATGTCCAAGAACGCCTGCTTGAGGCTGCGGTAGCCCTCCCCGGCTCGGGCCGGGCTGTCGTCGAACATGGCATCGAGCGCGGCCAGCTTCTTCGTCTGTTCTTCGCCGGTGACCTGGACGTGAGGAATGATGCCCTCGGAGGACCTGGTCAGGAGCTCCTTCTCGAGCTCCACGCGCATGTCCTTATAGGCGCCCACAGCGCCCGTCAGGTCGGATTCCTTGAACCGGTCGGGCAGTCGGGCGCTGATCGACTCGACGTACTTGGCGTCGAGGCCGGCCGAGGCGACGGCGTCGCGGATGAGCATCCGACCCAGCGCCGACTCCTTGGCCAGCACGAGCTCCGGATCGGTGACCGGGGCCGGCGGATCGGTGACCGGGGCCGGGTTTTCGGCGAGGATCCGGCCGATGGCCGCCTCGTCCAGACCGAACTCCTCGATGGTGGCCCTGTGCTCCTGAAGCAGCTCGGTCCGCTTTTCGGGAGTGGCCGTGCGCAGCGCGGCGAGCAGCTCCTTGAGCGTCATGGTAGGTCCCTCCTCAGGGTGGGTGCCGGGACCTCCGGCCACCATTCTCGTTGCCTTGCCGCCGGCGGCGGGATCGGCTACGACATCGGCGGAGTTGACCGAGTGGATCTCGGTCGCCTCCATCAGGCGCTTCCCGTCGACGGTGATGGGCTTGTACAGCGCCATCACGTCGTGACTGATGCCGACGAGCGGCGCCAGTCCTCGGGCCTGGGCGGCCAGGCTGGCGTCGAGCGCCTCGGCGGCGTGGCCGGCCGAGGGGAGCAGGTGCAGGTCGGCCTGAAGGCCTTCGGCGGTGGCCACCACCCCGTGGTACGAGCCGACCAGGCCGCCGATGGTGGAGGTTTCGAGCTCCTCGTCGGTGCGATGGTGGTCGTACGCCTTGGCTCCTTCGTACTTCCCGGCCGCCTCGGTCATCACCTGCTGGGGATAGCGCCTCCCGTTGCGGGAATCGCCGAAGGCGATGATCTGCACCCCGAAGATGCGGCCGCCGGACGCGTCGGTGCCCTTGGCCTCGATCACCCGGCCGTGGATCCGGTCCGAGACCGGCTTCTTGGGGGCGTTCTCGACGAAGCGCCGGGGCAGGTCGGCTTCCCCGTCGATCATCTCGCTGGGCGTCCTTTCGAGGCGTTCGAAACGGTTCATCCGGCCGCCTTGGTCGGCTTCCCCCGCACCGGCACGGGCGCCTCGGCCGGCGTCTCGGGCGCGGTAATCGCCGCGGGTTCGGGGGGATCGACGGGCCCCGGCGTTGATTCGGCCGGAATCGCTTCCTGGGGCGCCGGCGTATATACGGGGAAGGTGCCCTGGTAGTCGATGTGGGGCGCCTCCCGGTACATCAGGCCGGTCTTGCCGTCGCCGTCCGGCCGGTCGGCGGGGACGTCGACATAGGACGATCCGTCGGGCATCGTGATCACGGTGCCCTCGGGGGCTTCGACGATCTCTTCGATCTCGCCTGCGGGGCAGCCGAGCAGCGAGGCTGCTTCGTCCGTGGTGAGCGTCATTTCTTCCTCCGGTGGTGGACGGCGTGGTGGGAGGCGTGGTGCGCCTTGTGGTGGGCCCGGTGCACCGCGTGGCGGTGGGCCTTGTGGTGGGTCGGGTGGCGGGGACGCTTCGTCTTGTGGCGGGCCGCATGGTGGGCCGCCGGCCGCTTCCGGCGGGAGGCGGTCACAGCTTCAGCGTGACCTTGAGGTCGCCCGCCTGCTCGGCCTGCTCGACGAGGTCGGCCAGGTCGTCGGCGCGGCTCCCGTCGGGGGTGTCGAGGTCGGGGGTGTAGGGGATGCCGACGAACTGCTCCCAGGCCTTCTTGGTCGCCTGGCGGGCCGCCGCCGGCGACATGACGCCGGCCACGGTCAGGGCGGTGAGGGACTGGGCCAGCTGGACCAGCACCGCCGCGGTCACCTCGCTGTCGGCGGCGGCCACTTCCGGGCCGTGGACCTGGATGCAACGACTGGTCGGCATGGTGATGGCCGCCGCTCCGGGGGCGGTCTCCACGGTCACGGTCTTCGGGAGGCGTCCAGCGGCTACGGCCTGGTCAGCGACGTACCGGAGCAGCTCAGTCTGGTGGTGCAGCCAGGTGTTCTGCACGCTGCCCACTCGCCGGCGCACCGGCTCGGCCATGGTGAGCGACGTGGCCCGGTTGGCTCCGTCGGGCTCGGCCAGCCAGGTCTTGGCCAGGCCGGCGCCTCCGGCGATATTGGTCATCAGCGAGCCCGAAGTGATCGAGTCCTCGGCCGCGCCGACCTCACCGAACCGCGGCTCCCACTTCACGGACTTGTTGTGGACCTCAATCGACCCCGACAGAGGCACGTGGACGCCGCCTCGGTCCCGGATGAACTTCTCGACCATCTTCTGGTCGCCGTCGACCTCGACGTCCCACACCATGTACCGCATCAGCGAGGTCCGGTCGACCAGGTTGTTGAGCACGGTGTCGAAGGACTCGAGGTCGTCGAGGATCGGCCCGAGGAACGGGTCGCCGCGCTGGTCGGAGATGAGCGTCTTGAACGACCGCCAGTAGACCGCCTGGCCGTCCCGCAGTCCGGTCAAATCGTCGACCTGCGCGATCGAAAGCACCAGGTCGTCGCTCATCATCTGGCTGATGTGGACCCGGGCCGGCCAGAGCACGTTGCCGTTGAGCAGCTCGACGTCGGTGATTCGGGTCGGATCAAGCGGATTGATCCGGCACACCCCGGTTGTCGGCCCCACCAGCATCTGCAGCAGGGTCTCGCCGTAGATCAGGTGCTCCCGGAAGAATTCCTCCTGTCGATGGCGGAGGTCGACCCGGGGATCGTCCCAGAAGTCGTCGATCACGCCCTGCACCTGGGGGTCCAGGGCGTGGATCGTCAGGCCCGAGTTGCCCACCACGAAGGCGACGTAGGTGTCGATGATGGCCCGGGCCATCGGGTTGAGCCGGTAGGCGGCCACCGAATAGGCCCGCATCTTCTCCCGGGTCCAGATGGGGATCTGGCGACCGGTCTGGCCGACCCGGACGAAGCCGGCGTCACCGTCGATGGGATCGATCCCGTAGGTGCCGGCTGCACCGGTGGCGATCAGCTGGTCGATGGTCGCCTCGGTGCCACGTTGGGCGGACTCCGTGGAGCGGACCGGGAACAGTGACCGCACGTCAGCTCAGCGCGCGTTCGAGCTCGGTGGCGAGGGCGCTCGACCGGTGCTCGGCGGCGACCTGCTGGCGGAACTCTGTGCGCCCGCGCTCCTCAGCGCGGGAGACGGCACCGGCCAGCTCGAGCTCATGGCGGAGCTGCGCCTTCTGGAGCGCGGTTTCGACCGCCTCGGTGAGCTCGATGTCCACCTCCTCGCCCTCCTGCTGGGCCAGGAGGTAACCGACGGCGGCCAGGAGGACGCCAAGGGCCACGAGGGCCACGAATGGGCCGAAAAGGCCGGCCACGCCGGCCACCAGGCAGCCGATGGCGGCGACCCCGACGAGATTGGACAGCAGGCGTGGGCGCATCAGATCGTCAACCTCCCGGAGGGCCGGAAAAACTCCTGGATTGGGGCCTGCGGAGCCGAATTGGCCGTCGCGGGCGGCGGCGGGGCGAAGGGGCCCGGGGTGAGGGCCAGCTGTAGAGCCATGACGAGGGCGATACAGCCGTCGATGCGCTCTTTCGACCTGGTCTTCGAGAGACGGGGTCCCTCCTCGGACTCCCGCCACACCGCCGACCGGACATGTTGGGCGAGGATCCGGTCGCCGTTGTGGACGACCCGGCCGTCCCGGATCACCTCGAGTGCGCTGGTGCAGGCGGGCACCATCCGGGCCCCGGATTGCGGGAATTCCACCATCGGGAGGCCGTCATCCTGCAGATTCTGGGCCGGGAACTCGAAATAGCGGGGGTCGTAGCCGATGGCCCGCACCGGAAGCACGTCGGCGACGTCCCGGATGTACTTCAGGGCCCCAGCGACGTCGATCCGCTGCCCGTCCAGCTTCCAGATCCGGGCGTAGACGGGAATCGAGCCGTTCGGTTGCAGTTGGGCGGTCACGACGGCCACGCCATCGCGTTTCTGGGCGAAGTCGACGGCCATCACGGCCGCGGTGTCGTCGACAAGGTCGGGATCGAACTCGACGATCCCCGCGCAGCGCTTCCACGCCTCGGGATACTCGTCGAGCCAGGATTCTCCCGTGGTTTCGACCCACTGGTTGAGGTTGTACCGCCTGAACTCGTGGCGAGGGGTGGCCGGATCGTGGTAGCGGGCGACCAGGTTGCTCAACGGGAACTGGACATCGACTGCCGGATTGCTCTGGCGGATGGCCGCCACGAGCTGGTCGGGCTGGTCGAGGTCCCAGGACTCATCGGCCTCGGTCCATTCGATCAGGGTCTCGTCGTCCGGGGAATGCCCGGCGTCGATCATTCCCTTCAGCTCGTAGGCGTCCTCGGCCACCGATCCAAGGCCCCTGGCCCCGGCGGTGGTGATCTCCAGCATCCAGGCGCCGTCACGCTTGTGGACGCCGCCCTTCAGGACGACGTGGACCCGCTTCTTGTTGGCGATCCATTCGTGCGTCTCGTCGCACACGGCGAAACTCGGCAATCGGCCGTCGTTGGCGCCCTGGACGGCGGCAACCCGGTAGAGGCGACCCACGGTGCCGTCGGTGAACTGCATCTCGGTCTCGAAGACGTCGATGAAGTCGCCGAGCGGGCCCTCCTTCACCTGGGCGCTGGCCGCCTCGTAGAGGCGTCCGGCCTGGTCGTAGGAAGCGGCCGCACACGGGATGTCGGGCGATGTGCGCCGGCGGGCGGTCGGCTTCCCGGCCGCGTCCCACCCGTCGAAGATCACCGGGCCCGCGAACTCGACCAGGGCGACCGCGGCAGCAAGTTCGGTCTTGCCATCACCCTTCGGCACGCCACGAACGACCCGCCTCCACCGCCGGGAGCCGTCGGGTCGGAGCTCGTAGGCCCGGTAGAGGAACGCCTTCTGGTCACGACGAAGGCGGAACGCGCGGCCCAGATAGTCGCCGGGCCCGTGGACGAGGTTCTTTTCGATCCACCCGACGACGATCGGGCCGAGCGTGGGCGGCAGGTCAGGCTTTGCGGCTCCTCGCCTTCGGGCCGGCGCTGACCGTGGTGACGACGTCCGCGTCGACGATGCGCGGGTCGTCGTCTTCGTCGACGTCGTCTTCGCTCGGGTCATCGGTCAGCCCCTCGGCGAGGTCGTCCAGCGACTTCTTCGCCCCGGCGAAGCTGATTCCGAGGTCGGCCATGGCCTTCGGGTTCAGCCCGTTGCGGTCCTCGAGGTTCCGCAGCTCGGTCTCGACGGTCGACAGTCGGGCATAGAGCGGGTGCATGCGTTCCTGGCCCTGGGAGCCCTCGACGACAGGCGTTTCTCGCACGATGGCGCTGAGAAGTTCCCATTCGTCAAGGAGGTTGAAGTACCGCCGGAGCTGGGGCTCGTGCAGGGTGCGATCGAAGGCCGCCATGATCGGGTGGATCCAGATGGCCGACCATCGACGCTTGGTGGCCGGCAGCCAGTGCTTGGTGGCCGGAGGGGGCTTCGTCGGCAGCCGCGAGACGCCGGCGGGAAGCATCGCCCGACCGGGAACAGGTTTCTTCGGAGCGTTGCGACGCTGTCGTTGAGCGTCCGACTTGGGACGAGGTCCGGTCACCGGTCAGCCCTTCAGATGTGGCCGCAGCCGCAAAATCCTCTGACCAGGACAAACGGTCCCGGAACACGTACGGAAAAAAAATCGATGCCACTGGTCGCGGCCGGGGTCCAATCGAAACGAATTCCGCCGTGTCGGTCAGTGATCACGAATAAATCCGCACATTCGGACCGGCGCCCTTGCTCGAGTTGCACCGCCGACACAACACGACTCTCCGACCGTCATTCGTGCCACCCCGTGCCAATGGATCGACGTGGTCGGCCGTGAGATCGTCCCGAGCATTGCACGGCCCACTATGCAGGTTGCAGCCCCGACAGCTGCAGATCGGCGAGGCTTCCACGACGCGCCGGGCGATGGAGCGATCGGCCCAGCGGTTCCGCTGCCGTGCCTTCTCGTGGGCAGAACAGCGGCTGCCCGCGGTCAGGAGATCGCAGCCGGGCTCGAGGCAGAGTCTCACCGCCGGCACTGGCGCTCCAGGTCTCGGAGCCGCTGGCGATCGGTCATGGCCACGGATCGGTCGAACCCATGCCGCCGTAGATATTCGGAACAGGCTCGACAACGATGCCTGGAACTAACCGGACGCATGGCACATACGCAACACATCTCAACGACCATGCCAATTCTCCGCACGCGAAAAAGCCGCGTCCAGAAGACACGGCTCTTCAAACTGAACCGATTGTGGCATATTCCTGGTCACAGTGTCAAGCATCATCCGGACGCTTCCTCTCGCGACCATGGGAAGCGCCGGCCGGCGACTCGACCGGCGCGTCGCTGTTGCGCCTTCTTCGCCCGCCCGACGTCACCCGAGTCCGCCGGGTGGGCGATGGATCGTTCGTCCCGGTCAAGCGTCACAGGAGCTCGGCTGTCGATCCTCGATGCGGCGTCGTTGAGCCGGGCTTGAGCGATCTCGATTCGGCGGTACGCCTCGAAGAGCTCACGAGCCGCCGCCTCGACGTCGCCGCGGATCGCAGCAACGCTGCCGATCATCAAGTCGCTCAGGTTGGGCTCGTCACAGTTGGCCACCCGCTCGCCACCACCGCGGCCCGGTCGACTGTAGGCGCTCGGGTACAGATAGCCATAGTCGAAGACCGCGAGGAGCAGGTTGGCTCGTGCCTTGTCGGCCAGCCGTTCAATGACCTCGATCGACGGCGCCGTCAACGCGGCACCACGAAACCCGCTGGAGCGGCAAGAAGTTTCGGTCCGGTGTTGGCCGCCTTGCGCACGTTGCTGGCGAACTCGAGCGCCACGTCCCTCGGCAGGAAGTAGACCGAGTCGCCGGTGTAACTGGAGAACCGGAGCACCACCAGCGGTCCCATCGGTCCGTCGGCATTGCCCACCATCGTCGTGACGGGAACCGGCTGCGGCCCGACGATCTGCGGCTCATTTGCTGGCGGATCGTTCATGACGCTCCCATCATCGGTCATTGCAGGATCTCGTCGATTTCCGGCCAATCACACGGCCGCCAGGCGCAGGCGCTGAGGTGCGGCCGGCAGAACCGGGACACCACCTCGATGGCGCTCATCCATTCGGCCTGATCGGCCTTCAGGCGATCATTCGGGCCCAGGAGTCGAGCGAAGATCAGGCGATGGTCGCCGGTGATCGTGGAGCGCACCATTACGACCTGCGGGAAGCCGCCGTGGGGTGACTGATGCGCCACAGCCTTCCAGCCTCTGGCTCGAGCTCGGCGCAGGACGTCATTGGTGAAGTGATGGATCTCCGGCCTCACGGGGTGATTCAGGCGGGTACCCGTGGTCACAGTTCGATCATCTCGCTGCCTGCGGCCCGAATTCCGAGACGCCGGATCTCGTCACTGTGAACCGTCAGGGCGACGATCCGCGCGAGACAGATGGCGGCGGCGGCCAACTCAGCGATCTCCATCGACTGGGCGAGTCCCCGCAATCTCCCAACGTCCTCGGCCGACTCCATGGTCGACGTCGCGGTCACGAGCGCCATCGAGTTGCGCATGACCGATGCTGGCATGACCGCCGGCATCACCGGCGCGCCGTCGGCTTGGTGTGGGACGTCCCGACCGTCGTCCACTGCAACCACGCACCCCGGGCGTAGCCGCGCCGCTCGATTCCGTCCGAATCGTAGATCCGGAGCGTTCCGTCGTTCCGCGGCGTCGCTGCCGCATCCGAGTGCACATCGGTGCCCACCGGGGTCTTCACGAGGATCTTTTCGTAGACCAGCCGGCTCACAGGAGACGCTCTTGACTGTTTTCGGCTTCGGTCACGGCGCGGGTGAGCTTCGACCGCGCTCGATCGAGCTGCTCGCCCACCTCGGCGGCTTGGTGCAGAACGGCGCGTGCTTCCTCGAGCACCGTCGACACGGTCTCGGACGTAGCCGGCTTTTCGGCGGGATCGGGGGCGGGCGGCTCGCTGGCGCGGACGACGCGGTCGTAGAACGATGCAAATTCTGACGGATCCGGACGCTTGTGTTCGAAGGCGCCCGAATGCCTCGCCAGGAGCAGTGCTTCGGCTGCGAATTCGGGGTCGACCGGATTCCCTGTCTCGGGCGCCAGGAATCGCTTCCATACGGCGAGCTCGTACTCGTCGAGCGGTCGGACCCACAGGCCGGCGACCTGTCGGAGCAGCAGATGGAGCGTCTCGGCGTCCATCACGCCGATGCAACCTGGCATCGCGCTCGCTCCCAGGCGCTCATCGCCGCCGCTCGATCCTCCGGGTCGTCGAACCGGTCCTCGAATGCGTCCTGGGCCTCAGCTCGGTCGGCGATCGACCGGCTGAGTGCAATCCCGAACAGCTCGGAATCCGCGAGGCCGGCACCGGGCGCAGGACGCGCCGCAACGAGCTGCGGCCAGTGCTTCGCCAGCGCGAGCGGCGTCAGCGTCGCGGACGGGAATCGCTCGCGGAAGTTGCTGGCCGCAGCGGGCAGGTCTTCGGGTCTGGCGCCGACCGCAGCGAGGTCGCGAGCGGCTTTGCCGATCGGGGCGGCAGCGGCCGAGGTGACCTGATCGGGTTCGATGCCGCACACGGCCAGGATGGCTGTCCTCAACGAAGCGATGTCCACAGCTCTGAGCGGAGCGACCTCTCCGGCGTCGACCTTGGTCGGCGCAAGAGTTAGTTCTTGTTCTAAGTACTTGTTAGGGTGACACAGCTCTGTCACCCCGTGATGGCCTGATTTGACACCCCGTGGAGCCTCATTTGACACCCCGTGGGATTCCACGGGGTGTCGATTTGTCACCCCGTGGCCGAGGTTGTCCACAGCCTCGGGCTTTTCCACGGGGTGTCGATTTGTCACCCCGTCCATCAAGAGCGTGTACCGGTTCGGTCGGCGGTCGGGACGCGCTCTGTGCTCACCGCCTTCCTGCCGTTCGACGGTCAGAATGCCGAGATGCTCGAGCGACTGGATCGACCGTTGGACGGTCCTCCGGGACAGCCCAGCCATGGCCGCTAGGGTCTCGATAGTCGGCCAGGCGTTCTTACCTCTTGCGTCGGCTGCATCGGCGATGGCCAGCAAGACCAGCCGGTCATTGCCACTCACTCCCCCGCGATCGCTCGGCCGGGCCCAGGCCCACGTGGTTGCCGCGACGCTCATCTCCGACCTCGGATCTCGACCCGAGGCGTCGCGTCCTCGTCACGATTGAGTGCCTCGACGGAGACGGCTTTCCAGCCCCAGTCTTCGGAGTATTCGACCACTTGCACGTCGATCCATTCGCCATTGAAATGCACTCGAAATGGCGGCCATTGCGGATGGACGAACGGATTGCGGCGCAGGGCGCTGTACGGTCCGGAGCATTGGAACCGGTCTCCCACAATGGCACCGTGGGCCATATGGACCTTGGGAAGTCGCCTCTTCATCGATCCCCTTCTCCATCGCTGCCATCTATGACGGTCGCCGTCAACATGGTTCCTGGCTTGAGGTATTCGATTCGCATCGCATCGACCCTTCCTCTCGGGCGCGTGAACTGGACTCCGTAGCGGATGACGACCCCGTCGATATCCCGGGTCACCAACAGCATCGTCATGGTGCCGACCGGGGGACGTCGAGCAGCTCGTCCAAGTGCTCGCGCGTGACGATGATGCAGCCACGATCGACGGGGCGGCCGGACGGGCGCTCGTGCATCGCGCACAGCTGGATCGGCCCGATGTGGTTGCCCGTGCCGGCACAGGCGCAGCAGTGGCCCGGTCCCAGGCGGACAGGCTTCGCGACCGGCCGGTTCACGGCTTCCACCCGCGCATCGTCTCCTTCGCCCCGGCGGTGAAGACGAGTCCGGTGTCGGTCGCCGTGATCCCGGGGAAGCTGTTCTCCATGCGCTCGTTGAGCGCCTCGGCCTCAGCGATGAGTTGCTCGGTCCACTCGGTATCGGTGAAGACCCCCTTGTGGATCAGGAGTGCAGCAAGGGCCGAGGCCTCGACGCGGAGCAGGATCCTGGCCTCGGCGGCGTCGCGGACAGCGTCGGCCTCGGGATCGCCTTTGGGCCTGGTACCGAGCTGCCAACCGGCGTATACGAGTCTCCATTTGGCAACTCGGTTCAGTGCTCGCATCACGTCACTCACGACCCAAGGCTTTCCGTCTTCGTCCCATAGGACCGACGAAGCGGCCGGGCGAACCCTTTGGCTCGCTCTTCCTCGCTGAGGACGAGGTAGATCTCGTGTTGACCGACCGGTGAGGCGTCGACGCCCCGCCCGAGGCGAGGATCCATTGGGTCTGTCGTAGTGCCCATCCGGTCTTGGTCTCCTTGCGGTATTCGAGCTCGTCGCATAGCTCCTCGATCGTGTCGGTGAGCCAGACGACGTCCTCGACGCTCACGTCAGGCCAGCAAGTGCTCCTGGATGCGTCTCGAGCGATCAGGCCGGCGCGGTGACGGATGTCGTCTGGGTGCTGGTTCACGCGTCCTCCCGGTGGTCGATCGGACAGGTCGTGGCGCAGCAGTGCTCGCTCCGGATGGCCCGGGCCCGGCAGAGGTCGCCAGGTGTCGCAGTACTGGGCACCGTCCAGCCGTGGCGGTCGGACCAGGACGGATTCACGGTGATGTGGTGGTGGCACGGCCGGCAGAGGTCGGCGATGTTCGCCAGGTCGATCCTGGAGCCACCGCGTCCGGCCGTCTTGATCTCGTGGCCGTCGGTGACGGTGCCCCGGCACCCGGGGAGCTGTGCCTCGCAACGGACCGGCCCGCCGCGTCGCTGCTCGAGGAGCTTCGAACGCAGACGGTTCTCGCGCACACGTTTGAGCGACACCTTCCGGATCGGTGTGCGGTGCCTCGACAGATCAGCCGCCGTGGGAGCGCCGCCGGTCGGGTCGACGTCCCACTGACGTAACTCCCTCAACGTCCCGCCCTCCGGGTGACCGCATCGCACTGCGGGAAGTCCTCGTAGTGCCGCCGGAGGGCAGCCACGCGGCTCACCTGGCTCGGCGGGCCCTCGATCGGCACCGAGGTCTTGCAGACCTTGCACTTGGTCTGAGGGCCCACCGGCGTCGACGGCTCACCCGGGATCGCGCTCGCTGACGCCCGCGGCTCTGGTCGCTTTCCGTGGCCGGCCTTGCGCCAATTGACGATCGAGGTGGGGGTCGTCCCGATCTGCTTCGCCGCAGCGGAATCGCTTCCGAGCTCATCTCCCAGGCGTACGGCCTCGGCCTTCTGCTCCGGACTGAACCGGCGACCGTTCAGCGCCTTACCGGTCGGCACGGACGTGGCCTCTGCGGGATCGGGGGGGGGTCTCGGTGCCGACCCTACGGCCGGTTCGTCGTCGTGGAACTCGAGCAGGTCCCGGACCGGCACGTCGGCCTTCGAGCCGTGATCGAGCTGCAGCTCGTCGTGGAAGCCGTCTTCGACCAGCTGCCGGTCGAGCGCGAGCAGCCGGGCCTCGGCCTCGACGGCGTGGTCGACGCCGTCGAGGTGGAAGCGACGCCGTGCCTCGAGCTCGGCGAACTTGGCCTTGAGGTCGAGCGTCACGCGGCTTCGAGGGGCCGGCTTGACGGTCACGCCGATGCCTCTCGCTCTTCGTGCTCCCGCCGATGGACGTCGACGCGCTGTCTCGCCAAGTCCTCCCGGGTGTTGAAGCCGACATGCCCGCATTCAGAACACCGGATGTAATGCCTTCCCTTCTTCGCCTCGATCGTGATCGCGATCGCCTCGGCGTTCAACTCATCGATTTGATTCTGGCGGTTCTCCGCCGGGCCCGGGCCCGGGCCGAGCTCGGACACTTCGGCATCTGAGGCTCCTTCCTCAGCTGCCGGGGACGCAGTGCCCGGCATCTGAGGCTCCTCGAAGGGAACGCCTAGGTACTTGCACTCGATCCGGCTTGGCTCGTAGCCAAGGCCGGCCAGCACGTCGAGATAGAACTCTCCGTCCGCCGCTTCGGGCGGAGAGGCTTCGACGACTTGGCGTCCCGGACCCCGTGCGTCGAAGACCTGCTCGCCCATCGACGCGAACGAGAGGAACAGAACTCGCCTGGCATGGGTATCCGATTTGGCGGCCGCAAGGACGTCCGCCAATCGCCCGTCGCTCATACCCGCGCCCTTGATCGGCTCCGGGCCGAGCAGCTCCATGATCATCTCGGCGTCGAGGTAAATCCCTTGGAAGTGGGACATCAGCCGGATCGAGGCAACGAGCAGCATCGGAAAGCTCGCGGCCAGGCCAGCCAGCCACGCCCTTCGACGTATGGTCGCCGCATCCAACTCATCCAGGAACCGCTCGATGGTGATCCGGCGCCCCTTCGCCTCGGGCGTTTCAATCTCTCCGACGGTGACGGTCTCGTCTTCGGTTGGTTCCGGTGCCGGATGACCGGATGGCGCAGTGCACGCCGGCCAGGAGGTACCGTCCTGAGCCAGCCAGACGGCGTGGCAGTCGAGGCCGGCGTGCTCCCCGGCGTCGACATGCGAGAGGTCGCCGAAGGCGGAGATCGCGACCGGGTCAGAGTCGGCTTCCTCCTCGATCCAGGCCGAGGGCCGGTTGTCAAGCAAGACGGTCCCGGCAGCCTGAAGCTTCTTCAGTGCCGATGCATAGCGCTTCTCGCCCTCGGCCTTGCGCACGGCCTGATCGATCCTCCATCCGGCCGGTATCCCGTTCTTCACGAGTTCCGCGCGCGCCTCGGCCGGCAGTCCGGCGATCTGAGTGGCGGCCTCCTGGCTGAGCTGACCATCGACCACCCATTCCTGGACGGCCGCCGGAAGCTTCAGCAGCGACAGATGCTTGCTCACCGTCGCCTGGCCGATCCCGACCCGAGCGGCGATGTCTCGCTGGCTCAGGCCCGAGTCGGCTAGGGCCTTGAACCCGCGCGCCTTGTCGAGCACCGAGAGATCCTCCCGGTGCAGGTTCTCGATCAGCATCATCCGCTGGCGGTCGGCATCGCCGTCGACGGCCTGAACGATGACCTCGATCTCAACCGCGCCGGCCATGACGGCTGCGGCATGCCGGCGATGGCCGGCGACGATCGTGAATCGGCCGGCCATAGATCCGGGAGTGACGATGATCGGCTCGAGGATCCCGACCTCGCGGATGGAGGCCACGAGGCCCTCGAGGTCGCCAAGATCGGTGCGCGGGTTGTCCTCGGCGGCATCCAGGAGCTCGGGCGACACCTTGAGTAGCGTCGTCGGCTCGGTCACTCTGCCGGCTTCCCTGCGGCGACGGCTTCCCACCCGGCCTCGATGAGGTGACCGAAACAAACCTCGCCGCTCGTCAGCTCGGCGCAGACGATCTCCCGGTCTTTCGGTTCGATCTCCCTGGTCGAGATCGAGATACCGGCGAAGATCCGGAAGCCGACATGCAACGCTCGCATGCACCGGATCGAGAAGCCGGCCTCGATGCCCCAGCCGGCCTTGATGCCCCAGCCGGCCTTGATTCCCTCGCCGGCCTCGATGCCCGAGCCGGCCTCGATGCCCGAGCCGGCCTTGATGCCCGAGCCGGCCTTGATGCCCGAGCCGGCCTTGATGCCCTCGCCGGCCTCGATGCCCCAGCCGGCCTCGATGCCCCAGCCGGCCTCGATGCCCCAGCCGGCCTCGATGCCCGAGCCGGCCTTGATGCCCTCGCCGGCCTTGATGCCCCAGCCGGCCTCGATGCCCGAGCCGGCCTTGATGCCCTCGCCGGCCTTGATGCCCTCGCCGGCCTTGATGCCCTTGCCGGCCTTGATGCCCTCGCCGGCCTCGATGCCCCAGCCGGCCTCGATGCCCGAGCCGGCCTTGATGCCCGAGCCGGCCTTGATGCCCTCGCCGGCCTTGATGCCCGAGCCGGCCTCGATGCCCAAGCTGCCGAGGCACCGCACGTTCTTGGCGAAGCGGACCCACCCGAGGCCGCCCTCGATCTCGATGTCTCCATCGAACCCGACGTTCACGTCGAAGGATCCGACATAGTGTTTGTACCCGTCGTCCGACTCCCGGAAGTCCGCTCGGGTGAGCTTGAGCTTGTTCCTCATTCGACCACTCCCCGGTCGAGACGGGCGATGGCGATGGCGAAGTCGGTTCGGGTGGAGCGTCGACGCCGCGGAACGCCGGCCGGGCGGTAGGTGTCGAGCCATGCCCCCGCCAGGGCCGGCACAATCCAGCCGGCGATCATCAGGCCCGGACCCCACCAGGACGGCAGGGTGAGAGCCGCGAGCAACGACGCCGCGAAAACGGCGGCGAGTTGAGCGTCGACGATCCGCAGCCGGCGGCGGTGCCGGAGGTGCCGCAGCCCATTATCCGGCTCCTGGCCGCTCCACCGGACGGCTGCTCTGGCGCTCGCAGTGGGCTCGGCGTCGGTCGCCACGCCACGTGAAGGGGCTGTCTGCAACGTTCCTCCTGGATGATTCCGGCCGAATCGGCCCCGGACGTTTGCCCCTCCGGTACTGCGTTCAGGTCAGGTGCTGGCTGCGGCGATGAGGTGGTCGAGGCCGGCGAGCGTCCCCGTCGGGACCGGCACGTCGGCGGCTTCACTGGCCGCTCGCTCGTCTGAGGCTCGGCGCGCGGCGTGGACCGCGTTCACGATCTCGCCCAGGGCCGGCAGCTCCTCGGTCTCGAGAAGGGCTGGGTCGAGGCCGAGCTTCAGGAGTCGGTCGCGGACCTGGAGGCATCTCCGGAACTCGGCTCGGGCCATGATCTCGAGCCGCTCGGCCTGTCGGGGCGTGAGCTCGACGAACACGGGCAGCTCGGAAGGCATCAGGCGCTCCTCTGCTCAGTCGGAAGGCTCCCGCCGGACCGCGCGCCCCCGGCGGGAGGGGCCACGGGCCCGGCGGGGAGCCCATGCACAGGTCCGACGGGAGAAAGGGCTCCATCTCCGGGGCTGGTAGCCCGGGCCCCAGCTGATGGCGAGGCGGGGAGCGTCTCGCTACTGGACCCGGAGATGGAGGAGTCGCCCGTGCCCGGAGCGGTGCGTGGGCCGCTCGACGGGCCCGGGGCGAGCTTGGTGGGGAGGCCGACCCTGATGAGCCAGCGGCGGACCGTTTCCCGGCTGATCGGATAGCCCTCGCCGGTGAAGGTCTGGGCGATCGAGGCCACGGATGCGCCGGCGGTGCGCATGACGGCGAGGCGCTCTGCGAGCTCGCCCCCCATGCCCGTGTTCACCAGCTCGAACTCGTCGGCCACGACATCCTCTCCGTCACATCGATGCGATTACAGGGATGGGACGCACGTAGGTTGTCGAGTATTGTGCCGATCAGCACAGCAACAGTCAAGTCTTTCGATCAAATCGCCCATGACCGGGGATTACGTCGAAATACGGTTGACCGTCAGCGCGCCGTCATGACACAATCTGTGTCATGACCGACACCCTGATTCCGGAATGGACGTTCGGAGAGCGTCTGCGCAAAGCGCGCGACGAGGCCGGGCTGAGCACGGACGACATCGCGAGGGCCACGGGTAAGACGAAGCGGGCGGTCACGAGCTGGGAGTCGGGCGAGCGCATTCCTCAGTTCGGGGAACTGCGCCTCGCCAAGCTCTATTCCGAAGCCACCGGCGTTGACTACGAATGGCTGGTGACCGGGAGGGTCAGAACCGGTAGTAGATGAACGGGGCCACGCCTTGGGGCCCCAGCGTGGTGATGACCAGCAGGACCAGGCCCAGCAGGGCGCCCTGCACGACCGTCCGGCGGTCGGCGAAGAGCTGCTGGACCCTCACGAGCCAGCCGTCGGGCAGGTACTGGCTGACGATGCCCGAGGCGATGGCCAGGGCGGCGAGGGGGGTGACCAGGGGGGAG
>DAHUZK010000076.1 GCA_027306605.1 Acidimicrobiaceae bacterium
GGGCCGGAAAAACCGAACTCGATGGTCCGTGTTGCGTCACGGCGGCTTCCCTGGAGCCACCGGGGCCGGCCCGGGCGGGGGTTGTCCGACACGACCCCGGCGCGGAGCCAGCGGAGCATCGTCGACGTGGCCCCGAGGAGCGCGGGAGGCTTCGGCCGAACGGTTACTCGGGGCTGCGTCGCGTCCGGCCCCGGCCGAGCCGTTCCTCCGCCGGGTTGTTCCTCCCGAGCCGGTGCGGTCCTCCCCGGTCCGGCTCGGGAGGACCTAGGGCCGGCGGGGGGAGCCCCAGAGCGCAGCGGGACGCTCGCCGCACGCCACCTGACGGTTCAGCTCGGCCTGGACCAAGGGGAGGTCGCCGGGATGGGTGACCCCGATGCAGCGGCCGCGGGCCGGGAGGACCTTGAAGGAGGCCGACCCGAGCGAGCCGGCCACCACCTCGGGAAGCAGCACCTCCGACTCCTCGGAGGCGTCGACGGCGGCCTCCATCGCCTTGCGGAGCATGGCGTGGAAGGCGGGCGTGAAGCCCCACAGGTTCATGGAGACGCGGTCGTCGGCCGAGAGGATGGATGGCTGGCGGCCGTCGCCGGCGACGAATCCGCCGGCGGGGGTGGCTGCCACCTGCCGGCGCTCGTCGACGCCGAGAAGAGTGCCCTCGGCGTCGACGCGGCAAAGACCCCGCGTCACGGGCGAATAGCCGATCACGGCGTCGGCCAGCCGATAGCCGACCAGGGCGTTGTCGGCACCTCCGGCGCGCAGATGGGTGGCCAACTGGCCGCAGGCCTCCAGGCCGTAGACGTCGTCGGCGTTGCCCACGCCGTAGGGCGCGTCGCCCACGTGCTCCGACGCGCTCAGGACGGCGTTCACCGTGCCGAGCGGCACCGGCTGCAGCGCGAAGCGGACGTCGACTTCCGCGGGCCAGGTGTGCTCCACGTGGTAGCGGATGGCGGGACCGGTGCTCGGCCCGAGCACCAGCACGATGCTGGTGAACCCGGCTTCGAGGGCATCGGACGCGACGAGGTCGATCACCGCCTCGCCGCGTGGTCCCACGGGTGCCAGGGGCTTGCAGCCGCCGTACCGCTTGGCCCGGCCCGCCGCCAGGACGACGAGGGGCACGGACGCGCCGCCCGCGGCCGCGCTCATCCGTTCCAGCGAAGGACCGCGCTCGCCCACGTCATGCCGCCGCCGAACCCGGTCAGGAGCAGGTTGTCGCCGTCGTGGACGCGACCCGACGTGATGGCGTCGTGGAGCGCGAGGGGAATGGAGGCCGAGGAGGTGTTGCCGTAGCGGTCGATGACGATGGAGGCCCGTTCCTCGGGAATGGAAAGTCGCTGGCAGGCAGCCTGGATGATGCGGAGATTGGCCTGATGAGGCACCATCAGGTCGATGTCGTCGGGCCCGAGGCCCGCATCGGCCATGGCCCGTTCGGCCGAGTCGACGACGACGCGCACGGCCCGGCGAAAGACCTCCTTGCCGTCCATGAACAGCGTGCCGCCGTGCTCGCACTTGAGCAGATGCTTGAGCGAGCCGTCGGCGTTCAGGTTCCAGCTGAGGAGGCTCCCCGGTCCTTCGACCGGCTCGATCACGACGGCGCCCGCGCCGTCGGCGACGATGACGGCGATCTTCCGGTCGTCCATGTCGGTGATGCGCGACAGCGTCTCGGAACCGATCAGGAGCAGCGGACCCGACCCGACCGCGACCAGGCCGGCCGCCGTGACGAGCCCGTAGACGAAGCCGGAGCAGGCCGCATTGAGGTCGAAGGCTCCGCCGTGCATGCCGATGCCGTGCTGCACGCTCGGGGCCGTGCCGGGCACGATGCCGTCGGGCGTGGTCGTCGCCAGGACGAGGTTGTCGATCTCGGCGGCGGTGCGGCCCGCGCTGCGGAGTGCCTCTTGCGCGGCCTCGATGGCGAGGCCCGAGGTGGTGCCGCCGATGTGGCGCTCACGGATCCCGGTTCGCTCGACGATCCACTCGTCGCTCGTGTCGAGGGTGAGGGAGAGATCGTCGTTGGTGACGACCTTGTCCGGTACGGCGATACCCCAACCGGTGATCCGGATGCCTCTCACGCCGCGGGTCCGGTCACGCGGCGGACCCGCGGCGCACGGCGTGGATGCAGACGATGCCGGCATCGCCGTAGATGATGCCGCCCGTGTTGACGGCCACTCCCGTGCGGGCGCCCTCCACCTGGCGGGAGCCCGCACGCCCGCGCAGCTGCGTCGCCAGTTCGACGACCTGTGCCAGGCCGGTGGCTCCGAGGGGATGCCCTCGGCCGACGAGACCGCCGCTCGGATTGACGACGAGACCGGGCGTCCCGATCCTGGTGGCGCCGGACTCGGTCGCCGGTCCCGCCTCACCCTGGCGGAAGAAGCCGAGTGATTCCAGCGCGTACAGCTCTTCGGCGGCCGTGGCGTCGTGCAGCTCGACCATGTCCGCCTCCTCGGGTCCGAAGCCGAAGGCCTCCCAGGAGGCGGCGGCCACCTGGGACAGCCGATCGTGGTAGTCGAGGAGCCCGTTTCCCGATCGCGCCACCGAACCGATGATACGAGGCGCCGCGGCGGGTGCGGCGACGCCGGGCCCGGCCAGGACCATGGCCGCGGCCCCGTCGGTGAACGAGCTGCACATGAGACGGGTCAAGACGCCCGCCACCTGGGGGGAGGCGAGCACGTCGTCGACGGTGACGGAACGCTGGAACTGGGCGAGGGGATTGTGCGAGGCGTGGTCGAACGCCTTGACGGCCGCCGAGGCGATCTGGCGAAGCGTGGTGCCGGCCTCGCGCATGAGGCGCGCCGCCCAGGCGTTGTTCAGCCCCATCAGGATGCTCCCGGCCGGGTTGTCTTCGGCGTGCCGACGCTCGTGGAGGTCGTGGCGGTACTCGGCCGGCAGCCCGTCCTCTATCCCGGCGATCGTCTGGTCCCGGTTGCCCGTCCACATCTTCTCGACCCCGAGGGCGAGAACAGGGCGGTCCTGCACCATGGCCGCCATCGTGGCCAGGTGCAGCGCCGAGCTGCCGCCGGCGCAGGAGTTGTCCACGTTCACGATGGCAGCCTCGTTGAGGCCCGCCTTGCGCAACCAGCTCTGGCCCCGCATGCAATTCTGGTCGCTCAGGCGGCCTGCCATGGCGTTCCCCACCACGACCAGGCCGAGCTCGTTCGGCGACACGCCGGCGTCGTCGAGAGCCTCGTGCACCACCTCGTAGGCCATGGTGTCGAGCTCCTGGTCACGCCGGCCCATGTCCGTCATGCCCGTACCCACGATGGCGATCGAGGTCGCGCTCACGGCCTCGCCCCCACCAGGGTCCGCTCGGGCCGACCGGTGAAAGCGGCCCGCAGCTGGGCGAAGTGCTCCACCGCCGGCGAGCCGGCCACCATGACCACGATGTGGCGTGCCCCGGCGTCGGCGTAGCGCTCCAGCGATGCGGCGCAGGTCTCGGGCGAGCCCGCCACGAGGTGCCGCTCGAAGGCCTTGGGCGGCAGCCGGTAGAGCCGTGACAGCCACTCGGCGCCCTGCCGGGGGGCCTCGGCATCGTCACCCACACGGGCGAACACGACGACACCGGCCTCGACGGCGTCCGGGGGGCGCC
The DNA here is from genome assembly GCA_027306605.1 of Acidimicrobiaceae bacterium. Classification (GTDB taxonomy): domain Bacteria; phylum Actinomycetota; class Acidimicrobiia; order Acidimicrobiales; family RAAP-2; genus Bog-473. The sequence continues at coordinate 3,578 of DAHUZK010000076.1, forward strand.
CGGCCTCGACCGTCTCCCGGCGCAGGTCCGCAAGCGCGGCGGCATAGTCGTCGGGGGTCACGAAGAGCGGTACCCAACCGTCGCCCCGAATCGCGGCACGCCGGCGGGCGGCCGGGCTGGCGCCACCGAACCACAGGGGCACGGGGGCGGAGACCGGCGTCTGGGCGTAGTCCCCGGAGCCCTCCCAGGCCCGCGTCAACGCCGCCACACCGGCGTCCAGGTCGCGACCGCGCCGGTGGAAGTCGGCTCCGGCCCGGCGGTACTCGGCCTCGTGGCTCCCGACGCCCAGCCCGAGCACGAAGCGACCACCCGAGAGCAGCTGGAGGGCGGTCGCCTGCTTGGCCACCGCGTCGGGGGTGCGCAGGGGGAGCTGGAGCACGCAGGTCCCGAGCGTGGGCCTGGCCGTCACCGTGGCGGCAACGGCCAGCGTGGTCAAGGGCTCCGCGATGGGGTGCGGCCAGTAGAGGTGGTCCACGGCCCACAGCGAGTCGGCCCCGCTCTGCTCGGCACGGCGGCACAGGGCGGCCAGGGCCTGGGCACCACCGGTACCACCGGTGGTATCACCATTGGTACTACCGGGTTCTCCCTGCATGGAGGCGGGGAGAATGAACCCCAGCGACGGGCGGGGCGAACCACTTCCTACCGGGGTCACACCGACATAGTATGCGGGCGCACCGCCTCTGCCTACTCCGCCCCCCGCACACCTTCCGGCGAGGACGGCAGCACGGCACCGGTGGCCCCGCCCGGGGCACCGAGGACCGAGAGCGTGCAGCGGGCCTCGCAGATGGCCCGGCCGGCGTCGTCGCTGAGGCCGATGCGCCAGACCTGGACCGTGCGGCCGACCCGTACCGGGGTGGCGGTCGCCGTGAGGTGGCCGTCGCGCAGCGAGCGCAGATGGCTCGCATTGAGCTCGATCCCGACCACGCTGCGCTCGGGCCCGGCGGCCAGGGCCGCCCCGAAGCTGGCTGCCGACTCGGCCAGGAGCGCCGACACGCCACCGTGGAGGATCCCGTAGGGCTGGTGCACCCGCCAATCGACCGGGAGCCGCATGACCACCCGTTCGGGCGTGGCCTCCACCACCTCCACGTCGAGCAGCTCGTGGACGCTGGCGCTGCCGTCGAGGGGCAGCGCGGCGCCCTGGCCCGGGGTGTCGGGGGGTGTGGCCACGGCCGAAGGTTAACCGGGTGCGGTTTAACCTGACCGCGTGCCCGAGGCGGTCGACCTGCGCAGCGACACCGTGACCCGGCCCACGCCCGCCATGCGCCGCGCCATGGCCCAGGCGGAGGTGGGCGACGACGACTACGGCGAGGACCCGACGGTCCGCCGGCTCGAGCAGGCCTTCGCGGCCCGGCTCGGAAAGCAGGCGGCGTTGTTCGTCCCCTCAGGGGTGATGGCCAACCAGATCGCCCTGCGCGTCCTGACCGTACCGGGCAGCGCCGTCGTGGCGGGACGGCGCCAGCACGTCGTCGCCTACGAGTCGGGGGCAGCGGCCATGAATGCGGGGATCCAGTTCATCGGGCTCGACGACGAGGACGGCATGGTGCGCCCGGACGACGTGGTGTGGGCGCGGCTGGCGGCGGCGCACCACCAGCCCGCGGTCTCACTGGTGTGCATCGAGAACACGCACATGGCCGCCGGCGGGAGGCCCTGGTGCCTCGAACGGCTCCGCGCCCTGGCCGAGGCGGCGGGCCCGGTCCCGATCCACATGGACGGTGCACGGCTGTTCAACGCCGAAGCGGCCACCGGCATCGCGGCGTCGGTGTGGGCGGCGCCGGTCACGACGGTGATGTGCTGCCTGTCGAAGGCACTGTGCGCGCCCGTCGGATCGATGCTGGCCGGTGACGCCGCTCTGATCGAAGAGGCGCGGTCGGCGCGCAAGCGCCTCGGGGGCGGCATGCGCCAGGCGGGCGTCCTGGCCGCACCCGGCCTGCTCGCCCTGACCGAGATGGTGAGTCGACTCCCCGAGGACCACGCTCGCGCGGCGCGGCTGGCCGAGGCGGTCGCGCTGCGCTGGCCCGCCTGCGGTCTCGACCCGTCGTCGGTGCAGACCAACATCGTGACGTTCGCCCACTCCGATTCCGCCGCACTGCTGGCCCACCTGGAGAGCGCCGGCGTCCTGGCCCATGCCATCGCGCCCGATGTCGTCCGCCTCGTCACGCATCACGACGTCGACGACGCCGGCATCGAACGCGCTGTCGAGGCCATCGCCACGGCACCGGACGGGGAGAAGGTATGAAGGTCCGAATCGGCATCAGCGCCGGCGGTGAGAGCCTCGGGCCCGACGCCATGGCCGAGCTCGGCCGTGCCGTCGCCGGGAGCGGGTTCGACTCGCTCTGGCTGCCCGAAGTCCTGACGAGGCCGGGCCCGGACCCGTTGGTGGGCCTGGCATGGGTGTGCGGCGCGTGCCCGGGCTTGAAGATCGGCACCACCATGCTCTTGCCGGGGCGCAATCTCGTGTGGTTGGCCAAAGCGGTGGCGACGCTCGACCTGTTGTCGAGCGGCCGCTTCCTGCTCACCTTCGTGCCCGGTCTGGCCATCGGAGGCGAGCGCAGTGCCATCGGCATCTCCTCCTCGCGGCGTGCCGAGCTCATGGAGGACGCGCTGCCCGTGCTCCGCCGCCTCTGGGCTGGCGAGACGGTGAGCCATGACGGGCCGGCCGGGACGTTCTCCGATGTGTCCGTGTCGCCCCGACCGGCGCAGGAACCGTTCGACGTCTGGCTCGGCGGCAACCTGCCCGCCGCGCTCGACCGCTGCGGCCGACTCGCCGATGGCTGGATCCCGGCCTTCTGCACACCCGAGGACGCGGCGGCGGGGAAGGCGGTGATCGACCGCGTGGCGGCCGAGCACGGCCGCGCCGTCAGCCCCGAGCACTTCGGGGTGAGCCTGGCCTACGCCCCGGAGGGGACGGACCTCTCCGCGCTGGCCGGCTCGCCGCTGGCCCGGCGCGCCCGCGGGCGGCCGCTCGAGGACATCGTCCCGGTCGGTCTCGGCGGCCTGCGCGGCATGCTGGAGCGCTTCGTGGAGGTGGGCTTCTCCAAGTTCATCGTGCGCCCCACGGCTCCGCCGGCGCAGTGGCCCGGTGAGCTCGACCGCCTGGTGGCGGCCGTCGGCGACCTGCAGACCTGACCCGTGCCCATACGCTGCGGGCATGGCCGGACCCTTCACCCTCATGACCGTCCACGCCCACCCCGACGACGAGGCGCTGGGCACCGGCGGCATCCTGGCTCGCTATGCCGCCGAGGGCGTGCGAACGGTCCTGGTGACGTGCACCAACGGCGAGCTGGGCGATGCCCCGGGGGGAGCCAAGCCCGGTGAGCCCGGTCACGACGAAGGCGTCGTGGTCCCGCTGCGCCGACGTGAGCTCGAGGCGAGCTGTGACGTCCTGGGTGTCTCCCACCTCGAGGTCCTCGGATACCACGATTCGGGCATGGAGGGCTGGCCCCAGAACGACGCGCCTGGCTCCTTCTGGAGGACCCCGGTCCCCGAGGCGGGGCACCGCTTGGCCGACCTGATGCGCCGCTACCGGCCCGACGTCGTCGTCACCTACGACGAGAACGGCTTCTACGGACACCCCGACCACATCCAGGCCAACCGCGTCACGCACGCGGCGATCGAGGAGTGCGGGATCCCGGCGAAGCTCTACTACACCGCGGTGGCGCGCTCGCGTCTGAGCGGCTTCCGGCAGACCATGGCCGAGGCGGGGATCGAGGGCGCGCAGGAGATCGAAGACATGCCGGACTTCGGCACGCTGGACGAGTTGATCACGACCACCGTCGACTGCAGTGACGTGGCGCGGCGCAAGTATGCGTCGCTGGCCGCGCACGCCAGCCAGAGCGACAACATCTTCTTCCTGCAGATGGGAGAGGACCTGTTCGCTTCGATCATGGGCACGGAGAGCTTCGTTCGTGTCTCGGACACGACCGGGGCACCCGTGCCCGAAGACGACCTCTTCGCCGGGCTCCGCTGAGCGGCCGACCTTGGGCGGTGCCGGTCAGTACCGGTAGGTGTCGGGCTTGTAGGGCCCCTCGACCGGGACCCCGATGTAGTCCGCCTGCTCCCGGCTCAGCGTGGTGAGCTTCGCCCCCAGCGAGTCGAGATGAAGGCGCGCCACCTTCTCGTCGAGGTGCTTCGGAAGGACGTAGACGTCGTTGACGTACTGGCCCGTCTGGTTGAACAGCTCGATCTGCGCCATGGTCTGGTTGGTGAAGGAGTTGGACATCACGAAGCTGGGATGTCCCGTGGCATTGCCCAGGTTCAGCAGCCGGCCTTCCGAGAGAACGATGATGGCGTGGCCGTCGGGGAAGACCCACTTGTCCACCTGCGGCTTGATGTTGATCCGCTCGATGCCCGGGGTCCCGGCCAGGCCGGCCATGTCGATCTCGTTGTCGAAGTGCCCGATGTTGCCCACGATGGCCTGGTGCTTCATGCCGGCCATGTGCTCGGCCTTGATGATGTTCTTGTTGCCGGTCGTCGTGATGATGATGTCCGCCTCGGGCAAGATGTCCTCGAGCGTCGTGACCTGGAAGCCTTCCATGGCCGCCTGCAGGGCGCAGATGGGGTCGATCTCGGTGACGACCACGCGGGCGCCCTGGCCCGCCAGCGACTGGGCGCAGCCCTTGCCGACGTCCCCGTAGCCGCAGACCACGGCGACCTTGCCACCGATGAGCACGTCGGTGGCACGGTTGATCCCGTCGACCAGCGAGTGCCGGCAGCCGTACTTGTTGTCGAACTTCGACTTGGTCACCGAGTCGTTCACATTGATGGCAGGGAAGAGCAGCTCGCCCTTCTTGGCCATCTCGACCAGGCGGTGTACCCCGGTCGTCGTCTCCTCGGTCACGCCCTTGACGCCGTTGGCCAAGGTCGTCCAGCGGCCAGGATCCTCCTCGAGCGCGCGACCCAGCAAGGAGAGGACGACCGCGAACTCCTCGGAGTCGGCGCTCGAAGGGTCGGGCACCGCCCCCGCCTTCTCGAACTCGACGCCTTTGTGCACGAGCAGCGTGGCGTCGCCGCCGTCGTCGAGGATCATGTTCGGACCAGCGTCCGGCCACGTCAGCGCCTGCTCGGTGCACCACCAGTACTCCTCGAGCGACTCTCCCTTCCAGGCGAAGACGGGAACGCCCTCGGGGTCGTCGACCGTGCCGCCCTGTCCGACGACGACAGCCGCCGCGGCGTGGTCCTGGGTCGAGAAGATGTTGCAGCTGGCCCAGCGGACCTCGGCGCCCAGAGCGGTCAGCGTCTCGATCAGCACGGCGGTCTGCACCGTCATGTGCAGCGAACCCGTGATGCGGGCGCCGGCCAGCGGCCGGCTGGCGCCGTACTCGGCGCGCATCGCCATGAGGCCGGGCATCTCGTGCTCGGCCAACTCGATCTCCTTGCGGCCGAATTCGGCGAGCGAGAGGTCAGCCACCTTGAAGGTCAGGGGAGAGGGCGAAGTCATCTGGAGGCTCCTTCGGGTCGGGTGAACGTGCGCGCGAAAACGCACCTGTACGGTGGGCCGGACGGCTGAAGCGCAACGCACGTGCTCCGACCTCTGTCGGAGGCCTCGTACCCGCGCATAAGAATAAGAGCATTCGGGTGGGAGTACCATCTCGCTCATCGTCCGATGTCGCGGCATTTTGAGTTGCGTGAGACAAAATACCAGCTCAAACGGCTAAATTGAGTCTGGGGATCAATCGTGGGAAGGGATGCCGGATGAGCGGTTTCGACGCAGCTTCGGACATCGGCAGCCAGGTGATGTCCGTCGCGACCGATGCCCCCAGCGAGTCGGCCTCTTCTCTTTCATCAACGGATGCGTCGGATCGACGTGCGAGAGCCTTCAAGTGGTTGGACCCGACCACCGTGAGGATCCTCACGGTGGTCGGGTTCACCCTCCCGGTCATCGGTTACCTGAGCTTTGTTCAGCACTATCAGGTGAATGCCATTTTTGGCGACCAGTGGTACGACGTACCGGTCATTCGCGAGTCATATGTCCATTTTCCGAACTGGTCCTCACTTTGGGCTCTGCACGACGACAATCGAATCCTTTTTCCGAATCTGATTGTGCTTGCTCTGGCACACACCGCGCGCTTCAACATAAGCATCGAGGAGTACCTCAGCGCCCTGATGCTGATCGCAGCGACGGCGGTGCTGATTTGGACCCATAAGCGTCGTTCCCCTCAGACGTCGCTCCTTGCCTACTGCCCGATAGCGTTTCTCATGCTCAGCCTGGCGCAGTGGTCGAATGCTCTCTGGGGTTTCCAGATCGCCTGGTTCCTGGTACTACTGGCACTCGCACTGACCGTCTCCTTCTTGGATCGCCCCAGGCAGCGGTGGTGGACCGTCGGACTCGCCGTGTGCTTCGCGGTGGTTGCAAGTTACTCATCGTTGCAGGGACTGCTGGTATGGCCGGTGGGTTTCGTCCTCCTTTATCTCCGCCAGCGACAACGATGGATATTCGCCAGCTGGGTCGCTGCGGCCGCCATGACGGTGCTGCTGTATTTCATCAACTACAGCAATCCCTACGCGACGAATCCCAGAACTGCGCTCCTACACCCCTATGCAGCAGCGAAGTTCTATCTCTTCGCTCTCGGCGACATCGTGGGCGTACAGATGAAGTACGGCGGGCCTGGGAACGCACTGGTGATGACCTTTGGAATAGTCATACTGGCTCTTGCCCTAATCGTTCTCTTCCGATGGGGTCTTCGTCGAGATACCGAGACTGCAGCACCCCTGGGCGTGGTGCTGATCATCTTCGGCCTACTCTTCGATGTTCTCATCACCGATGGCCGGATCGCGTTCGGCCTTTGGGGTGCCTCTCAGTCGAGGTACACGACGAACGACATACTGGTGCTTGCGGGAATCTATTTGACGGTTCTCGGCGACCGTTCGCCGCGAGACAACGAGCGTCGTCGCACGGTTCCCGGATCGAATTCGAGAGGCCGCATGCAAACGTCTGTGCTCTGGCTCAGAGCACAGACGAACCAGATCGATCGGAAAGTAGTTCGACGGGTCGCTCTGCTGGCGATCATCATTCAAGTGGCCTTCAGCGTTCACTATGGACTTCAGGGTGCTCGGCAACAACATCAGGCATACATCGCGGCTGCGACCGCAACTCGCAATGTCGACCACGAGACAGACGGAGCACTGAAATTTCGACTGGGCCTGTTTACCACCATCTCGGGAAAGACGCTCCGTGATGACATCGATTTCCTCCGACAACATCACTTGAGCTTGTTCGGGTGATTCTCCTGCTTGGCGGACGGCCAGAAGCGGCCGGGCACGAGGTATTCGACCAGGAGTCAGGGCGGGGTTGGCAGTACGTGCTTGAAAACTGCAGCGTTGCAGGCCGACACGCTTAGGTGCCCCGATATCTTGAAGACTGAGAATCCGACATATGCCCGGGCCGTCTGTGACACGAGCGCCCAGACGAAGTGATGTACCAATACCGAATTCGGATCGTGATTAGTCCAAACTGAATAGGATGTCGGCTTTGTCAATGCCCTCTTCGGGCTCGATGTAAAGCCAGTCGAGGTGACGACGTAATCGTAATGTCCGGCGTTCACTTGCTGACGCCACGCCCGACATGTGGTTGCCGGAGCATAACTGTGATCGAAACCGGGCACACCGATGTACTGAACGTAGTTGGACAAGTTCCGACCGTACAAAGGGTACTGCAGCTGCGTGAACAGACCAGCCATGCCGATCCGGGAGCTGGAAAGCGATTGGGCGAAGCGAAATGGGGGAATGAGTGGCTTCGTCGATTCGTAACGATGCTCCATATAGAAACGCTCGAGACCATATCCAGCTCCGACGAACAGTGCTACAGATACGACCGTGGCAATGATCGCTCTCAGTGATCCGTGAAGCTGGAACAACCGTCGGCGGGGGCCAACGATGATCAAACCTCCCGTGAGGACGGCGAGGCCGATTATCACACCGAGAACCGCGTCTATTCCGGTGATGGGCGCCACGAATCCCTTTGACAGGAGATGGAGCGGCCACAACGTTTCGTCCAGCTGCGATGCGAGAACGACCACGGCAAGCGCCAGTAGGATGCACCATCTCCACCGGTGACCAGCGAAATCCGTGACCATTGGTAGAACAACGAGGCCGAAGACGATTGCTGGGTCCGCATAGCGGATGTTGTCCACGAAGAAGATTGGGACACCGAGCACGGCCAGGTACTGGGGTGAAACCACGAACCCAATGGCGATGACCACCCCGACCACCGCCACCATTCGGGCCATAGCTCCCTCAGCCCGGAAGCTTCCCATGAGCAAGCCGATCGCCGAGAGCGCGAACAGAGCCCACCAGAGTGGTCCAAACGCAAGGCGAAGGCCTGGAAAGAAATACTTGCTCCAGTCATGCGAGCTGAGAAGGAACCGAGTCAGCGTAGACGAGGGCGTGGTGATAACCGGATTAGGGAGTGCGAGTGGGCCGAGTTTGATGTGCAAGGAAGGAAGGGGATTCCCCACCGTCACCCAATTTCTGACATACCAAAGCCCGCCAGTAAGGACAAGACCACCTGTGAAGACTGTGCCTTCCAGAATCCGACGACCTCGACGCGCGACGATGATGACCCCAACTGTCATGGCAAATGCAGGTATAAGTGCCGTGAACTTGCTGCCAGCCGCGAGGCCTAAAGAGAGTGCTGCGATGCCAATTCCATACAGTCGAAGAGTTGTTACAGAGGCATGGGTATTTACCAATATGGCAGCAGCCGACAGCAAGAGAGCAAGGACGACAATGTCGTTGTAGCCGCCTCCAGGTTGGGTGGCAACCATGTTCGGCGTCGCCATGATCGAGGCGACCGCGGTGAGCGTCAGGATTTGGACCCCGGCCGGCCTTCCGATACACCACCCAGCCAAGAGCGCGAGTGATAGCCAGCCGAGGTTTATTGCAGGGGACAGGACATCGTTGCCCATGAGCAAAATTCCAAGAGCATGGAACAACTCAGAATTCGCCGGGAAGAACGCCGTCACCGTCTCTAGGTCGAAGAAGTGCAGTGGCGTGATCGAACCCTCTTGCACAAACCTGGCAGCAGTCGGCAGGTGGTACCAAAGCGTATCGGTGCCAGTCATGCCATGGTGATATGCGTCGACCGTCCTCGTGGACCAGTCGGCGACGACGATGGCAACAACGACAACGGCGATACGCTTCATGGCGCCAGAGGCCGTCGTAGCAGTCGTAAGTTCGCTCATCTCGAACGAAATCGAACGCGCTTCGTTGTTCGGGAGGCCTCGAGCCGTTAACCAACCAACGATCCCGACGATCAGCAGCGTCGGAACAGCGACCACAGTGCGGAAGAGCGAAATTGTTCCGAGCAATTCAAGGGTGCATACGATCAGGGAAAGACCGAGTACTACCTCAGCGAGCCACGCCATTGCTCCTGTCCAATCTGGACGCAACCTGGCCCGCCACGCATGGGAGGCGGCGCCAATGGCGACGACGACAAGTACCAGCCCTGCCACTCCGCTCAAGTAGCGCAGCAGTGTCACGGAATGAGACGCCCGTTAGATGCCAGAGCGGTTCATCCAACTAGCAAAATCAAGACGCGTCCCCCCTGGGCTGTCCGGATCGATCGAGTGCCGGGTCTGATACATGCGCCTTGTTATGTAGTCTCCGGTCGAATACACAAGCTCAGTTCTCGCACCGTATCAGACACTCATGAAACGTCAATGGCACGCCAGAGCTCGTACATTTCATGACGGCGACGGTCACACGATGCCGCGTCGATGATGCAGCGACTCCTGAAGCGCTCCAGCCACTTGTCGTAGGCCGAGTTCGAGACCTCATCCGCCGCGCAGGCTGCGTGGATCGGCAACTCTTTGGCCTTTTCATCGCGGAGACACACCGGCCGTGGCTGACCGATCGGGGTGTCGGGCCAACGGGGATGGTCAGTACACACCGACACTCGGAATGAAGGATCGCGATCAGTGGCAACGATTCGTTGTCATCTTGTCCTGTGAGGCCACTGCCACTCGACCGCCCTCACGGAGGATCGAAGTGATGGTGTTCGACGTCATGACGGGAAGCACCGGCGGGCCAGTCCAGGACTCGAGCTTGGGGGCGAATCGCACATGGGTGGGTACGGTCCAGCGATCCAGCTCAGGAATGTAGCCTGCTGGTGTTGTCCCTGTCACCTGCCGACATCCCTCGTGATTTTCAGCGCGGGACCGGGACTCGGGGGGTCGATCTGCCCGTTGTTCTCAACGTCTCCCTTGAGATCGATCTTCTTGACGAGGATGAGGTAGGAAGAGGAGCTAGATATGACTGGCCAGGGAGAGGGTGGTGAGCTCGACGCGGACGAGCGGACTGTGCTCGCTCTCGTGCTGACGTACAACTCGCCAGACACCCTCGCGGCCACGCTCCAGGCCGTGGGTGAGCAGACCAGGCTTCCGGACGCCGTGCTGATTCTCGACAATGCGGGCACGCCACCGGCAGACACCGTGGCACAGGGATGGACCCGCCCACCACACCTCGACGTACGAGTCCTACGCGAAGCGGAGAACAGCGGGCCCGCCGGCGGCTGGGCGCGGGCGCTCGAGGAATTCGCCGGCTCGGGCTTCGACCTCGCTTGGATCCTCGATGACGACATCGTCGCGCCGCCCACGTGCTTGGAGAGACTGATCGAGGAGTACGCGAAGATGGAGAAGAGCGCGTGCGTCATTGCATCGGTCCGGACGCCGCGTGGTGTCGTCACCCACTACCCCGGTTGGTGCAGCGTCCTCTTGGGACGCGAAGTAGTTGAATCCGCCGGGTTGCCGAGAGCGGACTTCTTCTGGTGGGCCGAGGACTTCGAATACCTCATGTTGCGCATCCCGGCTGCAGGATTTCCCTTGCACATCACACCCGATGTTGTGGTCGACCACCAGCACGGTCGTAAGGAGTGGGGAAACCCTCCCTGGAAGTACTACTACGAGGCTCGGAACAATGTCTATCTCCACCTGTACATCAAGCACGGGCGGGGCCGGTGGCCGCGAAAGCTCGCTGCGCTCACCCTGCGGGCGCTTCTGCGGGAGGACGCGGGGCGCACCCTCCGGCTCAAGATGATCGGGCGCGGCGTCGTCGACGGGGTCAGGGCTCGGCTGGGGCGTCGCGTCGAGCCCGTTTCCTGATCAGTTCCCTCCCCATCCCGTCCCGGGTTGGGAAGCAAAGAGCGGTGCCGGACCACCATTGCCCGAGGTGGTGGTTGTCGTCGTCTGGGCTGTCCCGCCCCCCGGCGTCGAGGTCGCCGTCGGGGCCTTCGGGCTCGACGACACGTTCTGCGACGGAGTGACCGAGACATCCTGGAAGACATCGTTCACCGCGTGGAACACGACGACGATCGCCGGATAGCTGGTGACGGTGCCGTGAAGACAGTCCGGTTGGCAGTTGTCCTCGTTCAGGACGCCACTGCCTTGACCACCGGCGCTCGAATCCCACGCGGTCCAGGAAATTTCGGTGACCGTTGTTGCTCCCAGGGCACAGTCGAGCGTGAGGTGTGCCGGACGTGCAGTTCTGGTCGAGGCGGGACCGCAGGACAGCACGGCCGGCACCGAGGCCATGGGGACCGTAGCCGAGCTCGAGGTTGACGTGGGACGGGTGGTCGTGGTCTGGTGCGTTGTCGTGGGGGACCGCTGGCCCCCGGCCTGGGCGGGCGACGGAGAGGAGCCAGGGCCAACGGTGAGGCCGATCCCGATCCCGATGCCAAGGGCGGCAAGGACGAGTGTGACCACCCCCACTCGCAAAGCGGTGGACCTGCGGATTGTGATGACGTGCGGGCTTCGTTTCGCCACGTGAGACAACGTAGTGCGCAAGACTGGGGACCCGAACCGCGCCGGGGGCAGACCGGACCGGACCTGCCGCCGCGACGCTGAACCACTGGTGTGGTCTTCTTTGTGCTAGACGTGTCGTGGCCGGTGTAGAAGATCGCCTCAGGTTGGGCGAGAGAGCCAAGGGCGAAGATGTGAAGGTGCAGTCGGACGCCGTACTCGAATACCGACCGGTCTCGGTGGCGACGGGACCGGTCAAAGAGGCCAGGACGACTGACCGGGTCGGAGTGGGAGCGATCGTCGTCATCGCCATGGTGGCGTCCCTTGGCGTCGTCCCATGGTTGGGCATTTCGATGTTCGCCGACGAGGGCGCGACCATCTACTCGGCTCACCTCTCCTGGTCGAACTTGTGGGCGCAATCAGAGCACGTCGATCTCGTCCTGTTGCCGTACTACGTGCTGGTGCACTTCTGGATCCTGATTTCGGCGAGCATCGAATGGGTGCGCGCCTTGTCGCTGATCGCCTTCTTCGCAACACTGGTCGTGATCGGGTGTACGGGTCTGCGCATTGCGGGGAGATGGTGTGGGGTCATCGCCACGGTGCTCGGGGCGACCAGCACTATCCTCGTGGAAAAGGCTCTCAACGCCAGGCCGTACCAGCTCAGCACTCTCGCCGTGGTGCTCTGCGCAGTATGCCTGTTCCGGTGGCTCGAGGATGGCCGTATTCGCTGGATGTGGCTGTTCAGCTGTGCCGCGCTGTTGGCAACCGCAATGCAGTTGTTCGCGTTGTTTGCGCCGGCGGCGATGTTCGTCGGCGTCTTGGCCGTTCGACCGGAACTCGTGTCTCAGCGCCTGCGTGCGGCACGCGGACCCTTGATATTTCTCGGCATCCCGGCCGCGATCTGGCTCATCGCAGGCACCAGTCAAGTCGGCCAGGTCAACTGGATCGCAAAGCAATCCCTGGAGAGCCGGCTGCTCGCCGAGCTCCGCGGCCCGGCCATCGGCCAGTTCTACGACCTCGTCCTGCTCGGCATCGGGGTGTGTGCGTTGGTCCGGATCGGCCTTCTGTTCTCCAACCATCGGGAGCGTGCCTTCTTCGAGCGGGTGAAGGAGGATCGTGACGTTCTCGCGCTCACGGCAAGCTGGGCGGTGCTGCCCACGGTCGTGCTCGCCATGGTCTCGTTCGTCCATCCTCTTTATGCGAGTCGATACGTGTCCGCTTCGGCCCCGGGGGTTGCGCTCTTCGCCGCGTTCGTCTGCGTCAGGACGTTCCCGAGGCTCCTGGGGGTCCGCTCGGGTTACGACCGAGGCACCAGAGGGACGGCGGGGCGGGGCGCAGTGATCGCGCTCATCGGGCTGTCAGGTGCGGCGCTCCTCGCGGTCGGCTACTTCCAGGCGGCATCGGCGTTGCAGGAAGATCTCAAGGGACCGATCCTGTACGCAGCACATCATGCCGAGAGCGGTGACGTCATCGCAGTTCCCGACCATGCCATCACCTCGGTTTCGCAGTACTACCTGTCGAGGTCGGAAGAGCGACGCCTTCCTCTCTGGCCACAGCTGGGGGTCGGCCAGCGCTACGTCGAAGGATTCGATCTGGTCGCCCGGCCGCCCTTTGCCGGAAAGGAACCCCGTCGAGTCTGGCTGCTCACGGACAACAGCGTGCCGGCCGTCCCTCGCTTCGAGAGAACCCTCGAAGACGGCGGATACGTTCTGGTGGAGGACAAGAAGTTCGTCGGCTCGTCTCTGCTCCTCTTCGTCTTCGTCCGCCCGGTAACCGCACTGTCGGTTCCCTCCCCCGGTGCGACCGTCAGCGGGGACAGGGTCGGCCTCGTTGCCACCGCGACGTCCCCTTTCGGCACCGGAGTCTCCAAGGTCCAATTCGTGATCAGTGGGGGCCCGTTCCGTCGAAAGGTGATCGTGACGGCGCAGCCGTACCTCTGGGCGACATACTGGGCGAACTGGAACAGCATCTCGGTCCCGAACGGGATCTACACGGTGCAGAGCCAGGCCAGCAATTCCGTGGGCAAGTCCAGCTCCAGCTCGCCCGTTCGCATCACGGTTCACAACTGAACATGCTCCCCTGCAGCCGGGGCGATGGCCCCCGCCGGGATCGGGTCCAGAGGAATCATCGGGATGAGTGAACTCCTCAGCGTCATCATCCCGACCCACGACAGACCAGAACGGTTGCGAGAAGCAGCCCAGTCGGTGTTGATGCAGTCCTATCCCTTCATCGAGCTCGTCATCGTTGACGACGGATCGGCTTCTTCGACGGCGCGCACCATCGATGAACTCGTCGCCCGAGATCGAAGGGTCGTGGCCATACGGCTGGAGGGACCGCAGGGTTCCTCGTCGGCACGGAACGCCGGCCTGGCTTCGGCTGGTGGCGACCTCGTGGCCTTCTGCGACGACGACGACATCTGGCTTCCGGGAGCAGCAAGTGCGGCCGTCGAAGCGATGAAGCCCTCGGTCGGGGTCGCCTACGGCTGGCATGAGGTGCTGCTCGAGGCGACCGGACGCCGCGTGACCTTTCGGACATCCGCCGACTGCAGCCCGACCGTGATGCGGTGGATCAACGTTCCCTGGATCCTGTCCGGGATCGTGCGCCGATCTGTCGTCGGCGACACGCTCTCCTTCGACCCGACACTGTCGGCATCGGAGGACTGGGATCTTTGGCTGCGGTGTGCCGACATCGCGCCGATGACCCTGGTGCGCACGGCCCTCTATCGCTACGTTCAACACGGCGGGGAGCGAGTGAGCCGAGACCTCGCCGGGCTGGAGGGCCATGAGAGATTCATCGAGAAGCACCGATCGAGCATGTCGCCCGCCTGCCTCGCCTACCACGAGCTGACAGCCGCTGTAGCCAGGCGTGATCGAGCCGCGGTCGCCGGTTACGGAGCAGCCACCCTGGCGCATCCGACCGGGCTCGGGCCGGCAGGGTTACTCGCCGCTCAACTTCTCATGAGCCGGACAGGGCGCGCTTCGGGGGACCCCGGTCTCTCCCCGAGGTTTGCCGCCGCTGTCGTATCCCGCCTTTGCCGTCAGCCCAGAGGGCCCAGCGCGGCCATTGGCGCCACAACAGGCGCAGGACGGGCTTCAAAGGAAGAGGACATGTGAACGCATCGACTCGAGCAGACACCCGGCCCTCCATCCGGCGAGACGAGCCCAACGATCCCGGAACCGCGGCTGCACGAGAAGGGGCGTGGACAGGACCAGCCACAGCCAGGTCTTGCCTGCCAGCCGAAGCTGGCGCTGGAGGCCGTCTGACCGAAAGCGACGATAGAGAACGGGGCCACATCGTCCGTAGTCGACGTAGCGGCGGAAGACCGCTCCAAAGCCCTGCTGGTCGCGTCGAGCAATGACTGCGTCGTCGTTCGTGACGAGGTGATAGCCGGCAACCTGAGCGCGCCAGGACAGATCGAAGTCCTCGCCGGTCATCAGATCCTCGTCAAAGCCTCCGAGTGCATCGAACGCATGCCGCCGCATTGCCAGGTTGCCGCTTCCAGCCGCAGGGAGGAAGCCGAAGAGACCCAAGGCCGGTGGCGGGACATATGCCTGCCCGGGGCCAGCAACTCGCCGGTTCAGCGACCAGGGATCGAAGACCCCCGCTGAGATGTCCGCTTCGGCCAATGCCACAAGGTGAGCTGCCAGCCAACCCGGCTGCACGACATCGTCGGCGTCGCAGAAGGCCAGCACATCGCCCCAGGCCTCGCCGGCTCCCACGTTGCGGGTGGCCCCCGGACCTCGAACATGCGATGCGTCGACAAGACGGACGAGGCTGCAGCGCTTCATCCATTCCTGCACCTCGGACCGGCTCTCGTCGGTGGAGTCGTTGTCGGCAACGACGATCTCCCAGGAGGTGCAGCATTCTTGAGCCGTCAGTGCTCGGAGCTGCTCTTTGAGCCAAGGCATGCCATTGCGCACCGGCACGATGACACTGATCACCGACGACCCCTCATTTCGTTTGCGTTCCGGCGAAGTTGGGCCAGAGACCTGGGTCGAGCTCGGGGAATGACGCGAAGAGAGCGCTGACGTCCGGTGCGTACAGGTCAACGAGACGATCGCGGGCGTCTTGCGCCAGAGCGACGTGCTCGACGGTCGCGTTCACGCGGTTTCCGATGCCCTCGAAGACGAATGGATCCAGTCCGAGGAAGCGGCAGGTGCGGGCCAGCTGCCTTGCGGGATCCGCGATGCACATCTCATACTGCAGAACAAGGATCTGTTCTCCTGGGAAGCAGCACGTCCATCTGCGCAGTGCGTCATCGTAGAAGCCTCGTGCGACGGCATCCTGGAACATCGTGGCCGTCAACCGTCCACGATCCCTTCGTTGGTGTGCCAGGCCCGAACGGAACCGTTCCACGGGGTCCCGCAGCAGTACCAACACACGGGTCCGCGGTGCAGCGCGAGCCAGGAGCGACGGGACCCACGGAAAGTGCATGTAGTCGGGTGTCCATTCCCCGGTCAGCTTGCCCGGCGGGCGGGGGAACCACGCATGGTAGAGCGAGCAATCCGAAGGTCCGAACGGCTCGACGGCATATCGGCCGAAGAAGTGCCGTTCCTTGTGGATATTGTCCGGAGTGTGGACATCTGGGTGCGCGCTGATGGCGTCGAACCACCACGTGGTCCCTGCTTTTTGGGCTCCGATGCCGACGAAATCCGGCGCGCCCGTGGCTTCACCCGCGGCCGCCGGCGGCGGTGTGGGATCGAATCCCTCCTCCCAGGGCGCGTACTTGCGCATCGCGTGGAGAGCAGCTCGCCTCGTCGCCGGTGGAAGATGGGAAAAGGCGGATGCAGCGACTCGGCGCAGTCCCGAAGAGCCGGAACGCCGATCGCCTGCTCGGGGCTCATTCACCACGACGACGACGACCGCGAGATCGTTGTCGCCACATCAGCCATGGCAAGGGATTGCATGCCCTCGGCGACGGCGAGCCGGTCGAACTCGTCGAGCACCTGCTCGAGGAGTTCGAAATTCTCGACGCGGTGTTGCGCGAAGTTGTGCGGGTGCCACCACAAGTGGAAGATTCGACCGTGCTGCGCCGCGTGGCGGATGCCACGGCGGAGCCTGGCCAGCTGCAGGGGTTCGAGGCGCTTGCGGGCAGGGCTGTGCGGGCGAAGGAAGGCGCTGGCGGGCACGTCGCAGAGCCCCATCGGGAGCAGGACCTCGTCCCACCCAGTCGTGGGAGGAGCTGAAACACCGGCGTAGCTCTCGGCCAACCGCGCGGCGCGGTGAAGCCGGGTTTGCTCGCTGTTCCCGCGGGCCTGGTGAGCCCATGATCGCTGTGGGCCGCGTATGCAGCGAAACCCCTGGTCGAGGACGGCTGCCGCGTAGGCGGGATTCCACTGGTTGCGAGGCAACACGAGACTGGTCAGTCGGAGCCCGCGCCCGCGTGCAATGGCCTGTGCCGACGCCAGGTCTGAACGGAAGGTCGCCTCGCTCTGCCCGGGCTCGAGGCAATAGTAGTGCGAGAAGGTGTGCGACCCGACCTCCTGGCCGGGGCTGGCGGCTATCAGCTCGACCAGGGAACCGGCCAGGTGTTGGGGGTCACGCTCTTCGTCCATGCCGATCATCTCTGCGTAGGGGTCGAGCTCGGCATGGGCGTAGGCCGGTCTCTCGCGAGGCTCGTATGCCTCCAACTCATCACGGGTCGACGCGAAGAGAAATCCGACCGTCGCCCACGTGGCTCGGACGCTTCGGGCCACGAAGACCTCGAGCAGGGCAGTCACCGCCTCGCGGGTTTCGCCAAGCCGTCCGTACCGGGGATCCTGCCGCGTGACGTGGTCCCGGACTCCCCAGTGCAGCTCGAAGTCCAGCGAGATCACCAGGGCTCCAGGCCGATTCGCCATGCTCACCCCTCTCACCACTTCACCCCCCGTTCTCGAGCCGAGAGCCACCCCGGTCCGTGCTCCTCGTCCATTTCGGGGATACCGATGGTAGCGGAGGTCCGGTCGGCAGTTCGAGAGGACCGAGGCACGGGTCCAGGGCACTGTCGCGATGTGTCGGCATTCAGCGCACCCCGTGGCGCACGCGACGCCAGAGGTATCCCCAGATTGTCGGGTGATAGTAGAGGCCCGATCCCGGTGCGAGACCGGCCGGCAGCGGCTCGAGCTTCCTTCCTGTGATCGCCCGTTCCAGCTGCGCGCCGAGAAGCGGAAGACCATGCACCAGATGCAGGTCCGGGTAGGTAGCAATCGTGTCCTCGGCGGTCACCTCGAAGGTCACCTGCGCGAGGATCCCTCCCGTGTCGATGCCGGGGTCGACGAGATGAATCGTCGTTCCGACCCACTCGGGACGGTGCTCGGCCAGGGCCCAATAGCCACCGTGCACTCCCCGGTAACGAGGAGTGATCCCGGCATGCATGTTGATGACGGGGCAACCAGCCGACGCCAGCACGCTGGCGGCGATGATGCGGGTGCCGTGCACGACGACGAGCTCGGGACGGAGTGACTGCAAAAGAGCAACGGTCTCGTCATCGTTCACCGACCCCACCGAGTGAGAGGGTGCCCGATGGGTCGTGTCCGCCGATGCCGAGCGCAGGATGGCTGCTCGCCGCCTCCGGCCGCGTCGACGCAGGAACGGCTGCACACCCATGATGAAGGAAAGCTGCCCGAAGGTGGTGATCCAGCCGACACGGCGTGCACGCCGCCGCGCCAATGTCATGCGGGACTGCCGGTTCTCGATGACGACGACGAGGCGGGGAACCCGAGACGCAAGGTAATTGGAGACAATGTCCGTGCTGGAGCCAGGGCCGGCCAGGAGGACGACCACGCTGTTTCCGTCGCCGGATGAGAGGCCGTTGACCCCGGCTCCCGTGGTCAACGGTTTTGTCGACCCCCTCGGTCCGTTTCCCGAAACCACTCCACGGTGGAGCGCAATCCCTCGGCAAGCGGTGTCGGGCTGATGTCGGGAAACAATTGGCTCAGGCGCGTGTGATCAGCTTGTGAGTGGCGAACGTCGCCAGGACGCGGGTCGAGAGTATGGAACGGCAGTTCGTGGCCGATGATCTCGCCCAGTAAACCGATCAGCTCCAGGAGAGACACGCGCGATCCGTAGGCCAAATTGACCGGTCCCGGATGGACGACCTGGCGTTCGAGAGCGTCGGTGAGAACAGCCGCGACGGTCCCGACATACGTGAAGTCGCGCGTCTGGGTCCCGTCCCCGTGCACCGGCAGCGAACGACCGGCCAACGCCTGCGAGACGAAGGCCGGAACGACCGCGGCATACGCATGAGAAGCCGGCTGGAGTGGACCGAACACGTTGAAGAAACGGAAGACGAGCACGGCGAGGCCGAAAGATCGCGCGTACGAGAGCGCGTAGGACTCGGTGGCGAGCTTGCTGGCCGCGTAGGGACTCACCGGCATTTGGGCCATATCCTCGCGTTTCGGCAGAGCGGGGTTGGCGCCGTACACGGAGGAGGAAGAGGCCACGATGACATGACGCACGTCGTGGCGGCGCGCGGCTTCCAAGACCATCATCGTCCCTGTGGCGTTGACGTGGTGCGTGGCCATGGGATCGGCCAGCGAGCGCGGCACGGAAGGCCGGGCTGCCAGATGGACAACCGCGTCGGAGGCCTCCATGGCTCGGTCGAGGTCCTCCACGCTCAGAATGGAACCTTCGACCAGCTCGACGGAGGGTGAGCCGGCCAGGTTCTCCCGGGCCCCGGTCGAGAGATCATCGAGCGCGAGCACCCGATCCACGAACCCCTGTCTTGCGAGCATCCGGCACAGATTTGCGCCGATGAACCCGGCCCCGCCGGTGACCACGACTCTCATCGCACGCGACGCTATTACAGCGACTCGATGTTCGGACCCCGCATCCGGTTGCGGGTATCGAGCACGTAGCGAGCGCCGGCGCGGACCATGTCATAGTCGAAGTCGTCGTGGTCCGTGACCACGACGACCGCGTCGGCCTCGCGCAGCTCCTCTGCGGTCAGCTCCACTCGGAGCATCGTGGTGGCTCCATCGGGAATGTGCGGCTCTGCGATCCTGAGATCGGCGCCGAGTTCCAGCAGACTCTCGGCGATGGCCACCCCGGGGGATTCGCGGATGTCTCCCGTATTCCGCTTGTACGAAAGACCCAGCAGAAGGATCCGGGAGCCGTTGACCGAGCGCCTCTGGCGGTTGAGTGCCAGCGTGAGCCGGGAGACGACGTAGTCGGGCATGCGGGCATTGATGTCGTTGGCGAGCTCGACGAAGCGGAAGGACTGCCCGATGCTCCTGCGGACCTCCCAGGACAGATAGCTGGGATCGATGGGAAGGCAGTGGCCTCCGACGCCGGGACCAGGGGTGAATCGAAGGTAACCGAACGGCTTGGTCGACGCCGCGTCGATCGCCTCCCAGACGTCGATCCCCATGGCCTCGGCGAACACGGTCAGTTCGTTCACCAGTGCGATGTTCACATGCCGGAACGTGTTCTCCAGGAGCTTCGAGAGCTCCGCCTCCCGGGTGCCGGACACCGGAACGGTGCGTTCGACCAACCGATCGAAGAATCCCTGAACGGCTCGGAGCGACGCCGGGTCGATGCCTGAGACGACTTTCGGTGTATTGACAAAGTGCCATTCGGGGTTCCCGGGATCGATCCTCTCCGGGCTGTAACCGAGATGGAAATCGCGGCCCCCAACGAGGCCTGAGCCCTCCTCGAGCAGGCGGGCCACGAGGTCTTCGGTCGTTCCGGGATAGGTCGTCGATTCGAGGATGACAGTCGCGCCCGCGCGGAGCGACGTCGCCAACACCCTCGCGGCGTCGATGACGTGTGAAAGATTGGGAGCGCCGTCGGTCAGGGGAGTGGGTACGTCGATGACGGCGAAGTCGAATCGGCGCGTCCGTCCGGGATCGTCGGTTGGTTCGTAGCGTCCGCTGGCGAGGGCACGTGCTACCTGCTCGCTCGTCACGTCCTCGACGTGCGACTCGCCGGAGATCAGCCGCTTGATGCGAGTCACGTCGACATCGAAACCGACGACGTCGAAGCCTGCCTCCACCGCCCTCATTGCAAGGGGAAGCCCGGCGTACCCCTGTCCAACGACGACGAGGCGGTCTGCCTCCGGTGCGGCCATCAGGTTCCTGCCGGTTCGGTCTTGAACCCGGCCGGATCTCGCTTTTGCAGTGCGGCGGAACGACCGACCGGCCTCTCACCCTCCATCCCTCCCTCGGGACAAGCCAATTGCGACGAGTCGCCTTCGGGGGTGACACCGGCAATGGTGAAGAGAAAATGACGGACCTTCTCAGCGTCTCGCCCCTCCACGGATTCTGCGAGCTGGTCGAGGCACGAATCGAACCAGGACCGCGGTGTCGTGATGGGAAGGAGCCGGGAAATGGACGGGTGAGCGGTGCCGCAGACCTCCTCGTCGGACTCCCGCAGGTCCTCCCTCAACTTCTCGCCCGGGCGCATGCCCACGACCTTTATCGGAATGTCCACGTCGACCCGGCCTCCGGACAGCTGGATCATCCGGCGCGCCAAGTTCATGATGGAGACGGGCTCGCCCATCTCGAGCATGAAGATGTCGCGGCCCTCCGACAGCAGCGAGGCCTGCAGCACGAGCTGCACGGCCTCCTCGACGCTCATGAAGAACCGGGTCATCCTGGGGTCGGTGACGGTCACCGGTCCGCCGGAACTGATCTGACGGGCGAAGGTCGGAATGACGCTGCCGCGGCTCCCGAGGACGTTGCCGAAACGCACGGCGCAATAGAAGCTGTCGTGGGGTGCGCGGCTCAGGAGCACTTGCTCCGCCACCCGCTTCGACGCCCCCATCACGCTCGACGGCTGGACGGCCTTGTCGGAAGAGATCAACAGGAAGCGGCTGACCCCGACGGCAGCCGAGGCCTCGATCACGTTGAGCGTCCCGAAGACGTTGGTACGAGCCGCCTCGACTGGGTGCGTTTCGAGGACGGGGACGTGCTTGTAGGCTGCCGCGTGGAGCACGACATCGGGCCGGAAGCGCGCGAACACCTCGAAAAGGGCCTCTCGGTCGTTGATATCGACCAGAGCCTGATGACAGGGACCTTCGAGCACCGATGCGATGTCGTGCAGGTGGGTCTCGTCGTGGTCGAGGAGTACGAGCTGCGCTGGAGCGAAGCCGACCACCTGACGGCAGATCTCCGAACCGATGGAGCCCCCCGCTCCCGTGACAAGGACGCGGTGGGACTCGAGCGACATGCGGACGCCCTCGAGGTCGGTGGCCACGGGGGTACGGCCCAACAGGTCCTCGATGCTGGGCTCGCGTGCCTGTCGTATCGCGAACATGCCGGTGCGACCGGCAACGACGTCGTGCACGGTCGGCAGCACCTTCATGGTGATACCGGCGCGCTCCGATGTCCGGAGCACCTCGGCGATCATCTCCGGCGACGCGTTGGGGATGGCGAGCAACACCTCTTGGAGCATGAACCGGCTGGTTGCGGCAGGGATGTCCTGGATGCTGCCGACGATCGGCACTCCGATGAGGGACATGCCGTGGACCGATTCATCGTCGTCGAACACTGCGACCGGGATCAGCCCAGCATCGGGACGTCGGATCATTTCGCGGACAGCCGAGGCGGCCGCATCTCGGCTCCCGACAACGGCAACACGCAATCCGCTACCTCGTGAGCCTCGTTGCCAGGCGAAGATCCGCGACTGAAAGCGGACAAGGCTCATGCCGAGTGTGGCGAGAAGCAGCCCGACCACGATCACTTGTGCATGGAGCACCTGGTAACCGGAAACGCGTACTGCTATGTAGACGACGAGCATGACGGCAGCGACAGTCCCACTCGAGAGGATCATCTGGCGTGCTTCCTCGAGCCCTGCATGGCGCCACATTCGGCCGTACAAGCCGTAGATCTGGTTGCAGGCAAGGGTCACGGTGAGGGCGATGAGCAGGAAGAGGCCGAAGTGCCAGCCGTACTCGTTCGGCGCGACGTTGCGCCAGTAGAAGACTTCAGCCGCGCTGTAGCCGGCGACCACGCAAATGGCATCGAACACCATGAAGAGGAGCTGGGCGCGAACTCGGCTCGCCAGAACAGGAATCCGACGCGAAAGCGGGACCGGCGCGTCCATGTCGTGCGGTTCGCCGCGGTCGACCCCTGATCCGCCTTGACCTGTGTCGGCTTCAGTCATGCCGATACGCCCATCCCCGTCGGAACCGCCGGGCACTGCCTCCGTGCCGAAGCACTGCCCTTCGTCCACGTCAACATCATCGCCCCAAACCGCTCGTGATCGCCGAAGACCCTGTCGTCGCCAAAACAAGGCTGATCGCTCCGGGCCCTCCCGAGTCTCCGCCCTCATGAATCTACCGCAGGGCATGGCCGCATGTAATTGGTGGGCGCGCCCCTCGGAGAGGCCCGACTGGGAGCTGTCGGACTGCACGCACGGGTCCAGGGCAGAGAGCACGTCCTGGCGCTTGTGGGGGCGTTGTGCCGATCGGATCCGGTTGGCCCTATTTCGGCGTGGGTAGGACTGTCAGTATCCTCTTTGGGACGAATCCTCGTGAGAGGAGAGGCGGGCGGGCTCGACCGAGCCTGCAATGCCTATTACCCAGTGGGGGCGCCGTTGAGCCCGGAAAACTGGCTGGTACCTTGAAGCGGACGTCGGCGTTCCGCTGGTCGCGCGTGTCAAGGCGGGAGGAATAATGGAACTTTCCGACTACTGGGCTGCACTGGTCCGTGGCTGGTGGCTGCTCGCGATCTTCGGGTTGGCCGGATTGGCCGTGCCCTTGCTCCTCGCCCCGCCCCCGAAGGGCCACATCGAGACCCACTACCAGACGACGTCGGTCATCGGTTCGCCTCCCACCGCGCAGAACGGCTCCAGCCTGCTGGGCGGTGGGATCAGCATTGGACAGATCCAGTACTACGCCAGCACGGACGGTGTCATGGCCGACACGAACCGGATCTCCGGCTTGAACGAACCGTTGCCGATCCTGCGGGAGCAGATCACGGTGGTGGACCCGAATGCGAGCACCAGCGGAGGACAGAGCTCCGGACAGCAGAATGGCGTGGTCGACGTGACAACGGTCGGGTCCACCGCCGCCTCCTCGCTCGCGCTGAATCAGTCCTTCGTCCAGGCGATGCAGGATTCGACGGACGCCGCCTCGAAGAACGCGCTTCTGGGTCAAGAGCAGCAGACGGAGCAGACGCTGAACAGCGTCATGACGGACATCGCGACGAACCACCTCGCGCCGGGCCTCACCCCTCAGGCTTTGCAGGTTCAGGTGACGGCACTGCAGAACTACCTGGCGAGTCTGGTGATCGAGCAGCCGGGATCAGGGCTCCAAGTCGTGCAGGCGCCGTCCCAGGCCTCGACGACAGCTGTGGTCACGGGGACCCCGACCGTGGTGCAGAACCGCACCGTCCGCGCCGGCGTGGGTCTGTTGATCGGCCTCGTCCTGGGCGCGCTGGCGGCCATCGCCCTGTGGATGCTGGACAGCCGCCTGAAGACGGCGAAGCGGGCCCAGACGTCCTTGGGCTACCCGGTCATCGCCGAGCTCCCATTGCAGGCCGGCGAGTCGGGTGAGGCCTATCGGATGCTCTGGTTGTCGGTGTTCCGAGAGCCCCTGCCGCTCCCACCGGCGGAGGACAGCGAACGCTTGTACGGAGGCGAGGATCACATGTTGGACCGTGGTGTGGGCAGCGGTGCAGGGCGGTCGGGAAGGCCATGAACGAGTCGCGCACGCGGTCCGCCGCCGAACGGCGCTCGATCCTCATCCCGGATCGTCGGGTCGTGATGGTCGTATCGGCGGACACCGAGCCATCACTTGGAGACGTGGTGACGAACCTGGCCACGGTTTGCGCCGAGACCGGTCAGCGCGTGGCGCTCCTCACCACGGCCGGGCTCGGGTCGCCGGAATCGGAACTGCCGGATTCGCCCCCGCTCTGGTGGCGGAGTTGGCCGGCTCCCGGGAACGGCGCAGGGCTTCGGATCGAGGACGAGCGGGCCCGGCTCTTGACAGGGCCGGTGAGTCAGAGAGACATCGAAGACCTACTCGGAGAGACGGGGGTGCCCGGTGTGGTGCGACTCGATCTGCGCCACTTCGTCAGCCATCCTGCAAGGGTGGTGATCCGCGTCCCCGATGTTGTCGCGGTGCTCCTGGAGATCGTGGACGTCGTGTTTCTCGAGGTTCCTTCCTATCTCTCGGTGCACCACGGCGAGGGGCTGACACCTTTGGCCGACGTGGTGCTGGTGGTGGCCGACCGCGAGCTCAGCACGCTCAAGGAGATGCGCCAACTGAGTGCGGCCTTGAGGAGGCTCGACGCTCCGGTCGTCGGCGTGGCCCTCACGGAAGGCGGCGTCGAGCTCTTCGACTGGGGTCCCGCCGACACGGAGCTGGAGATGCCGGGGGAGCGAGCGAGCCACCCGCTCGACCCCACGGAGCAACTGCCGCTCTCCGGGCCCCTTGACGCCGTCCCGGCCCCGGTCCGTGACGAGCTCAGCGTCATGGAGCACGCACGGCGCGAGTTCTGACCGAGCAGATCGTCGTCACGCCCCGTGGTGAAGGCGGCGTTCCACCATCGGTCGAAGGGCGGCTTCCCACCGCCGGCACATGAGCTCCAGGCCGAACTCTTCTGCGCACCGGGTGCGAGCCTTGAGCCCCATGGCGGTCCGGCGCTCGGGAGCGTCCAAAAGGTCGCCGATCCCGGCCGCGATCGCCGCTACCGAATCTTCGACGATGAGGCCGGTCCGTCCATCGATCAGGACGCTTGCCGCCCCGGGCACGCGTGTCGACACCGCCGGCACGCCGCTCAATCCCGCTTCGATCAACACTCCTGGCATGCCCTCGCCCGTGGGCAGGCTGGTGAACACGAAGAGATCGGCTTCGCGCAAGAGCTCAGGGACGTCGGGCCGGCCGCCGAGCAGCTCGATGCCGGACGCCCGGGCCAGCGGGCCCAAGGTCGGAGCAAGTGGCCCATCGCCGACCATGACGGCGCGGATCTCCCTGCCGTCGTCCTGTAGCCGGCGGACGACCTCGATGAAGCGACCGGGCTGCTTCTGGGGGGTCAGAGCGCCGACGAACATCAGAGTGGGGCGAGGCGACTCGGCGTTGCCCGAGCGGGGACGGAACTGCCGGACGTCCCTCCCGTTGGGGATCATCATCGCCCTCCGGGGGACGACGCGGAACCTTCCGGTGCATTCGGCCAGTACGTCCTCGCTGACGGCGACAACCAGCTCGGCCCGGGCCATGATGCGCCTCCACAGCCATTCATGGGACCTGGTCGACCTTCCCGCATACGTCCCTATCACGCAATACGCCACGGGGCACCCGGTGCCCCAGACCGCCGGAACGGCGTACTTCATCGGATCGCCGCCGTGGGCGACGATCACCGCGGGATCGAGTCCGGCCAGGACTCTGCGCAATTCGAGCACGAGACGAGGATCGAAGCCCTCGGTGGGGCGACTGCCGCCGGCATTCCCCACAGCCAGGTCGAGATCCACCTCCCGCGGACCGTCGAAGAGCCCGAGCAGGCAGTGACGAACCACCGGTCCTCGCGCATTGAGTCCGTCGACCAGGAGGCGTGCCGCGCGCTGCGCTCCTCTGCCTCGTGGGGACGGGATGACGTGCACGACCAGCACCGACCGCACCGTAGCAGCGAAGGTAACGAGCGACGTCTTCGGCTCGTCGGTGGCGGGCCCGAACGCGTCGGCGTCAGATACCTTCGACTACGGTGACCGGACCGGGTTCGGCTCGCACGGTGAGTTGGTCGCGCTGTCGCGGAATGGCCGTCAGAATGTTCAGGCACACGTGGATGCAGACAGCGGGAGCGCTTCATGAGATCATTGCTCATTGCGGAGAACCTGCCTTGGCCGGCGCTCGGAGGCAACCTCGTTCGCCTGGGCCAAGTCGTCGAAGCCGTGGCCTCCGTGAGCGATCTCGACCTCTTCATCCTTCACGATCCGCGCCGGCAGGACATCACGGTGCCGGCCACGGTCCACGTGGCGCGATCGAAAGGAGCAGTGTTGCCGCACCGCTGCTCACCGTTCCGATGGCGGATCAAGTGGGCCCTTCGCAGAGACCTTCCCGCCGAGGTCGCCATGGCCAGTGCCGACACCGGCCCCCGCGCCGCCCTGCGGGAATGGGCGCTTCCTCCCTATGACGTGGTGTGGTTTTCGACGGCGCGCTCCTACCATTGGACGGGTCGGCCCCATTTCGGGCCTACCATCGTCGACCTCGACGACCTCGAGGACCGCAAGGCTGAGCTGCGGGCCGACCTGCTCCGCTCCGCCGCGCCCGGTTCGCTTCGGGACCATCTGGCCTGGTACCGGGCCAAGTTGAACGCAGCCGACTGGCACCGGTTCCAGCGGTCCGTGGCGGCGCAGGTGGAGCGGGTCGTTATCGCCAGCGGAGTCGACGTCGAGCGGTGCGGCCTGCCCAATGTGACGGTGATCCCCAACTCGTTTCCGAGACCGGAGCGGCCTGCGGGCAACCCCGCCGCCGGGGGTCGCCAGGTCGTGCTCTTCCAGGGCCATCTCGGGTATCCCCCCAACATCGACGCGGCGGAATGGCTGGTACGTGTGATCCTTCCGCGCATTCGCGCGACGGAGCCGTCGACGGAGGTGCGGCTGGTCGGTCTGCCGGGCACGGGTGTCAAACGATTGGCCCAAACCGGTGGCGTCTCCGTCGTGGGTCAGGTGCCCTCCATGGACGAAGAGCTGGCCGGAGCGACGGTGGCCGTGGTGCCGATCCGCTACGGCAGCGGCACCCGGGTCAAGATCCTCGAGTCCTTTGCGAACCGGGTCCCCGTCGTGTCCACGACGTTGGGTGCGGAGGGCCTCGAGGTCGAAGACGGCGTGCATCTGTTGGTAGCGGACGATCCCGACGATTTCGCCGCAGCGACCGTGCGGATCCTGGAGGATGCGCCGCTACGCCAACGTCTCGTGGAGGCAGCCGAGGCTCTTTACCTCGACCGTTATGACGGTCACGCTTCCGGTGCAGCCGTCCGTGACCTCCTGGACCGCGTGGCGCGGCAGAGCACTCGTTCGTAGGCGTCCATCGTCTTCGTCACCACGACCCGGTCGTCGAACTCGGCCTCGGCCTTGCGCCGAGCCGCCAATCCCATCTGCCGGCGCCGGGCGGGGTCGGCCAGCAGATCGCTGATTGCTGAGGCCAGCACTTCGACATCATGAAGCGGAACGAGCCGACCGGTCTGACCGTCTGAGACAACCTGTCGACAGCCACGTATGTCGGTCGCGATGACGGGCAGGCCGCATGCGGCTGCTTCCATGGCGGACCGTGGGAAGCCCTCGCGATACGACGGCAGCACGAACAGGTCGAAGCTCGAATAAATGCGCTCCATGTCGTGCCTGCTCCCGACGAAGACGATGCGGGCGCGGCGGGCGGCAGCAGCGAGCGCATCGGCTGGAATCCCATCGGACTTCTCGGGGTCCGAGCCTCCGACCACCACGAACACGACGTCTGGCGACTGGGCGTGGATCTTCTCGGCCGCGAGGAACAGCTCTCGGAAGCCCTTCTGCCACACCAGACGCGCCACCGTACCCACCACCAGAGCGTCTCCGCCCACGCCGAATTCGTCCCTGACCCGCCGACGGACCTTCCCGGTCGGCTCGGGACGGAACCGCTGCAGGTCGACGCCGTTGCCGAGCAGCACCAACTTGTCCGCCGACACACCGATCCGGGACAGGACCCCGAGGTCCTCAGGATTCTGGACGAGCTCGGCACCCGAGCAGGAGGCGGCGGCACGCTCCAATGCGTACACCAACGATTTCCGCCACAGCTCGTCTTCGGGGCTCGCATAGAGACCGTGGACGGTGTTGACGATGCCCGGTACACCGGCCGCTCGTGCAGCAACTCTTCCGTAGAGCCCTGGCTTCGGGTTGTGGGTATGGACGATGTCCGGCCTGAGCTTCCTGAAGAGACGCAGGAGCTCGACCATCGCCAAGGCGTCCTGCCCGGCGGCGTGCGAGCGGGTGGCGTGCCGGAGGGGCTCATGGCGGATGCCCCAGGACTCCAGCTGCGGCACGAACGGGCCGGGAGCCGAGACCCCGATCACCTCCATGCCGGCCTCGGCGAATGCCCTCAGCTGCGGACCGAGGAGCAGCACCAGGCTCATGTCGATCGTCGTGACGTGGACCAGTCTCTTGCCGCAGAGCGCGTTCACGTGCGCGCCACCTCGACGTAGATGTCACCCAGGGTCCGGCTGGCCTCGGCGATATCGAACATGGAGCTCCGGGCCTTCGCCCGTGACCCGAGACGTTCGCGGAGTAAGGGGTCCGAGGCCAGCTTCTCCATGGCCCAGGCGAGACGATGGGCGTCCTCCGGAGGCACCAAGAGAGCGTCGATTCCGTCAACGAGAACCTGAGGAATGCCGCCGACGTTGCTTGCGACGATCGGGAGTCCCACACTCGTGGCCTCCATCAGAGCGACCGGAAGTCCCTCGTGGAGCGAGGGAAGGACGAAGGCGTCCGCGCCGGCCAACAATGCAAGCACATCGTCGCGCTGGCCCAGGAATTGGAATCGATCGCCAAGTGCGAGTTCCCTGTGGCGAGCGAGCAGCTCTTCCCGCAGAGGTCCGCGTCCGATCGCCGCGATGTGGATAGGAATTGAGCGGTCGGCGAGAAGGCGCGCGGCACGGAGCAGCACGTCGTATCCCTTTTCGGGACGCAGGTTGGCGATGGTCATGAAGAGATGGTCCTCGTCGCGCACGCCGAGCTCCGATCGCACGAGGGCTTGCTGCTCACGCCGTCGCGTCAGGAGGAGGTCCGAGCGAGTCAGGTCCACTCCGTGTACCACGATCGTCGCTCGACGTTGCAGAGGACGGGGCAAGGCTTCGAACGAGGCCTCCGAGACGGCCACGAGGCGCTCTTGTCTCCCCATGGAACTGCGTAACAGCACCCGATTCACCAGCTTTGATCGGTCCCACAGGCTGTGTTCCGTGTAGACGATCCTCGGGCGGACGGCACGTGGCAGCGATGCCACGACGAGCTGTCCGAGCGCGGCCGCGTAGGGCAGATGGAAGTGGACCACGTCGAAGCGACCCTCGACCAGCAGGCGCCGGAGGGCGAGCATCCACCGGACGTCCCCGTTGTGGCGGGCGCCGAGGCAGTGCACCGCCGTTCCGCGGGCTCTGACAGCTTCCACCAAGGCGTCCTGATCCCGGAGCACGTAGGCGACCTCGTAGCGAAACCGGCGCTCGTCCCTGGCTGCGACCATGTCCACCAACAGACGTTCGGCGCCGCCGTAGCCGAGGCACTTGATCACGTGGAGTACCCGCAGGTTGCCACGGGCTGCCTGGGCCGAGAACCCCTGTTCAAC
Source organism: Acidimicrobiaceae bacterium (assembly GCA_027306605.1). Lineage (GTDB taxonomy): Bacteria > Actinomycetota > Acidimicrobiia > Acidimicrobiales > RAAP-2 > Bog-473. The sequence continues at coordinate 33,536 of DAHUZK010000076.1, forward strand.
GCCCATGCGGCGATAGTACCGGTCCTTGCGGGCGCTGACGCTTCGCCGTGAATCTCGAGGTGCGCGATACTGTCAGCCTTCCATGTGGCAGGGGACGAAGGCCTGCGCTCGCGGGCGGAGAAGGTGGCGAGTTCGATGACGTTGTCGATCCCTTCAGAGGGGGGTCCAACATCTGCCGGGGGCGTTGTCGGCTCTGGCGAGCCCGCCGCCGTGCCCGCCGAGCCCCCCCAAGACCTCATCTACCGGCACCAAGCTCGGCTCAAGACCTCCCTGCAGGGTTTGTGGGCGAGCCGCGACATCATCTTCACCCTGGCCGAACGCGATATTCGCGCCCAGTACAAGCAGGCGACGTTGGGGCTGCTGTGGGCGCTTTTGGCACCCTTGGCAATGCTCGGCATCTTCATGCTGATCTTCGCGCGGACCAAATCGTTGGGCGTCCCAGCGGGCGTCCCGTATCCCATCTTCGCCTTCATCGGAATTATCTGCTGGACCTTCTTCGCCCAGTCGGTGGGTACCGGCGGCACGTCCCTCCTGACGAACAAGGAGTTGATGAGCAAGACCCAGTTCCCGCGAGAGTGCTATCCACTGGAGACGATCGGGGTCAACGTGGTCAACACGCTCCTCGCATGGATCCCCCTCATTCTCCTCTTTGCCCTGTTTCGGTTCATCCCGCACGTGCAGACGCTGTGGGTGGTACCCCTCATGATCGTGATCGAGCTCTTGTTCACCATTGGCCTCACCCTTGCGATCTCAGCCACGATCATCGAGATGCGTGATCTCGCGCAGGTTCTTCCCATGATGATCCAGTTGGGCCTCTTCGTCACTCCGGTTATTTGGCAGTTCAGCATCATTCCCGCGAAGTGGCGCATGGTGTACGGATTCTTCAATCCCCTGGGTCCGGTGATCGACGACTCGCGCCGCGCCATCCTGCTCGGCCTGAACCCGGTCCCGGGTCCACTCCTGGCCGCGGTGGCGGGCACCGCGTTCTATCTGGCCATTGGCTATCGCCTCTTCAAACGATTCGAGGTGAACTTTGCCGACATTGCCTAAAGGATCCGTTCGTGCCGAGCACGTGTGGAAGAAGTTCCGTGCCGACCGGACCGCGCCGTTGTTCTACGACCAGCTGGCTCGGATGAGGCAGATGCGGCAACTGCGCAAGAGCGGTCGAGCCTATCGTTGGGTGCTCAAGGACGTCAGCGTGGAGGTCGAGCCCGGAGGGACCCTCGGGCTGATCGGTATCAACGGCTCCGGGAAGACGACCCTGCTCAAGATCATCAGTGGCACGACGTACCAGTCAGCCGGTCGCTGCGAAGTCGTGGGTCGGCTGGGAGCGCTCTTGAGCGTGACCAGCGGGATCCACCCCGATCTCACCGGACGTGAGAACGTCTTTCTCTACGGTGCCGTGCTCGGAATGCGACGGAAGCTCTCCCGGCAGAGGTTCGACCAGATCGTCGAGTTCGCCGGGCTGGAGGACGCCATCGACCGGCAGGTCAAGTTCTTCTCCATGGGAATGCAGATGCGCTTGGGCTTCTCGATCGCCGCCTTTCTGGAGCCGGACATCCTCCTGGTCGATGAGGTGCTGTCGGTGGGCGATGCGAACTTCCAGCAGAAGTGCCTCCGCCGTATCGAAGAGATCGTTCGCGACGGGACCACGCTCATCTACGTGTCGCACGACCTCGTGTCGGTGGAAGCGACTTGCCGGCAGTCCCTGTGGCTGGCCGATGCCACGGTGCAGGCCGCAGGCCCGACCAGGCAAGTCACCGCGCTCTATCGGAAGTCCGTCGAACAGGACGCCTCGGTCGCGACGTCGAACGACGGCGTCGTCCGGATGCTCAAGTCCCGGATCACCGGTCCCGATGGTGGGCAGGTCCTTTCGCTCGAGGACGCTGAGATACAGCTCACCCTCAATTCACCCGAGGCCGTCGAGGCCGACTTCTACGTGGGCGTCTCCTTGGGGACCGCCTTTCCGATGTTCATCACCAAGCACCATGGCCTGTTCCCCTCCGGGGACTTCGAGCTCCGCTGTCGCCTGCACAACATCCCACTTCCCAAGGGTCGTTACTCGGTGTGGACCGCGATGACGAGCTTCGGCAAGTGGGCGCAGACGCCACTGCTCCCTTGGAAGCCGGCGGTCTCCTTCGAGGCCTTCGGGCCCGACGTGCTCGAGCCGCCCGACGGGGTGATGGTGGCGGCACCGCTCCACGTGGGCACGACCTGGAACGTCGAGTGACATCGCAGCGCGAACGCGAGGGCTAGGGAAAGAAGACCCGGAGCTTCGCCGAGCCGACGAGCCGACCGCAGCGGATGGCGAACGCTCGGATCCACCGCCTTCGCCGTGATCGCCTGAAAAGCCCCGGAACGGCGAGGAGCAGCCAGATCCACGATTTTGCCGCTCCCCGCAGATCCCGGCGCATTCCC